>NZ_JAQWYD010000111.1:0-31620 GCF_029254145.1 Lentibacter sp.
GATCAAACATTTCATCCGCAAGGTTCACAAGCGCTCAACATTTTCAAAGCCCAAAGTCATCGTCTGTGTGCCTCACGGCGCGACACCCGTTGAAAAGCGCGCCATTCGCCAGTCTGTTCTCGGTGCAGGCGCGCGCCGCTGCGGCTTGATCGCAGAGCCTATCGCTGCCGCCATCGGCGCAGGCATGCCAATCACTGACCCGACAGGCAACATGGTTGTGGATATCGGCGGCGGAACAACAGAAGTCGCGGTTCTCTCACTGGGCGATATCGTCTACGCCCGCTCTGTGCGCGTCGGCGGTGACCGTATGGACGAGGCCATCATCAGCTACCTGCGCCGCCAGCAAAACCTGCTCGTGGGCGAAAGCACAGCCGAGCGCATCAAAACAACAATCGGCACAGCGCGTATGCCAGACGATGGCCGTGGAACCTCGATCCAGGTGCGCGGTCGCGACCTTCTCACAGGCGTACCCAAAGAAACCGAAATCAGCCAAGCCCAGATCGCCGAAGCGCTCTCTGAGCCAGTCCAGCAGATTTGCGAAGCCGTCATGACAGCGCTTGAGGCAACCCCGCCCGATCTTGCAGCGGATATCGTTGATCGCGGCGTTATGCTCACAGGCGGTGGTGCGCTTTTGGGCGATCTGGATCTTGCCCTGCGCGAGCAAACAGGCCTCGCCGTCTCGATCGCAGATGAAAGCCTCAACTGCGTTGCGCTTGGTACAGGCAAAGCGCTTGAGTTTGAAAAGCAACTGGCTCACGCGATCGACTACGACAGCTGACGCGCGCCGCGCCTTGCTAGGAAAGGCTCCAATTGGCACATGAACCGCTCAGAACCGAAGACTTTTCAGGCCCGCTCAAGCGGCTGATACTGGTTGTTCTGATGTTGGTTCTGGTCGGGATCTTTATCCTCTGGCGCATTGATAGCCCTCGCGTTGAGCGCTTCCGCATCGCGGTAATCGACCGTGTTGTGCCCAATTTTGACTGGGCCTTCGCACCGGTCACAGGCGCCGCCAATCTGATCAAGGACTTTCAAAGCTACCGCAAAATTTATGAACAAAACCAGGAGCTTCGCCGTGAGCTTCAGCGCATGGAAAGCTGGAAAGAGGCCGCCCTGCAACTGGAGCAGGAAAACGCCCGCCTGCTGGACCTCAATAATGTCCGTCTTGATCCACGCCTAACCTCGATCTCGGGCAATGTGCTCGCTGACAGCGGCTCGCCCTATCGCCAATCTGTGCTGATCAATGTGGGCGCGCGCGACGGGATCCTTGATGGCTGGGCGGCAATGGACGGGATCGGGCTTGTCGGGCGCGTCTCCGGGGTCGGTGAGCGCTCCTCTCGCGTTCTTCTGCTCACGGACGCAAGTTCACGTGTCCCCGTGACAGTGCAGCCCTCTGGTCAGCGTGGCCTGATCATCGGTGACAATACGCTCGCGCCGCCCATCGACTTTGTCGAAAACCGTGACTTGATCCGCCCGGGCGACCGCGTTGTCAGCTCAGGAGACGGCGATGTCTTTCCCTCTGGCGTTCTGATCGGCCATATCGCTGTGGACACGGGCGGGCGGATGCGTGTGCGCCTTGCCGCAGACTACGAGCGCCTCGAATTCCTGCGCATTCTGCGCAATTACGGAACTGAGCGCATCTCCGATCCCGGTCGCATGGTCCTGCCCGAGGTCCTTCCAGAAACTGCTGCCACAGAGGCCGCCGCAAATGACTGAAAACACGGTCAGCCGCCTCTGGTTCATGCGCACGATGTTTATTCTGCTCAGTGTTGGCGTGATTTTCCTTCATCTGCTGCCGCTCAGCACCCTTCCCAGCACGCTCGCCGCGCCTGATATTATTCTCGCACTCGCGTTTTGCTGGGCATTGCGTCGGCCCGAGTTTGTGCCCGCCCTGCTGATCGGGCTCGTGATGCTCTTTGCTGATCTGATGATGAGCCGCCCGCCTGGTCTCTTTGCCGCAATAGCGCTCGTCGCCGTCGAAATGCTCAAGGCCCGCGCCTCTCAACTGCGAAACACGCCTTTTTCAGTCGAATGGATAACAGCCTCAATGGCCATTTCCGCAGTCATCATTGGCTATCGACTTATTTTGATGCTCTTGCTGGTTGAGTCCTTCGCGCTCTCCACAGCACTGGTCCAAATCCTGTTCACAATTTTGATCTACCCTGTTGTCATCGGCGTTTCTTGGGTATTCTTAGGTCTGAGAAAGCCGACACTGGGCGAGGTCAACGCCCTTGGCCAGCGTCTCTGACAGACGGTTCTAAGGTGAAACATGCGTAAAAGTACCAATGAAAAGCAGACAAGTCAGGCCATCGTCAGCCGCCGCACCCTTCTGGTGGGCGGCATTCAGGCGGGGCTTGTCGGCGTCTTGGGCGCGCGCATGCATTACCTTCAGGTGCAAGAATCCGACCAGTTCCGCTTTCTGGCGGAAGAAAACCGTATCAAAATAAGCTTGATTCCGCCCGCCCGTGGTCAGGTCTTTGACCGTACGGGGCGTCCACTGGCGCAAAACGTTCAGAGCTACCGTGTCACCATCACCCGCGAAGACGCAGGCGACATCGATGAAACCATCGCCCGCCTCGGACAGCTGATTCAGCTTGATCCAGAGCTTGTGGCCGAGGCTCGGGTCGAACTTAAGAAGCGCCGCGGCGATACGCAGGTTACCATTGCAGAAAAAGTCACATGGGAAGAGCTCGCCCGCGTCGCCGCCAATGCTCCCGCCCTCCCTGGAATCGAGCCACAGGTCGCACTCTCGCGCCACTATCCGCTTGGTGCGGATTTCACCCATGTGATCGGCTATGTTGGCCCTGTCTCCGACTATGATCTCTCCCGCATCGAAAATCCTGATCCGCTGCTCAATCTGCCCCGCTTCCAGATCGGCAAAACAGGCTTGGAAGCACGCGAAGAAGAAGAGCTGCGCGGCAAGGCTGGCACAATGCGCCTTGAGGTAAACGCTTCAGGCCGTGAGGTGCGCGAGCTGGGCCGCCAAGAAGGCAAACCGGGTGCCGACATCCAGCTCACCATCGACCACATGCTGCAAAACTATGTCCAAGCGCGCCTCGGCTCCGAAAGTGCCGCCGCCGTTGTGATTGATTGCGAGAGCGGCGATCTTCTGGCCATCGGGTCCTCACCCGCTTTTGATCCAAATCTCTTTGTAAATGGAATTTCCGTCAATGATTACAACGGCCTGATCGAGGATGATCACCGCCCACTTGTGTCCAAATCCGTTCAAGGGACATATCCGCCAGGCTCGACTTTCAAGATGGTCACGGCCCTCGCCGCGCTCGAAGCCGGCATTGTGAACTCAGAAGACACCTACCGCTGCAAAGGCCACCTTGAGGTTTACTCCCAGAAGTTCGGCTGTTGGAAACGCTCAGGCCACGGCAATGTCGATCTCGTGCGCTCCCTGCGCGAAAGCTGTGATGTCTATTTTTACGAACTCGCATTGGAAACAGGCATCGAGCGGATCTCCGAAATGGCCCGCCGCCTCGGTATCGGCGAGCGCCACGATATCCCTATGTCTGCTGTCGCCGAGGGCCTCGCGCCAACCAAAGAGTGGAAAAACCGCGTCAAAGGCGAGGACTGGGTGATCGGTGACAGCGTCAACGCCTCCATCGGTCAGGGTTTTGTCCTTGCGAGTCCGCTCCAGCTTGCTGTGATGACAGCCCGCCTCGCCACAGGGCGCGCTGTCACGCCACGCTTGATCAAAACCATTGATGGTGTCGAGCAACCCAGCGGTGCAGGCGCGCCCATGGGCCTCAATGAAAACCACCTGCGCCAGATCCGTAAAGGCATGTATGAGGTCGTAAACCACGGCAGCGGCACAGCCCGCAGCAGCCGTATCACCTCCCCAGACCACCAGATGGCAGGCAAAACAGGAACCTCCCAAGTGATCTCGCGCCGCGTAAAATGTGACGAAGTCCCGTGGCGGCAACGCGATCATGCGCTGTTCGTAAACTACGCGCCCTATGACAACCCCCGCATCGCTGTTTCGATCGTGGTTGAGCATGGCTGCGGGGGGTCTTCCACTGCCGTGCCCATCGCGCGAGACATCACTTTGCAGGCCCTCTACGGCGAAGATCCGCCCCTCTCTGCCTACCCCGCACGCGACCGTGGCCGCATTTCGGCCCAGCAAAAACGCCTGCGCGAAATGCGCCCGCCCCCCCAAGGCGAGGAGCCAGAGCGCGCATGAGTTATCTTGAGTATAACGTCAAATATGTCCCGACAGGGCCGCGCAAAGTTCTCTATCTGAACTGGCCACTTGCCTTGCTGCTCGTCGCGGTCGCAAGCATTGGCTTCCTCATGCTCTACTCCGTCGCAGGCGGCAACATTGAGCGCTGGGCCGAGCCTCAGATAAAGCGGTTTGGCGCAGGCTTCTTTGCCATGATCGTCGTCGCAATGGTCCCGATCTGGTTTTGGCGCAATGTTTCCGCCGTCGCCTACACGATCTCGCTGATCCTGCTCCTGGCCGTCGAACTGTTTGGTGAGGTCGGCATGGGCGCACAACGCTGGATCAACCTTGGGTTCATGCGCCTTCAGCCCTCCGAGCTCATGAAAATCACGCTGGTGATGCTGCTCGCTGCCTATTACGACTGGCTGCCACTCAAGAAAATATCACATCCGCTCTGGGTCGCCATTCCCGTCGGCCTGATCATGCTGCCCACAGCGCTCGTGCTCAACCAGCCCGATCTCGGAACCTCGATCCTGCTGCTCGCGGGGGGGGGCGCGGTTATGTTTATGGCGGGCGTGCACTGGGCCTATTTCGCCGCCGTGATCGCGGCAGGCGTCTCGCTCATCACGGCGGTCTTCCAATCACGCGGGACCGCATGGCAGCTTCTCAAGGATTACCAATACCGTCGCATCGACACCTTCCTTGATCCCGCCGCCGATCCGCTCGATGCTGGCTATCACATCACCCAATCCAAGATCGCGCTTGGCTCTGGCGGTTGGACAGGGCGCGGCTTCATGCAAGGCACGCAAAGCCGCCTCAATTTCCTCCCCGAAAAACACACCGACTTTATTTTCACAACTCTCTCCGAAGAGTTCGGCTTCGTCGGCGCGGCGGCCCTCCTCATGCTCTACGCTCTGATCATCATCTTCTGTATTATTTCTGCCGTGAACAATGCCAACCGCTACGGCGCCCTGCTCACACTCGGCGTCGCCATGACCTTCTTTTTGTTCTTCTCGGTCAATATGGCGATGGTTATGGGGCTCATCCCCGTTGTCGGCGTGCCACTTCCGCTTGTGTCTTACGGCGGCTCTGCGATGCTCGTGCTCATGGTTGCCTTCGGCCTCGTCCAAAGCGCGCATGTCCACAAACCACGTTAAACAATAAGGCGTCCAATGACACTCAACGCTCTCTTCGCCGCGCGCCCCGAGCGCTGGGACCAATATAAAGATGTGCTCCCCGAAGCGCTCAAAGCCGCAGGGCTGGATGTGCATTTTGCGCTCGATATCGCCCCCGAAGAGGTCGACTACATCGTCTACGCGCCCAATTCCGATGTGAAGGATTTCACGCCCTTCACCCGCCTCAAAGCTGTTCTTAATCTCTGGGCCGGCGTCGAAGCCATCACGAGCAACGAAACGCTCAAAGTGCCCCTCACCCGCATGGTTGATTTCGGCCTTCAGCAAGGCATGGTCGAATGGGTTGTCGGCCACACCCTGCGGCATCATCTCGGGATGGACGCCCAGATTGTGAACCCCGCCCATGAGTGGGCCCCTGCCACTCCGCCGCTCAGCCGCGACCGCGGTGTGACAGTCCTCGGTATTGGCGAGCTCGGTCTCGCTTGCGCCGAAGCGCTTGTTCAGCTTGGTTTCAATGTTGCGGGCTGGTCGCGCAGTCCCAAGACGCATGACAAAATCACCTGTTATTCAGGCGCAGACGGTCTCAAAGCGGCACTGGCGCATGGCGAGATTTGTATCCTGCTGCTGCCCTCAACACCCGCAACACAAAATATCCTCAATACCGAAAGTTTGGCCTTCATGCCCCGTGGCAGCTTCATCATCAACCCGGGCCGTGGCCCATTGATTGACGATGATGCCCTCCTCACAGCGCTGGACAGCGGCCAGATCGCCCACGCCACGCTTGATGTGTTTCGCGTCGAGCCGCTGCCGCAGGATCATCCCTATTGGGCGCATCCAAACGTGACCGTGACGCCCCACATGGCCGCCGAAACCCGCGCCGAAACATGTGCCGAAGTTGTTGCTGAAAACATCCGCCGCAATGAGGCCGGCGAGCCGCTCCTACATCTCGTCGATCGCGCAGCGGGGTACTAGCTGTCCAGGATCAAGCCCCGACAGCGCGGCGCACCATATTCCAGTAAATATCCTCAACCTCTTCAAGGCTGAGGCGCCCGCCTTGGCGGTACCATGTGTTCACACCCGTAAGCATGGCAATCACAGCCAGCGTGGTGATCTTGGCGTCTTCAAAGACAAAGATACCTGCCTCGGCTCCGCGCCGCAAAATGCCCTCAAGCTCGTTTTCATACTGACGCCGCAAGCCTTCGATCTGGGCAAAATTTTCAGGCGCAAGTGCGCGCAGCTCCATATAGGCGATAAAAACCTCGTCAGGCCGCTCAATGTGAAATCCGATATGAAAGCGCACAAATTCCGCCAGCGCCTCCAGTGGTTCTTTTGCGGGTGAGTTCACGTCTGCACGCGCTTCAAGCAGATCGTCCATATGCTCGCGCATCAACTCTGCCAAAAGGCTCTGTTTGTCCGCCGTGTAGTTGTACAGCGCACCCGCCTGTAGCCCGACCTCGCTCGCAATCTGGCGCATCGACACTGCGGCATAACCGTGACGTGCAAACAGCACCCGCGCTGCCGCGCGAATGCGCGGACCAGTGATGTCAGAATGTGAGCCTTGAGTACGCGCCATAGGCCATGTTTAACTGAACAATCGTTCAAATCAAACCCTTTGCTTGCGCTTTTGCCCCCTCTAAGGCATCACCTGTATCAAAAGCCCCTCGGAGCCCCCCATGCGCGCGTCTCTTGCCTTTGTTCTTGTCCTGTCTCTCACGGCCTGCGCCGAGTTTCCCGAGCTTGATGCAGCGCTGACCAGTGAGATGAAAGCGGCCGGTTACCCCGCCCTCGCGCCCACCTCCGAGCTCGAAGCACTCCAAACTCCGCCACAGGCGACAGCGACAACAGCCGCATCCGTCAATGCCCGCGTCGCGGCCCTGCGCGCCCGCGCCGCCCGCCTCTCGGGCAGTATCGTCAGCGGATCCGACAGGGCACGTATGCGGGCGGGTGTAATTCTGCCTGCGCAAGAGGGCTGATAACCCACATTGCAAGCCCGCGCGTTAGCGGCTAAATCGCTAAGCAACACAGCAAACTCAGGCAAAAGGCAGCATTCCCATGACAAAACCCCTCCGTTTGGGCATCGCAGGCCTTGGAACCGTCGGCGCAGGCGTCGTCAAGATCGTGCGTCAGAAATCAGAGCTCCTCGCCGCACGCGCAGGCCGCCCGATCGAGATCGTTGCAGTCTCCGCCCGCTCGCGCGACAAAGACCGTGGTGTAAACCTGTCAGATTACGCATGGGAAGATGATCCTGTCGCTCTCGCCAAACGCGATGATGTTGATGTTTTCGTTGAGTTGATGGGCGGTTCAGAAGGCTCCGCCAAAGACGCCACTGAAGCCGCACTCGCTCTTGGCAAAGACGTTGTCACCGCCAACAAAGCCCTGCTCGCCCATCACGGCCAAGCCCTCGCGCTCGCCGCCGAAGACAAAGGCGCCGTGATCCGCTTTGAGGCCGCCGTCGCTGGCGGTATTCCTGTTATCAAAACACTTCTGGAAGGCCTTGCAGGCAATGAGATGACCCGCGTCATGGGCGTCATGAACGGCACCTGCAACTATATCCTGACGCGGATGCAGGCCACAGGCCAAGGCTACAACGCCCTCTTTGAAGAAGCGAGCGCACTTGGCTATCTTGAGGCCGACCCAAACCTTGACGTCGGCGGGATCGATGCGGGCCACAAGCTCGCGATCCTCTCCTCCATCGCCTTTGGCACGCAGGTCAACTTTGACGGTGTGCAGCTTCAGGGCATCGGCGAGATCACTCTGGAAGATATCAACCAAGCAGCAGACATGGGCTACCGCATCAAGCTCCTCGGGGTGGCGCGTATGACAGCTCGTGGCCTTGAGCAACGCATGACACCCTGCCTTGTTCCCGATACATCGCCTCTCGGCCAGCTCGAAGGCGGCACAAACATGGTCGTCCTTGAGGGCGATCAGGTCGAACAAGTCGTTCTGCGTGGCCCTGGAGCGGGCGAAGGCCCCACAGCCAGCGCCGTCATGGGCGATGTTATGGATATTGCGCGCGGCATTCGCCCTGCAATTTTCGGCCGCCCCGCGCGCGAGCTTGTCGCCGCAACAGTCGCTACCTCGTCAGCTCCCGCACCCTACTACCTGCGGTTCTCACTGCTCGATAAGCCTGGTGCGCTCGCCAAAGTCGCAACAGCTCTTGGCAACGCGGGCGTCTCAATTGACCGGATGCGCCAATACGGCCATGCTGATACATCCGCACCCGTGCTGATCGTCACGCATAAGTCAGCTCACGCTGATCTTCAGGCCGCGCTCGCCGCGATGGACGCGCTTGATGTGATCGTGGGCAAGCCTGTCGCCCTGCGCATCGAAGACGTCTGATTGCGCCCACAACCGCTTTGGGCCACACTGGGCACAAGCGGCAACAAGCAGGCAGAGCATGGCATTTTTAGGCGTTGAGACTTCCCTGACAGGGCGCAAATGGCTCGGGCCAACAGTCGGGCTTGAGCGCGCCGCTGAGCTGATTGTACAAGACACCGACCTACCCCGCGCACTGGCGCAAGTCCTTGCGCGTCGTGGTGTGAGCGCACAGGAGGCCGCAGGCTTCCTCGCGCCCCAACTGCGCGAGCTCATGCCAGATCCGCGCTCCCTCAAAGACATGGAGCGCGCCTCCGCCCGCATCGTGCGCGCCCTCGATGGACGCGAGCGCGTGGCCATTTTTGCCGATTATGATGTCGATGGCGGAACCTCTGCCGCGCTGCTCATCGACTGGTTTCGTGAACTGGGGCATGACGCAACGCTCTATGTCCCTGACCGAATTGACGAAGGCTACGGCCCCAACGCTCCCGCCATGGAAATGCTGGCAGCGGACCATTCGCTTATTATCTGTGTTGATTGTGGAACGCTCAGCCATGAGGCGCTCGCTGCCGCAACAGGCACAGATATCATCGTGCTAGATCACCACCTCGGCGGCGAAACGCTTCCCCCCGCTCTCGCTGTGGTCAACCCGAACAGGCAAGACGAAACAGGCGATCTCGCCCATCTCTGCGCCGCCGCTGTGGTTTTTCTCACACTGGTCGATGCAGGCCGTATCCTGCGCGAGCGCGGCGACAAAGGCCCAGACCTGATCTCTATGCTTGATCTTGTCGCGCTGGCCACAGTGGCCGATGTCGCGCCCCTTATCGGCGTAAACCGTGCCTTTGTGGTGCAGGGCCTGAAAATCATGGCCCGCCGTGCGCGCATTGGTCTTGTCGCGCTGTCAGATGTGGGCCGCCTTGATACTGCGCCCAAAGCCTATCACCTCGGATTCGTCCTCGGACCACGGATCAACGCAGGCGGGCGCATTGGCCAAGCCGATCTTGGCGCACGGCTGCTGTCTTGCCGAGACCCTCACGAAGCCAGCGCGCTGGCCGAAAAGCTCGACATGCTCAATTCCGAGCGCCGCGCGATTGAAGAAGAAGTCCGCGCCGCCGCCCTCGCCCAAGCCGAAGAGCGCGGCTTTGACGCCCCCCTCGTCTGGGCCGCAGGTGAAGGCTGGCACGCGGGCGTTGTCGGTATCGTCGCCTCCCGCCTCAAAGAAGCCACAGGCCGTCCCGCTGTTGTGATCGGCTTTGATGGTGACGAAGGCAAAGGCTCTGGCCGCTCTGTCTCAGGCATCGATCTCGGCGCAAGCATCCAGCGCCTCGCCATGGACGGCATGATCGAAAAAGGCGGCGGACACAAAATGGCCGCTGGTCTCTCGCTCAGCCGTGAACAGCTCGAGCCCGCAATGGCCCGTCTTTCGGAGCTTCTAGACGAACAAGGCGCAGGCGCGCTCGGACCATCAGACCTCAAACTTGACGGCGCATTGATGCCCGGAGCGGCCAACCAACAGCTTGTCGAGCAGCTCGACGACGCTGGTCCTTATGGTGCGTCTGCCGCTGGTCCCCGCTTTGCCTTTCCCGATTGCGTAATCCACTTCGCCAAGCAGATCGGTACGGGCCATCTCAAAATTACGTTCTCTGACGGCACAGGCCCACGCCTTGACGCCATCGCCTTTGGCGCCTTTGATACGGCCCTCGGACCCACCCTGCAGAATCACGGCGGTGCACGGTTTCACCTCGCGGGACGGCTCGAGTTGAACACATGGCAGGGTCGTACCAGCGTGCAACTGCGCCTTGACGACGCCGCACCCGCGCACTGAAAGCCCTGTTTTAAGGGCTACAAAAAAAATTGAAAAAGAGCGCAAATTTCTGCTTGCGCAGAGAAGCCACATTCCATATTACCCGCCTCACGGCTGGTTATGCCCCGTTCGTCTATCGGTTAGGACGTCAGGTTTTCAACCTGAAAAGAGGGGTTCGACTCCCCTACGGGGTACCACAGCTTTCTAACCAGAAAGCAGTACACGGCATACCAGCGGCTTTCAGTGATAAAATAAGATCAAGCGAAGCAGTTTGCCGCCGGCAGTCTAATACGCCATCACAATCACGTTCTGCCCTTGGCAAAGCCTGCAATGATGCCCACATTCATGCCTAATCGCGACAGATGGGAAGCACAGCCATGACCTACCAAAAAACACCCGAGGCGCTCGCTGCCCTCACCGAGGAAGAGCGTTTCGTCACCCAAGGGAGCGGCACCGAGCGGCCCTTTACCGGCAAGTATAACAATCACTTCGAAGCTGGGCTTTATGTGGATATCGTTTCGGGCGAGCCGCTCTTTACCTCATCCCAGAAGTTCGAATCGGGCTGCGGCTGGCCAAGCTTTGCCAAGCCAGTCGAGCCAGCGAATATCGAAGAGCTGCGCGACATGACCCATGGCATGATCCGCACCGAAGTGCGCTCGACCCATGGCGACAGCCACCTCGGTCATGTGTTTCCGGATGGCCCCCGCGAGATGGGCGGCCTGCGCTATTGCATCAATTCCGCCAGCTTACGCTTTGTTCCTAAAGACGAAATGGAAGCAGAGGGCTATGGCGCCTATTTAACCCAAGTGGAGGGCGCATCATGATAACCGAAACCGCAACACTCGCAGGCGGCTGCTTTTGGGGCATGCAAGACCTGATCCGCAAAATGGACGGAGTTATCAGCACGCGCGTGGGCTACACAGGCGGCGATGTCGAGAACGCGACATACAAAAACCACGGCACCCACGCCGAAGGGATCGAGGTTGTGTATAACCCCGAAAAAATCAGCTATCGCAGGCTCTTGGAATTCTTCTTTCAGATTCACGATCCGACCACAGAAAACCGCCAAGGCAATGATCGTGGCATGTCTTATCGCTCTGCCATTTACTACGCTGACGAGGCCCAGAAAGCTGTCGCGCTCGACACTATTGCTGACGTAAACGCCTCTGGCCTCTGGCCAGATCGCGTCGTCACAGAACTTGAGCCCGTGGGTGCATTCTGGGAGGCAGAGCCCGAGCACCAAGACTATCTGGAAGGGATTCCAAACGGTTATACCTGTCACTTCATCCGCCCTGACTGGGTCTTGCCCAAGCGTACAGCGGCCGAATAAGCTATAAACCTCTGCGCAATAAATCTTCGCGCAGAAGTTTATAAATTCGTTGTATCTATCTGATAGAAAACAATTTTATATCGTTTCAGTAACGCATTTTTGCCTGATTGACAAGAGCGCCAGCGCCATCAAAGCTGTCCAACAGCAGCTCAAGGAGTCCTCCATGCCACATCCGCTTCTCACCCAAGACATGATCGACACCTACCAACGCGACGGGGTCATCGTCATTCGTGGCCTCTTCAAAGAGCATGTCGAGACGCTGCGCAAAGGCGTTGCGCGCAACATGGAAGAGCCGGGGCCTTTTGCCTCCGAAAACAAAAAAGAAGGCGAAACAGGGCGCTTCTTTGATGACTATTGCAACTGGCAGCGCATCGAAGAATTTGCCGAGGTGATCGAAAAATCGCCTGCTGCCGAAGTCGCAGCCGATCTGATGGGCAGCCAGAGCACGCAGGTGTTTCATGACCACATTCTCGTCAAGGAGCCCGGCACCTCGATGGCAACGCCTTGGCACACGGACGGGCCGTACTACTTCGTGGATGGCGTGCAAAATGTCAGTTTTTGGTCCCCGCTTGATCCCGTCAAGGAGGCAGCCCTGCGCTGCGTTGCAGGAAGCCACGCGTGGGAAAAGCCCGTAATGCCAATGCGTTGGGTGGCAAACGAAAGCTATTTTCCAAATAAGGACGATTACATGCCCGTTCCTGACCCTGAGGCTGAGGGAATGGATATCCGTGAGTGGGAAATGGAGCCTGGCGACGCTGTGGCCTTCAACTATGCGATCCTGCACGGCGCGCGTGGCAACACCAGCCAGACACGCCGCCGCGCCTTCTCCCTGCGCCTTCTGGGAGATGATGCTCGCTACGTCGAGCGCCCTGGCCCGACATCTCCCCCCTTTCCCGAACATGGGATGAACGAAGGCGAGCGCCTGCGCGAAGACTGGTTTCCTGTGATTTATCGCCGCTAATCTACTCGCATGAGGACCAAATTCGACGGTCCTGAAACGAAACACTGGCCTTCCCGCTCGAATTGATTCACAATTTCCTTAAAACGGAAGCAGTGAATTGACCGAGAGAGACAGGCCCATCAGCGTTCAAGGCCCCAAACAACTGCCCATCGCCCTCAAAGGCGCGCGCAAAACTGATGTTCGCAGCCAGTTTGCGGCCTTGTGCTATCGCATTCGCAAGGGCGAGCCAGAGGTCCTGTTGATCACATCCCGTGGTTCCCAACGCTGGATCATCCCCAAGGGCTGGCCGATGGCCGAAAAAACTCCCGCCCAAGCGGCTCTGCAAGAAGCATGGGAAGAGGCTGGCGTCAAAGGCACAGCTTACGACCGCTGCCTAGGCCTTTTTTCCTACAAAAAAGACATCGGTCCCAAAGAGAGCCTGCCCTGTATTGCGCTGGTTTACCCCGTACATGTCAGCGCTTTGGAAAAGAAGTACCCCGAAAAAAAGCAGCGCCGCCGCAAGTGGTTTTCCCCCAAGAAAGCCGCAGGCAAAGTCGCCGAACCAGAGCTTAAGAAAATCCTCAAGACATTTGATCCCCGCCTGCTCACAGCCTAAGCTTGCACGCGCCGCAACATAGCTTATCTATAACCAATAATCCTAAGGGACCGAGATGATAAGTTTCTCGCTCAAATGCGCCGATGGCCACGGCTTTGACAGCTGGTTTCAGTCCTCTGAAGCCTTCGACAAACTGCACGCTGCAGGCATGGTGTCTTGCGCTGTCTGTGGCGTTTCCGATGTGCAAAAGTCGCTCATGGCTCCGCGCGTCAGCACGAGCAAGACACACAAAGGCGCGCTGACTGCGCCTGCACACCCCGCAGAGCAGGCTTTGGCTGAAATGCGCAGGAAGGTTGAGGCCAATTCCGAATACGTCGGCCCAAAATTCGCCGATGAAGCCCGCAAAATGCACTTGGGTGACGCACCGGAGCGTGCCATCTATGGTGAAGCAAAAATGGAAGACGCCAAAAAGCTGATCGAAGACGGCGTGCCCGTCCTGCCCCTGCCCTTCAAGCCGAACCGGAGTACAAATTGAGCCATATTCTTATCACAGGTGCCAATCGTGGAATTGGCGCACGCCTCGCAGAGCTCTATGCCGTCACAGGCGACACTGTCACAGCCACAGCGCGCAGCGGCAATGGCTACGCCGCCCTTGATGTGACAAACCCGGCCAGCGTCAAAGCCCTCGCCAGCGCGATGGCCGAAGAAACGGTCGACCTGCTGATTTGCAACGCAGGCATTTACCCCGACAAAGGCCAAGCGCTGGAAGACGGCTACCCAAGCGACATGTGGGCGCAATCTTTCGCTACCAATGTCACGGGCGTCTTCCTTACGGTCCAGGCCTTCCTGCCGCATCTGATGCGCTCAGACGCCCCAAAAATCGCAATCATTTCAAGCCAGATGGGCAGCGATACCAAGGCTCCGGGCGGCAGCTATATCTACCGAAGTTCCAAGGCTGCGGCCCTCAATCTCGCGCGCAATCTGGCCGCCGACCTTGCTCCTGAAGGCGTCGCTGTCGGCGCCTATCACCCGGGCTGGGTGCGTACGGATATGGGCGGCGATGGCGGCGATATTGATGTGGCTCAGTCCGCCGAAGGCCTGATCCGCGAGTTTGATGCCCTCAGCCTTGAAACAACGGGCTGCTTTCGCACATGGGATGGCCGCGACCACCCTTACTAAAGCACCCTTTGCCGCAGCATCAGACCCTTGCGTGCGCCTCTCCAAGCGATTAAACCGCGCCGAACGCAATTCGTGAGGCCTCCTATGCCCGTTCTGGTGATGAAATTCGGCGGCACGTCCGTCGCCAACCTTGACCGCATTCGCCGCGCTGCCAAGCGCGTCGGCGTCGAAGTGGCCAAAGGCTATGACGTAATCGTCATCGTCTCGGCCATGTCGGGCAAGACAAACGAGCTTGTTGGCTGGGTCAACGAGACCTCTCCGCTCTATGACGCGCGTGAATATGACGCCGTGGTCAGCTCTGGCGAAAACGTCACGGCAGGCCTCATGGCGCTGACATTGCAAGAAATGGACATTCCCGCACGCTCTTGGCAGGGCTGGCAAGTGCCTGTGCAGACCACATCTGCACACGCCTCCGCACGGATCGAAGACATCCCCCCCGCCAATATCGAGGCCAAGTTTGCCGAAGGCATGCGCGTGGCCGTTGTCGCGGGCTTCCAGGGCGTCAGCCCCGAAGGACGCATCACGACGCTGGGCCGCGGCGGCTCTGATACGACAGCTGTCGCCTTCGCGGCCGCCTTCAAAGCCGAGCGCTGCGATATTTATACAGACGTTGATGGCGTTTACACCACAGATCCCCGCATCTCCTCCAAGGCGCGCAAACTCGACAAGATCGCCTTTGAAGAAATGCTTGAGCTGGCATCGCTTGGTGCCAAAGTCCTGCAAACCCGCTCTGTCGAGCTGGCGATGCGCTACAAGGTTAAGCTCAGGGTTCTGAGTTCATTTGAAGAACAATCCGACGAAGCGGGCACGCTCGTTTGCGATGAGGAGGAAGTTATGGAAAACCGTCCCGTATCAGGCATCGCCTATTCCCGCGATGAAGCCAAAATGACATTGATCTCCGTGGCCGACCGCCCCGGCATTGCCGCCGCCATTTTCGGCCCGCTCTCCGAAGCAGGCATCAACGTCGATATGATCATTCAGAACATCGCAGAAGATGGGCGCACGGATATGACCTTCTCTTGCCCCACCGAACAGGTGGCGCGCGCCGAAAAGGCGATGGAAGAGGCCAAAACAAGCGGCACAATCAATTATCACAACCTCGTTGCAGATACAGACGTGGCCAAAGTATCGGCGGTTGGCATCGGTATGCGCAGCCAGTCAGGCGTCGCCGCGACGATGTTCAAAACGCTCTCTGATGAAGGAATAAACATTAAGGTTATTGCGACGTCAGAAATCAAGATTTCCGTGTTGATTGACAGGAAATACATGGAACTTGCTGTTCAAGCGCTGCATGATGCGTTTGAGCTTGAGAAAGCGGCCTGAGATTCTGCCTTGGGCCTAATTATATAAGGCCCGTTGTGATATGAGTGAACAACAAAACCCAATCAAAACAGACAGCCGGCAAATGCTGGGCCGTTTGCGTGGGGTTATGGCCGAAGACAGCGCAGGCCAGACGCGACTTGATACAATCACCAAGCTGATCGCCGAAGAAATGCACTCTGAGGTTTGCTCGGTTTATCTTTTCCGAGATGAAGAGACGCTCGAACTTTGCGCGACAGAGGGCCTAAAGGCCGAATCCGTACACCAAACCCGCATGAAAATGGGCGAAGGTCTTGTCGGGCTTGTGGCCCGCAAAGGGCAGCGGATCAACACGCCAGACGCCCCCTCAGAGCGCGGTTTTCGGTTTATGCCAGAAACGGGCGAAGAAATTTATTCAAGCTTCCTCGGCGTGCCAATCCAACGCCTTGGTGAAAAGCTCGGCGTGCTCGTGGTTCAGACCAAAGACGCCCGCCAATTCGCCGATGAAGAAGTCGACGCTCTTGAAGTCGTTGCGATGGTTCTGGCCGAAATGGCTGAGCTTGGTGCTTTCATTGGTGAAGGCGCTGCCTTGTCGGCACGCCACACCCAGCCTGTGCTTTTGCGTGGTGCGACAGGACAAGAAGGCGCTGCCGAGGGCCATGTCTGGCTACACGAGCCGCGCGTTGTTGTAACCAATCCCATCGCCGAAGACCCGCATCGCGAATTTGAACGCCTCAGCGAGGCCGTTGAAGAACTGCGCGTCGGGGTCGATAAAATGCTCGCAGGCGCGCGTGGCGGCGGCAAAGAGCAGCTCGATGTGCTCGAAGCCTACCGCATGTTTGCCAACTCCAAAGGCTGGATGAGCCGCATGGAGCAAGACATCGGTCGCGGCCTTTCGGCTGAAGCTGCCGTTGAAAAAGAACAGTCCACCGCCCGCGCCCGCATGCAACAGGTCACTGACGCCTATCTGCGCGAACGCCTGCACGATCTGGATGACCTTTCCAACCGCCTCCTGCGCATCCTGACAGGCCAAGGGCTAGAAACAGGGGCAGAAATGCCGCCTGATCCCGTCTTGATCGCCCGCAACATCGGGCCTGCCGAACTGCTGGATTATGGCCGCTCGCTCAAGGCTATCGTGCTCGAAGAAGGCTCCGTCGGCAGCCACGCTGCCATTGTTGCCCGCGCGCTGGCGATCCCGCTGATCATCCACGCGGCCCGCATCACCACAGAAGCGCTCAATGGCGATCACATCATGGTCGACGGCGATCAAGGTGTCGCTCATCTGCGCCCCGATGACACTGTGGTCGCGGCCTTCCGCGACAAAATCGCGATGCAGGCGCAAGCCCAAGAGCGCTACACCTCGATCCGCGAAAAACCCGCCACAAGCCTTGATGGACAGACCATCGCCCTCACGATGAACGCAGGCCTCATGGCCGATCTACCCTCTCTCGACAGCTCGGGCGCTGAAGGCGTCGGCCTCTTTCGCACAGAGCTTCAGTTCCTCGTGCGCAACCAGATGCCGCGCCGCTCAGAACTGTCAGCACTCTATGCCCGCGTTCTAGATGCCGCCCAAGGCAAACGCGTGGTCTTTCGCACGCTTGATATCGGCTCCGACAAAGTCCTGCCCTATATGAAGCCCAACGACGAGCCAAACCCGGCGCTTGGCTGGCGCGCAATTCGTGTGGGCCTCGACAAACCGGGCATCATGCGGATGCAGCTGCAAGCACTCCTGCGCGCCGCCAATGGCAGGCCCTTAACGGTCATGTTCCCTTTCGTGGCACAGTTTGAAGAATACCGCGCCGCACGTGTTGAGATGGACAAGGCCCTCGCCCGCGAGCGCGCTCTGGGTCACGCCCTGCCATCAAGCCTAGAAATCGGCGCCATGCTCGAGACGCCCTCCCTCGCGTTCGCACCCGACAAGTTCTTTGACGAGGTCGATTTCCTCTCTATTGGCGGCAATGATCTCAAGCAGTTCTTCTTCGCGGCAGACCGCGAAAACGAACGCGTCCGCCGCCGCTATGACACGCTCAATGTCAGCTTTCTCAGCTTCCTTGAGGGCATTGTGAAGCGCTGCAACACATCGGAGACGGCGCTCAGTTTTTGCGGAGAGGACGCAGGGCGCCCCGTCGAGGCCGTCTGCCTCGCCGCCATTGGCCTGCGGAGCCTTTCCATGCGCCCCGCTTCAATCGGCCCTGTCAAAAGCCTGCTGCGCCGCGTCGATCTTGGTGCCGTAAAAGCGCTCATCGAGGCCGCCGCCCAAGAGGGCCAACAATCCGTGCGCCCCGCCGTTGTCGAATATCTGCGCAATCTGAACTAAGAGTTTGCGCCGCCTTTGGCGTCGCCCCGGGCCGCCCTTCAGGCGGCCAACATTTATGCCTTCGGCGAGGATATTTTCAGAAAGAAAAAAGAGCTGTCGCAGGCTTAGGGGCGTTCAATCTTGGCACGGAAACGTGCGAGTATCTCGTCATGGCCAAGATCTGCATTGATCGACAGACGCCGCAAACCGAAATGCACATGCGCCATATCCTGATAATAGCTTGTATATGCGTAATTCGTCGCCGCCCCAGCCGCCGCGCCCAAGACAGGCACAGTCTGGGCGGCCAATTTCTGCCCCAATACCACAGAGAGCCGCGGCGCAATCCGCGCAATCAGCCCACTCACCGCCGCCCCGTTGACGAGCAGCCGAGTTGACAGAAATGCCAGATCGGCTCCGTCATCGTCCTCAAGCGGCCCCGCCACTGCAAAAACTGTGATGCAATCGTATTTGACGGCGGCTTCCCGCGTGTCAAAGCCATGCTCTTGCGCAATAGTCTGGATCGCGCGCAAGAGCACTGTTGTCGTCACAGGCAGCTCAGCCAAGGCAGAGGGTAGCCCGCCAAATCCACCTGCCGCGCCCATCGCAGTTGTGAGCGCGCGTGTCATCCAGCTTGGTTCGCCTGCCACAGTCTTACGCGAGCGGCTCGCCGCCTCCAAAGCCAGCTCTAGAGCGCGTGTGGTCTGCGTTTCAAGCCCTGCCCTAACAGGTGGTGGCAGCCGCTCCAGCAGCCCGTCGGCCTGTCCACCTACCGTATTGAGCAAATCGATCACCAGCCCGCCTGCGCCTTTATAGCGCCGCGCCAAAGCGCTCAGCTCCGCCTCGACATCCGCGTCAGGCAGGGGCGCGCCCAGAATTTCAATACCATAGCTCATAGATAAGAGATCGGGCACGGACACAGCTTTTTCAAGCGTCCTTCTGCACTTTCCCCACGATCCCGCTCCAGGCGCCAGCCTCAAGCTCATATCCCAAGACTCGAGCTGGGTTGGTTGGTGGTGGCATTTCAACGCCTACAAGCGGCGTAAACCCGAAGCGCGCATAATAGGGGGCATCCCCCACCAGCATCACCCGCGCCCAGCCCGTCTCACCCGCCTTGGCAAGGCTCTGGCGGATCAGCAAACCGCCCACGCCCTCACCCTGACGTGTCGGGTGAACCGCCACAGGGCCAAGGAGCAAAGCACGAACGCCTTGCGCGCGCCCCGAGCTCGTCTGCACAGGTTCAATCAGAACCGGCCAATAGCGAACAGCGCCCGCCAGTTCGCCAAACTCGTCACGCGCCACATGGCTCAGTCCCGCCACAGGGGCCACTCCGTCGCGCAAGCGATAAGAGGACAAGCCATCACGCCCCGGTGCAAAGCACAGGTCATAGAGAGTTTCCACTTCCCAGCCCTCCTCGGGCGTCTCTGGGCTCAGCTTAATCACGCGGTGCAATCTCCTTTGCGCTGGAAACGCCCCTAACACGCCGCTATGCACGGGGCAAATACTGCAAAGGAGCACGCGCAATGTTTTTCCGCCCAGAGGATGGCCACGGCCTGCCGCACAATCCGTTTAATGCCCTGATTGTTCCCCGTCCGATCGCCTGGATTTCGACACGCGGCAGCGCTGGCGTGGACAATCTCGCGCCCTATTCTTTCTTTTCGGGCGCAGCCTATGAGCCACCACAGGTCATGTTCGCCTCGACTGGCGTGAAAGAAGACCGCGACGGAACCAAAGACACGCTCGCCAACATCCGCGAAACCGGCGTCTTCTGTGTGAACCTCGTTGAAGAAGCCGCAACCGACGCGATGAACGCAAGCTCGCAAACCTTGGCCGCAGGTGTTTCTGAGTTTGATCACGCAGGGCTGAGCCGCGCCGCATGTGAAACAATTGACTGCGCCCGCCTTGACGGCGCGCCCGCCGCAATGGAATGCAAGCTTGTCGACATTCACAAAAGCCGTGGTGCCGCCAATTATGTAGTGATCGGCGAAGTCACTGGCATACATATGCGTGACGATTGCATTGTCGATGGGAAGTTTGACTCGACCCGCTTTACCCCGCTGGCCCGCATGGGCTACCGCGAGTATACGCTCGTGCGCGAGGTCTTCGAGCTGTCCCGTCCCGACGACTGAGCTGCGAAAGCGAACTGGGCAAGCAGGCAAATACGACACCTTGAAGTCGAAAACCTGCTTGCGCTCAAGCCTGCCCCTGCGATGGTGAAGGCAATATGCGCCTTCTTGTTTCCTTCGCCGCCCTGTTTCTGTCAGTGGCGCTCTTGCAGCTCTCAACGGGCGGCGTCGGTCCGCTTGATGCGCTTTCGGGCATTGCCCTTGGCTTCTCGCGCGCCGAAATCGGCCTTTTGGGTTCGGCGCATTTTCTGGGTTTCTTTATTGGCTGCTGGTGGGCCCCCCGTCTCATGGGCTCGGTCGGGCACAGCCGCGCTTTTGCTGCGTTTACAGCGCTCGGTGCAATAGCGCTTCTGGCGCACTATATCCTCATCGGACCTTATGCCTGGGCCATAATGCGCGTGGCCTCGGGCCTCTGCGTGGCGGGCTGCTACACTGTGATCGAGGCCTGGCTTCAAGCCAAAGTCACCAACGAAACGCGTGGCCGTACGATGGGCGTCTACCGCATCGTCGATATGAGCGGCTCGCTTTTCAGCCAATTGCTGATCGGCTTTCTCGCCCCTGCCCACTACATGTCCTACTCGATCCTTGCGATGCTCTGCTGCGCGGCCCTTCTGCCGCTCACCCTGACAACTGCAACACAGCCCGAAACCCCAGATGCACCGCGCCTGCGCCCGATGCTGGCGGTGAGCCGCTCGCCCCTCGCTGCGGTCGGTGTGGTCGTCGCCGCGCTCAGCTCGGCCTCATTTCGGATGGTCGGTCCTGTTTACGGCCAGGAGGTGGGCCTGGAAGTGACCCAAATTGCCACATTCCTTGCGGCATTTGTCCTCGGGGGCGCGCTCGCCCAATACCCCATCGGCTGGCTCGCCGACAAATACGACCGACGCTGGGTGCTGATCTGGCTCTCCCTCGCAGCCATCCTAAGCTGCGCCTCAACAGCCCTACTGCAAGACCTCACCACAACAGGCATCTTGCTCAACGCAGCCTTCTTCGGCCTCACAACCTTCCCGATCTACTCGGTCGCCGCTGCCCACGCCCATGACTTCGCAACCTCAGAAGAGCGTGTCGAGCTCTCCGCCGCTCTTATGTTCTGGTTCGCCACAGGCGCCATCGCCGCGCCCCTCGCAGCCTCCTATCTGATGGAAGCCTTCGGCCCACCCGCCCTTTTCATCATGATCGCTGTCGGCCACGCAGGCCTCGCCATCTTCGGCCTCGCCCGCATGCGCTCCCGCTCAAGCCCGACTGAACGCACGCCCTATATCTACGCCCCACGCACCTCTTTCACCATCGGCCGCCTCTTGGGCCGCAGCCGCGACATATCCTGATCCTTTTTCTTTCCAGAAATATCCCAGGGGATGCGGGGGACTGGTCCCCCGCTTTTCCTGTGGTGCGGGGGACTGCTCCCCCACCTCGGTCGGATTTTGCGAAGCAAAATTCGAAACCTGTAGAACCCCGCGCCACCTTGAGCTAAACACCGCCCAAAGCGCAAAACAAAGGCTCCCCAGATGGCACGTCACCTCATCACCTCGGCAATCCCCTACATCAACGGGATCAAACATCTGGGCAATCTCGTCGGCTCCCAGCTCCCCGCCGATCTCTACGCCCGCTACCTGCGCCAACGTGGCCATGAGGTGCTCTTCCTATGCGCCACTGACGAGCACGGAACCCCCGCCGAACTCGCCGCTGCCAAGGCTGGCAAGCCGGTCGCGGACTATTGCGCCGAGATGCACGATGTCCAAGCCAAGATCGCCGATGGCTTCGGCCTGAGCTTTGATCACTTCGGCCGCTCCTCCAGCGCCCAAAACCACGCACTCACACAGCACTTTGCAGGCGCTCTCGCCCGCCAAGGCCTGATCAAAGAAGTCAGCGAAACACAGATCTACTCCCAAGCCGATGGCCGCTTCCTGCCAGATCGCTACATCGAAGGCACCTGCCCCAATTGCGGCTTTGAAGATGCGCGCGGCGATCAATGCGACAATTGCACAAAACAGCTCGACCCGACCGATCTGATCAATCCGCGCTCCTCCGTCTCTGGCGCAACCGATCTGGAAGAGCGCGAAACAAAGCACCTCTACCTCAAGCAATCCAACCTGCGTGACGATCTGCAAGCATGGATCAACTCCAAATCCGACTGGCCCGTACTCACAACCTCCATCGCCAACAAATGGCTAAATGACGGCGACGGCCTGCAAGACCGCGGCATCACCCGCGATCTGAACTGGGGCATCCCTGTCAAAAACGGAACAGAGGACTGGCTCGGCATGGAGGGCAAGGTCTTCTACGTCTGGTTTGACGCGCCTATCGAATATATCGCCTGCGCCCAAGAATGGGTCGATGCAGGTAAAGGCTCTGATTGGGAACGCTGGTGGCGCACCGACAAAGGCGCCGATGATGTGACCTATACCCAGTTCATGGGCAAGGATAACGTCCCCTTCCACACGCTCTCTTTCCCCGCGACCATTCTGGGCTCGGGCGAGCCGTGGAAGCTCGTCGATTACATCAAATCCTTCAACTACCTCAACTATGAAGGTGGCCAATTCTCCACATCCCGTGGCCGTGGCGTCTTCATGGACCAAGCGCTGGAAATTCTGCCCGCTGATGTCTGGCGCTGGTGGCTTTTGTCCCACGCGCCCGAAAGCTCGGATGCAGAATTCACATGGGAAAACTTCCAAGCCGCCGTCAACAAAGACCTCTCTGATGTCTTGGGCAACTTCGTCTCGCGCGTCACCAAATTCTGCCGCAGCAAATTTGACGAAACAGTGCCAAGCGCAGGCGAATATGGCCCCGCCGAGCACGCCCTGATCGCCGATCTCACAAAACGTATCCGCGCCTATGAAAGTCATATGGAAGCGATGGATGTGCGCAAGTCCGCAGCCGAGCTGCGCGCCATCTGGGCCGCTGGCAACGAATATCTGCAAGAGGCCGCGCCGTGGTCGGTCTTTAAAGAAGACCCGGATCGCGCAGCTGCGCAAATCCGCCTCGCGCTCAATCTGATCCGTCTCTATGCCGTGCTCTCCGCGCCCTTTATCCCGACAACCGCTGCCAAGCTCTTTGTTGCGATGAACACGCTCGACACAAGCTGGCCCGATGATGTTGCTGCAGCTCTGGGCAGTCTGGAGGCCGGCCATGAATTCGCTGTGCCTGACAATCTTTTTGCCAAAATCACAGATGAAGAGCGCGAAGACTGGGCGGCAAAATTCTCGGGTGTTCGCACCTAAACACTGCGCCAACCCACCGCACGGCCCATTGTCTAATTTTCTTTTAACGCAGCCCTGCTTTGGGCGGTGCACGCTTTGTGCACGGATTGTGCACGCTTATCACCCCCCTAGAATCAGCCCATCCTTGAGCCCTTAACCAAGTGGGGCGCAGCTGAAACAGTCAGTTAGGACTTGACCTAGCGCCCGCTCTCTATTTAACATGTTAACAAGAGGAGAGGAGCCAGCCGACATGCCGCATTTTTCGATAGAATATTCGGCCAATCTTGAAGCGCACGTGAACATGCCTGCGCTGCTTGAGGCGCTCCGCCTTGCAGCGATTGAAACAGGATTGTTTCCACTCGCTGGTATCCGCATCCGCGCCTTTCGCGCCGATCATGTGAGCATCGCTGATGGCAATCCGGCCCACGCCTTCCTTGATCTCTCGATCCGCTTGCGCGAAGGCCGCCCGCAGGACGCCAAGGAAGCCGCAACAAGCCATATTTTCAAGGCCTTGGAGGCATTTCTTGCGCCGAGCATGGCAACCCATTCCATCGCATTGTCCATAGAAATGCGTGACATCGACGCCCGCCTGTCTCCCAAAGCTGGCAGCATCCGTGACCACTTGAAGAAAGAGAGCTGACATGAGCGATTTGAGCGCCAATATCACCAAAGCAGAAGCCTATCTCGCCCGTTTCAAAGAGGGTGGCGTGATAAACCATATCGGCGGCAAGCCCGTCCCCGCGCTCTCTGGTGGAACCTTCGAAAACCACTCCCCTGTGGATGAAGAATTCCTCTGTCATGTGGCCAAATCGGGTGCTGCGGATATTGACGTCGCCGCACGTTCAGCCCACGCGGCCTTCGCTGCATGGCGCGACTTACCTGCCACCAACCGCAAGAAAATACTCCATAAAATCGCTGACGGGATCGAAGCCCGCGCCGAAGAAATCGCTTTTGCCGAGTGCCTCGATACGGGCCAGCCGCTTAGGTTTATGTCAAAGGCCTCGCTGCGCGGTGCGGAGAACTTTCGCTTCTTTGCCGACCGTGCGCCTGCCGCGCGTGATGGACAGTCGCTGCCATCGCCCACGCTCATGAACGTGACAACCCGCGTCCCCATCGGCCCTGTTGGCGTGATCACGCCTTGGAATACACCGTTTATGCTCTCGACATGGAAAATCGCGCCCGCTTTGGCTGCGGGTTGCACTGTGGTCCATAAGCCTGCCGAATTCAGCCCTATCACGGCCAGCATCCTCTGTGAAATCGCTCATGACGCAGGCCTGCCCGACGGGGTTTGGAACCTCGTGAACGGTTTTGGCGAGGACGCGGGAAAGGCGCTCACCGAGCACAAACTGATCAAAGCCATCGCCTTTGTCGGCGAGAGCAAAACAGGCTCGATGATCATGCGCCAAGGCTCCGAATCGCTCAAGCGCGTACACTTCGAACTGGGCGGTAAGAATCCGGTCATCGTTTTTGAGGATGCTGATCTGGACCGCGCCCTCGATGCCGCCATCTTCATGATCTACTCCCTAAACGGAGAACGCTGCACATCTTCCTCCCGTCTGCTTTTGCAAAAGAGCATTGCAGGCGAATTTATTGACAAGCTCGTAGCCCGCGTGAACAACATCCGTGTCGGCCATCCCCTTGATAAAAATACAGAAATAGGACCACTTATCCATAAGACACACTTCGAAAAAGTCTGCTCTTACTTTGATATCGCACAAAAAGACGGCGCCACAATTGCAGCCGGCGGCAAAGCCCCCCAAGGCAAAGGCCATTATGTACGCCCGACCCTCTTCACAAACGCCACGCCTGATATGCGAATCGCTCAGGAGGAGATTTTCGGCCCCGTTCTGACCACGCTGACATTTGAAACCGAAGAGGAAGCCCTCGAGATCGCCAACAGCGTGGACTACGGCCTCACAGGCTATGTCTGGACCCAAGACATCACCCGCGCCATGCGCTTCACAGACAAGCTAGAAGCTGGCATGATCTGGGTGAACTCAGAGAATGTACGCCACCTCCCCACGCCGTTTGGTGGGGTCAAAGCGTCCGGAATCGGCCGTGATGGCGGGGATTGGAGCTTTGAATTCTACATGGAGCAAAAGCATATCGGCTTTGCCATTGGAGAGCACAGCATTCCTCGCCTTGGCGCTTGATATCATAGACAAATCGGAGACATAACATGCCCGTTCCTGCCCCCAATCTTTACCCTGATTTCAACACGATACGGCTTTCCCATACTTGCCTCAATGTGAAAGACCTCACCGCGTCCAAGACATTCTACACTGACATTCTCGGGCTTCAGATCACCGATGAGAGCGACACGCACATCTACCTGCGCGCGATGGAAGAGCGGGGACATCATTGCATCATCCTACAAAAGTCCGACGAACCTGGTACCGTTGAAGTCATGGGCTTCAAGACGTTTGATGAGGGTGATCTTGACACAGCCGAAGCCTTCTTCAAATCAAAGGGCCGCCCAACGTCATGGGTTGAGCGCCCCTATCAGGGCCGGACCCTGTTGACCTCTGACAACATAGGCATACCGCTCGAATTCTACCACAAGATGGACCGCCTTGCGCCGATCCATCAAAAATACGCGCTCTATCGCGGCGTCAGGCCACTGCGCATTGACCATTTCAACTGCTTCTCACCCGATGTCGACGCTTCAGTTGCGTTCTATAGCGAGTTTGGCTTCCGCGTTACGGAATACACCGAAGATGAAGAGAGCAAGAAGCTCTGGGCCGCATGGATGCACCGCAAAGGAGGCGTGCACGACATGGCCTTCACGAATGGAACTGGGCCACGCATGCACCATGTCGCCTTCTGGGTGCCAACCCCACTCAATATCATTGATCTACTCGATCTAATGGCAACCTCAGGCTACGTGAATAACATCGAGCGCGGCCCCGGACGGCACGGAATTTCCAATGCGTTCTTCCTCTATATCCTTGACCCAGATGGTCACCGAATCGAGATTTATTGCTCTGATTATCAAACGGTTGATCCAGACCTCGAGCCCATAAAATGGGATCTTCAAGACCCCCAACGCCAGACCCTTTGGGGCGCAGCTGCGCCGCGCAGCTGGTTTGAACATGGGACAAAGTTCGTTGGCGCCGAAACTCGCGACAGCCAGATCAAAGCCAGTCCGATCATTGCGCCTTAGGGGGAATTCGATGAAATTTGCTACAATAAATAGGGGCAATACGCAGCTCTACGGAGCAGTTTCCGAAGCAGGCTTCACAGCCCTCTCGCCCAGCTTTCCAGAGTGGGCGACGATGCGAGATGTCGTGAACGCAGCTGGCCTGCCTTCCCTTGCAAAAGCCGCTGAGGGTCGCACCGTCACGCACCCTAACGACAGCTTTACTTACGCGATCCCCGTACCGAACCCAGAGAAGATTATCTGCGTCGGCGTCAATTTCCCTGATCGCAACGCCGAATATAAAGACGGGCAGGATGCCCCGCCAAACATGTCGCTATTCCCGCGGTTTGCGCGCAGCTTTACTGGCCATGATGAAGCGCTCGTGCGACCACCAGAAACGCCTCAGCTGGATTATGAAGGCGAGATCGCCATCATAATCGGGAAGGGCGGCAGGCGCATCTTACAAGCCGATGCCTATGACCATATCGCCGCGCTTAGCCTCTGCAATGAAGGCACGTTGCGTGACTGGGTGCGCCACGCCAAGTTCAACGTCACGCAAGGCAAAAACTGGGATAACTCGGGCGCTATTGGCCCTTGGCTCGTTCCATTCGAGCGGGCGGAGCAACTTGATGACATCCGCCTGACAACCCATGTGAATGGAGAGTTGAGACAAGATGATCGCACCTCTCGGATGCTCTTCCCTATCCGCCGTCAGATTGAATATATTTCAACATTCACCACTCTGGTTCCTGGTGATATAATCATCACAGGAACCCCCACAGGCGCTGGCGCAAGGTTTGATCCACCGCGTTTCCTTGTCCCTGGAGACGAGGTCATTGTCGCCGCTGAAGGCATCGGTGAGCTTCGCAATACGGTGAGAGACGAATGACCCCAGCAGAGATTAAATCCGCAGCTGTTGCATTGTTTGAAGCCGAAAAATCAGGCGTACAAATGGGCTTACTCTCTGTCACCTATCCCAAGATTACGATGGACGACGCATACGCTATTCAGGCGGAACTTATCGCGCAAAAGCAGGCCGAAGGTCTCGATACCATCGGGTGGAAAATCGGCCTCACCTCGCGTGCGATGCAGATGGCACTTAACATCGATATCCCCGACAGCGGTGTTTTGCTTGAGAACATGGTTTTTTCAAACGGTGCGCGCATTCCCCCAGCCCGCTTCATCCAACCGCGCGTCGAGGCCGAGATTGCCTTTGTAATGAAGGCTCCACTGAAGGGCCGCGTCACGCGCGAAGAGGTCATCGCAGCGACTGAATATGTCACTCCAAGCATCGAAATTCTCGATACCCGCATCCTACGCGCCGATCCGGCCTCTGGCCAGAACCGCAAGATATTTGACACCATTTCAGACAACGCCGCAAACGCGGGCATTGTCCTAGGCGGAGGGCATTTTGACCCCGCATCAGATCTTAGATGGGTCGGAGCGATTGTATCTGCCAACGGGCAAGTCGAGGAGACAGGGCTAGGCGCAGGTGTGCTCAACGATCCCGTAGAAGGTATTGTTTGGCTGGCACAGCGCATGGATCTTTATGGCCAAACCATCAAAGCAGGCCAAGTTATCCTTTCAGGCAGTTTTATCCGCCCGCTTGAATGCCCACCCGATACACTTATCGAAGCCGACTTCGGGCCATGGGGCGTTGTCAGTTGCCACTTTGAATGAACCGTTTGGCAATATCGCCTGACATATAGCTGATACGCCCGCCTGCGATTGTTGCTGCCAAACGGCGGCTTTCGGCCTCCATAATCACAACATCCGCGCGCTGGCCAATGGCCAGTGTACCGCGATCCTCAAGTCCGAGCAGACGCGCTGGACCAGAAGAGACCAGCGCCCAAGCACTCGCAAGATTACAAAGGCCCGCCTGTTCGACAAAAAATGCGGCACGCCTGAGGGACGGGTAGTGATAGTCAGACGCCAGCGCATCGCAATGGCCCATTGCGATCAAATCAACCGCGCTCACGTTTCCGTTGTGGCTCCCGCCACGCACAACATTGGGCGCGCCCAAAATTACACCTGTCCCCAGAGTTCTCGCTGCTTCGCCTGCCTCTAGGGTCTCTGGAAACTCCGAGAGTGTCACGCCGGCTCGCTGCCAGAACAAACAGTCTTCATGCGTTTTGTCATCATGACTTCCCAGCTTCACGCCTTGAAGCGCAAGCCGCTCGGCCAGTCCAGCTACAGCAGCTGGGACCAATTCGCTCTCACTATGCATTTTTTGAAGAAGATTATGTAATTTCTCAGGACTACGGCGGCTCTTCAGGGCCATTCCGTTTAGTCGCCGCGGCACAAGACCTTTCGCAAGCCGCTCGTGCGGAACGTGATCATTGAAAACCACATACTCAACGCCGTATTGCGCAACGAGGGCTTCAAAGCGCGCATAGTCCTCAAGCATATGGGTCTCAAACCGGAGTTGGGCCCGTAAATCTGTTACGACCTCGCCAGCTATGCGGGCCAAAGCCTCAAGGAATTGAGCAGCAAATTCCGCACTGCGATAACCGCCTTCCCAACTGAAAAATTGCGCCATCACAGCGGTCGTGATCCCGTTGGCCGCAAGCTCGGCTTCGGCCGCTCGCAAGCCAGCGCCAAGGTCTTTCATTGCACCACGGCGCATCGCGAGATGACGTTCAAAGCCATCACCGTGAATGTCGACCAAACCTGGTAAAACCATATAACCAGAAAGATTGACCTCGCGACCACCCGCTTCACAAATGATGCCATCTGAAAAAGAAAGCGGCTCACGCGCAAGCCCATCGGGACCAAGCACTTCACCCCCAACTAATCTCAGTGCCAATTCACTCATCTCTAGGTTCTTCTCCCAAGACCATGTCGAGCATCGTGAGATCATGGTCGAATTTTCCATTGCGTAAAAACTCAAGCACCTGCGCAACAACAATCGGATTATTCATCAAAAAAGTATGGGTCACGGGCAGAACAATATGATCAGTCATTCCTTTGACTTTGGTTGAGGCAACCGACACCTTACCATCATCATCGCCCGGTAGGATCACCGAAAAGACAGGGCTAAGTGAACGGCTCCCCGCAATTACTCCCAGCTCGAAATCGACATCGGTCAAATGTGCAGGAATACCATCAGGCCCCGTCCCAAGCTGCTTTCCTGCGGGTCCATTAAACCAGCCAAAAGCATCCCAATCTCCGAACTCATCGACAATTTCTGAGCCTTGGTTGGGTGGTGCGAGCATCACGACACGTCCCAGATTTTGCAGGCTATCACCCGCTAGAAAGTATCGCACAAGAATGCCGCCCATCGAGTGAGTAACAAAGTGCACCTTATTCCCGCCGCAGACCTGAATTGTTTTTGGCAGCACCTCAGCGGTCAGGGCCGCAATGGTCTCTTTTGTCGAGGGGTAATTGGGACGTACAACTTTGTAACCCTGCTCTTCGAGCACTTCTTCCAACAGGTAGAGCGAGATATCGCTTCGGGCCAGACCATGCAAAAGCACGACGCACTCAGCACGCGCGAGAGCGGGCAGACAGCAGATTAGGAGGGCCAAAAGATATCGCATGGGCGTCAGATAGCCATTCTGCTTCTGTGTTGAAAGAGGCAATGCGACCTCAACACACGTGGTTCAATCAGCTTTGGCGCGGTACAGTGAAAGCACCACACCACCCAAGACCATCAGCGCCGCAACCAGAAAGCGCCAAGTCATCTCTTCCCCAATAAAGACAATACCACCCGCCAATGCGATAATAGGAACCGTTAGCTGTGCTACAGCGGCTACGCTTGCAGGCAATTCGGGCAAGACCCGATACCAAAGAGCATAGCCGAGGCCTGACGTCACAGCGCCCGACAGAACTGCAAGCAAAGCTCCGATAGGGCTCATTCCGTCCCACATGAAAAACGCAGGCAAGAGGCCCAGAGGCGTCGCCCAAAGAAAATTACGCGCTGTGGCTCCCAACGGGTCTGCCGCACCTGCCCCCAAGAGCGAGTAGATACCCCAGCCTAGTGCCGCCCCAAGCATAAGCCCCGCACCGAGTAACGGAACGGGCGCCGTACCACTGGGCCACATCAAGAAGCTCAAACCAGCAAAAGCGAACCCTGCCCCTATCCAGCGCATAGTCGGCACAGATTCGCCTCTGAAGAGCGCGCCTGCAAACATGGTTATTTGGACCCCACCAAAAAGAATAAGAGCACCGAGGCCAGCATCCAGACTGAGGTAGGCAAAGGAAAATCCTATCACATATGCCAAAAGCGAGAGAGGGCCAGCCACATTTGTTAGCCGCCAGTTAGCTTGTCCACGTATCTGCACAATTGCGACCAACATAAGTGCGCCCGAAAGCAAGCGCAGAGCAGCAAAGCTTGCCGCGCCGACTTCACTTTCTGTCAGAGCCATCCGGTTGAGAATTGAGTTGGCGGCGAAGGCCAACATCGTAATAGACACCAGAATGATCAGCCGCATGCGCTACACTTCTTCGAAGGCTTTGGGGTAAACTAGTTTTGCCTCTGGTATGCCCTCTCCGCCTGCCAGCATGGTGTAAGCATTTGGGTATGGCGTCACCAAATGCGCCGCTCGTTCGCGCGAAAAGCCTGTATGTTCGTAGAAGTCAGGCTGCCCCAAGACGACAACAGACTGCCCAGAACCCTCAGCCCATGCCACAAGTTGCCCGATCATCCGCTTGCCATGGTTCTTACGCTGCCAATCGGGTCTAATCGCCACTGGCGCGAGGCAAAGCCACTCTTTCGGCAGCACCATTCTGGAGAGCGCGTAGTATCCTATGAGCTCATCGCCCAGCGGCAAGACCATCTCACCGGCCATCTCTCCAGCTTCTCGAAGCTTTAGGACCAGCTCCGCCTCACTTGGTCCCTCAAAAGCTATGCGCAAAAGAGTATCAACTTTTGAAGTTTCATCTGCGTGCATCGGACGCAAGAAAGACGGGAAGACAGCTGTGTTCATGGCGAGAGCCTAACGCATTAGAATGATAAGAAAAGAGGCGCCCCTCTCGGAGCGCCTCTTATTTACTTTAGCATAACCCTACCCACATCTTTGGTTTCGCAAAGTGCCGATAAGGCGGCTGACATTCCTAAAGGAATGTAGCTTACATCATGCCGCCCATGCCGCCCATGTCGGGCATGCCGCCGCCTGCTGCGCCGCCGTCTTTGGCAGGCAGATCAG
>NZ_JAQWYD010000002.1:0-14024 GCF_029254145.1 Lentibacter sp.
CCTGTTGCGATACGGTCCCGTTTTGCATGAGGGTCAATCTGTCTGTGTAGCAGCTCGTTCAAAGCGCGTGGTTCGACGCGCAACAATGCTTCTTCGCGAGGAATGATCCTGTCATTTGCCAAGTCTACTGCGATACGGACGGCTGCACGCGCCGATCGAGAAATGCGTACGCCATCAAGCAGATGTACTTTACCGTTCTCAACAGCAAACTCAGCCTGCATTTCTTCACGCAGTTTTTCACGCATCAATGCAGTATAAGCCTTAAGTGCGGAAAATGCCTCAGGAGCAAGTTCCTCCAAGGAGGGTCCGCGTTCATCCACTTCCAGGAACAGCGCTGCAGCCCCCTTTTGTAGAGCATCACGCCCTTGGCTTTGTGACAGGTAGCGCCCAGTTATCTGAGCTTGCCCTGTAGCGGAATCTACGAGCTGGATAACACCAGACCCGCTTTCACCAGCCCCAATGCCAAAAACCATCTGCTGAACGACAAGACCCAACCCTGCATCAGCAGGAGCACCTTTTGCTTGGCGCAATAATCGCGCTGTGGTCCCTTCCCATGCCCGCGCCATAGAACGCAAGACGGCGGCAAGTTGCACAGAAGGCTCCTGCGGAAACGGCTCCTCAGCCTCATCTTCGTAGGCCTTTAGGGCGGCAGACAAGCCTTCTTGGCCATCAGCCTCAATCCCCTCAAACAAGTCAGGATCTAGCCTAGCAACATGTATCGCATAGGCTTGAACGAAGCGGAGATAGATTTGCGCAGCGGCCTCCGGCCCCAAAACATCACAAAACTCGACATATAGGGCGTCATTCATACCAATATTGAGGATTGCGCCAGGCCCACCCCAATCAGGATCTTCAGAAGACGGCCTCACACACAAAAGCGGGCTCTCACCAAAAGGTGCAAGCAATGTTGCCATTTCTGGTAATCGGCCTGCTGCAATTGCATGAACAGACTGGAACGACAAGGCAACAGTTCTCGGAACAGGCAAATCTAGCCTGACGAGACGCTGCAGACACTTTGCTCTTCCGCCGTGCGTTTTAGAGGCTATCGGCGCTGAAGCAGTGATCAGCGTAATATTTGCGTTATCTTTCTGCACTGCGGCACATTAACTCTAGTTCTCAAAGCAGCGCAAGCTTAGCCTTCAAGTTGGGCCAAATCTGCGACTTGTCCACATACACTTCTAATGCGGCTCAAGAGATTGAGCCTGTTACGCCTCAGCACTTCGTTTTCGACATTTATCTGTACCGCCTCAAAGAATGCATCAACTGGATGACGTAGCTCTGACATAGCAGCCATTGCGCCCGCATGATCCCCAAGAGCGAGAGACGCCGCAATGGCCTCTGCCGCCTGATCCAGGGCAGTAAACAGAACCTTTTCTTCGTCAGTCTCGGCATACTTGAAATCAGCACCATAGCTATACTCAACGCCATCCTTGAGTTCAGCTTGCTTCAAAATGTTATTCGCGCGTTTAAACCCTTGAACAAGGTTCGCCCCTTCTTCGGTATTCAGGACACGCTCCAAAGCTGTCGCTCGCTCGGCAATCAACCGCAGATCATCATTTTGAGGGTTAGCCAAACAGGCATCGATAACGTCATGCCGTATACCTTCATCTTTCAGATGCACCTTAAGGCGATCGTGAAAGAAACTCATCAAATCACACAACGTATCAGGTAAGTCTTGCCCCAACTGCTTGAAGTCGACACTGCCATCTCCTTTTCCCTCAATCACGCGATATGCCGCGTCAAAGGCACCATGTGTACCCATTTCCACGAGGACTTGACGCAAAAGATCCGTGTCATCAGAATTTGAGCTGCCTAAAATACCAATTTTGTGGCGTACCAGCTGTAATGAAACGAAGCGCTCTAATCTAAGCGAAAGGTAATTTTCACGCACCAATCGGATCACCCCAAGTGCTGCACGTCGAAGAGCAAACGGATCTTTTGAGCCAGTTGGCTTTTCAGAAACCGCCCAAAAGCCAGTCAAAGTATCGATCTTGTCCGCCAAAGCAACAATCACAGATAGAGGTGCACTCGGAACGTTGTCTGACGGCCCAAGAGGCGCATAATGCTCTTCAGCAACGGCAGAAATTTCATCAGATAATCCTGCGGCCTTTGCATAATAGCGCCCCATAAGGCCCTGCAATTCGGGAAATTCATAAACCATTTCTGAACTCAGATCCGCTTTGGCCAGCTTTGCTGATTTCTCTGCATTATCTTCATCAGCGCCAACAAATGGGGCTAGATCACGCGCCAATGCGGAAATGCGCTCAATTCGTTCGGCTTGAGATCCAAGCTTGTTGTGAAACGTTACATTGGACAGCTGAGCAGTCCACGTTTCGATACCATCTTTGGCGACGCGCAGGTCGTTCTCCCAAAAAAACTTCGCATCACTCAATCTAGCGGCCAACACCTTTTGATTGCCAGCAAGGATCGTTGCCCCATTGTCGGAAGTTCGTTTATTGGCGACCGTCACAAAACGTTCGATACGATTTGTTTTTGGATTCCTCACCGAGAAAAACTTTTGGTGTTCTTTCATCGAAGTCTGCAGAACCTCGGGTGGCAAATCTAGAAAAGTCTCATCAATACTACCCATCAAGACGACAGGCCACTCGACGAGACCAGCCACCTCCATCAATAATCCGTTGTCTTCAACAAGCTCTAGACCATTGGCAAATGCCTGATTGGTTGCGTCCTGCAAAATGTCGTCTGCGCGTTCTTTCGCGTTCAGCACTACAAAAGCACGCTTTAACTGCGCCTCATAATCATCAAAAGATGTCACTGAAAATCTCTTGGGAGCCATGAAGCGATGGCCTTCGGTTGTCGCTCCTGACTTTATTCCATCGATTTCAAAATCAATTACGCGGCTTCCCGCTTCATCTTCAAAAAGACAGATGATCGAGTGAAGCGGACGCACCCAACGCAAGCTACCGTCTCCCCAGCGCATCGACTTTGGCCAGGGAAAGTTACGGATCGTCGCCTCAAGTGTTTCGGCGATAATAGCTTCAGCAGCTCTTCCCTCTTTCTCGATCGTTGCAAAGTAAATCGCACCTTTAGGTGTCTCTCGCTCCTCAAGATCGCCTCGTGAGATTCCCGCTCCGCGCAGAAATCCCTCAATCGCTTTCTCTGGTGCTCCAACTTTTGGCCCTTTTCGCTCTTCGCGCACGGTTGGGCTCTCAGCAGAAACGCCCTCTACCGCGAGAGCCAAACGGCGTGGCGTGCTAAAAGCTTTTGCGCCGGAGTAAGTCAGGCCAGCTTCGACCAAACCATTTGTAACAAGAGTTTTAAGATTCTCCGCAGCCCCTGCTTGCATACGAGCAGGTATTTCTTCGGAAAAAAGTTCTATCAGCAGATTAGGCATGGACTGCTCTTTCTTATATCACGGTTTCTCGGGGCAGCCTTCAGGCACGGGTTTGCCATCAAAAACTTCAGCGCCACATTCATTTATTTGATGCCAAACAAAACCTCTTCCATCCGGCAAAATAGCCACAACGCGGTCTATGCCATACTCGATGTTCTGTTCTCCGAGGAAAGCCACGGCTTCTTCATTTTCGAGGGCCACGCCGACGGCCTTTGCATCAAAGCAATTAAACCAACTCGGGGCGAGCAGCGGTTCTGCGTTTTCATAATACTCATAGGTCTCACTCAACAGCGCTACACTTTGAGGTGTGGTGAAGCACGCACGATAGCGGATCGGAGAGCTTGTCGCTGTGATTGCCTCAAAGGCATCGTAGAGGATTGGCTCAGGTGTACCGCTCACCAGTGACGTAAGCATGACATCCGTCTCACCTTCAGGTACAATGCTCTCATAGTAGGCATAGACCTGCAGATAGTAGATCGCTGCGCCTGAAAGTAGTGCCAGCATCACAATTCCAATCACCAAAATTCGAGAAGCCATCAGCGCCAGTCCCATATGTTCAAATTAATTTGCGTCAACACCATTCTCTGCATAAACGCCCAAAAGGTACCTTCGAATTGAAAGCTTGGGAGAAAATCCAGCCGCATCACGCAACAAACCCTCCAGCTTCGGTCTGCACGAAAGCATCAGCACAAAGCTTTGCAAGGGCCCGAACACGGCCAATATAGGCTTGGCGTTCGGTTACGGAGATAACGCCGCGAGCATCTAATAGGTTGAACACATGGGAAGCCTTAATGCATTGATCATAAGCTGGATGCGCCATCAAAATACGCTTCCCTGTCTTAGGATCATCCACCTCTTGATCCAAAATGCGTTGGCACTCGATCTCCGCCTCTTCAAAGTGACGCAACAAAAGATCCGTGTCAGCAACATCAAAGTTCCAACGGCTATACTCTTGTTCTGTCTGCAGAAAAACGTCACCATAGCTCAGCGCTATGGGAGCATCAGGTGAATTATATGGCATATTCATGACATGCTCTACACCCAAGACGTACATGGCCAACCGCTCCAAACCATACGTCAATTCGCCTGAGACCGGATGACAGTCATGACCACCAACCTGTTGGAAATAGGTGAACTGAGAGACCTCCATCCCGTCGCACCAAACTTCCCAACCAAGCCCCCATGCGCCGAGCGTGGGGCTTTCCCAGTCATCCTCTACAAACCGGATATCATGCATCTCAACATCTATCCCGATTGCTTCAAGCGAGCCAAGATAAAGCGCCTGTAGGTTTGGTGGGCTTGGCTTAATGAGCACTTGGAACTGATAGTAATGCTGAAGTCGATTTGGGTTCTCCCCATAGCGACCATCCGTAGGGCGGCGAGAAGGCTGCACATAAGCGGCGGCCCATGGTTTTGAACCGAGAGACCTTAACGTCGTTGCCGGATGAAAAGTACCTGCACCAACCTCCATGTCATAGGGCTGCAAAATCGCACATCCTCGTTCAGCCCAATACGCCTGAAGTCGCAAGATGATTTCTTGGAAACTCCGCGGTTTGTCAGAAGTTTTAGCCATGGGTTCGCCTTTTCTCAGCGTTTTGCAAATTATTTGGCTCTACCTATGCCGCCCGCATGCTCAGGTCAATTAGCCGCCACGAACTCATCTGCTCACAAGCACCAAAAACAAAGAAAAACAGCCGTTAACGCGTTATTTGGGTGCACTGCGCTAAGAATTTGATAAAACATTGCAAGTCGCATTTGCGAGTTCAAAACAGGCGAGGAAATCTCATCACATGGTAAGGCTGTTAGTTTCAGTTTTTGTAGCGGTACATTTTTGGATCAATGAAGCTATTGCACAAGACCAAGAGGCCGTTTGGGTTCAGATAGAAGCGCAGCCAAGCTTAAGCAAGGCGCAAGAGCGCGTACGCGACTTCAGCAGCACACTACCCGATGTAAATGGGTTTGCCTTAGGTGGCGGCTGGTACGCAATTGCACTTGGCCCGTACACACCGAATGATGCAAGAGAGGTTCTTCGGGTATATCGTAGCGAAGGGCAAATCCCTCGCGATAGCTACATCGCTTATACAGCGAGCTTTCGGCAGCAGTTTTGGCCAGTTGGAGCAAACTTCTTGGAGACAATTCCAGACGAAGCTGTTTCTCAGGTGATCGCAACAGAAACCAGCGATCCAGCACAAGACAGCGAGCTAGCAGATGTGGCAACCGAACCTGAAATCGACGAGATCACACCAGATGAATCACTCGCCGAGGCTCGCGCCACTGAGGCAAAGCTAGGCCGTTTAGATCGGGAAAAGCTTCAACTCGCACTGCAATGGGCGGGCCTCTATGATGGCTCAATAGACGGGGCATTTGGGCGTGGCACTCGCAGCTCAATGGCCGCATGGCAAAGTGCGAACAACCACCAAACCACCGGTGTCTTGACCACGGCTCAACGCAATGAACTCTTCGCTCAATATAATGCAATCTTAAGCGAACTGGGCGTAAGTGTCATAGAAGACATTACCGCGGGTATCGCTATTAAGATACCAACGAAGGTAGTGAAACTTTCAAAATACAGCGCCCCTTTTGCACATTATGACAGCATTGGCGATATCAATGGACGAGTGCTTCTAATTAGCCAGCAAGGCGACAAGGATACTCTCTACGGCCTCTACGATATATTACAGACACTTGAAATTGTTCCGGAAAATGGTCCGCGCGAGCGCAAGGACAACTCTTTCATCCTCGTTGGTGAAGGCGCTACGTTCATTTCTCACACCCAGGTTTGGCTCGAAAACAAAGAGATCAAGGGCTTTACACTCGTTTGGCCGGCGGGAGATGAAGAGCGGCGCAGCCGTCTATTGGGCGAAATGCTGGATAGTTTCACACGCCTTGATGGCGCGATGGATGCATCAGAGGGAACAGATGACCAGAGTATCGACCTTGTTGCTGGCCTAGAGATTCGCAAGCCAAAGTTGTCACGATCAGGTTTTTTCCTGGATCAACAAGGTCATATTTTGACGACAAGCGAAGCGGTCACGGCCTGCTCACGCATAACAATTGAGAACGCATTTGAAGGCAAAGTGGTCGCCAATGATGCTGCGGCTGGTATAGCCATCCTTAAATCCATCGAGACTCTAAGCCCGACAGCAGTTGCGCTTCTTGCCGAAAGCGACGCCAATCTTCGAACAGAAGTCGCAGTGTCCGGGTTTAGCTATGAAGGTATGCTGGGGGCTCCAACACTTACATTCGGCCTATTAGGCGATGTGAAAGGCCTAAATGGAGAGCCCGACATTAGACGACTAGAGCTCAACGCCCTCTCAGGAGACGCTGGCGGGCCAGTCTTTGATGAAACCGGCGCAATCCTTGGCATGCTACTGCCATCCGCAGAGGACGGTCGTAAGCTACCAGAGCTTGTAAGTTTTGCAGTGGGTGCTGCAACCATACAACGCGTGGTTCAGACGGCAGGCTTGAAGATTAGCAACAGCATACGGACGGAGAAAATTGCTCCTGAGGATCTGACGGAAGAGGCTCAAGCACTAACCGTTTTGATAAGCTGTTGGGAATAGTCGCAAAAGGCAGAAATCGACAAAGGTAGATAGATCAACGGTCCAGTTTCAGCCTCGCCAAAACGCTGGAATAAGAAGAGCGTAAACAACCAAGAGCTCCAAGCGGCCAATCAGCATAGCAAATGTCAAAATGACTTTTGCAGCATCGTTGAGACTCGAATAGTTCCCCGCTGGTCCGATAATGTCGCCAAGGCCAGGGCCAATGTTTGCAACACTTGCAGCAGCTCCAGAAACCGAAGTGACAAAATCGAGTCCGGTGAAAGACAGAGCAACAGCTACTAGTCCCAAAGTGAGAATGAAAAACACAAAGAAACTCATAACAGAGTTGAGTACATCTTCGCCAATGGTGCGTCCGCTATATTTAGGCGTAAACACACCGTGTGGGGCCCTGATTTTCTTGATCTGAGAGGCGACTGAAGCAAATAGGATTTGGTATCTAAATATCTTTATCGAGCACGCCGTAGACCCAGCGCAGCCCCCAATCAAGCCTATAAAAAAGAAGACGGTAATAAGAAACGGACCCCAAGTCATGTAATCTACACTGGCATAGCCAGTGCCCGAGATAATCGACGTAATATTGAAAAGCGCCTCTCGAAAGGCTTGCTCCCAATGGTGGGGGAATATTTTAGTAAGCAAAAAACTCGTCATAATGACAAGCACCACAACAGTATAAAGAAAGCCACGCACCTGCACATCCATCAGTGGCGCGTTGTAGTTCCCATTTAGCATTTGAACGTAGCGAACAAATGGCAACGCCGAAAGGATCATGAAGACGGAAGCAGCATATTCAATTGGTCCAGAAAAGGCCCCGAAACTGGCGTCATAGTTTGCCATGCCGCCAGTCGAAACTGTTGTAAACGCATGGACAATCGCATCGAAGGGACTCATCCCTAGCAACAGATACGTCACGATACAGGCTACGGTAACCGACACATAAATTGCCGATATTTGAGAGGCTATCTGCGTTGCCCGCGGTAGAATTTTACCAAAGGTATCAAAAGACTCTGCGCGAAAAATCTGCATACCGCCAACACGTAGTTCTGGGAGAAATACCATCGCCACAACAATTATTCCGATGCCTCCCAGCCACTGCAAAATACCACGCCATAACAAAATGCCGCGAGGCATATCGTCGAGGCCCGTCATCACAGTCGCGCCAGTCGTAGTTAGGCCCGACATTGCTTCAAACATAGCATTGATAAATGAGAGCTCTGACCCGCCAATGATAAAGGGTAGTGCGCCAAAAACTGGCAGTGCGACCCAAACTCCCGTTGTAAGCAAAAACGTTTGCTGAATGCTCAGACGATCTTTGACCCCATTTTGACAGGATATAGAGACCAACCCTCCCACCAAAATAGTAATCACAGCACTTTCAGCAAACGCAGGCCAATGACCCCGCCCCTCGATGAGGTCGACTAGCATTGGAGCAAGCATTGTCAGCCCCAATGCGGCGACAAGCATTCCAATCACATATCCCACTGGGCGCAGATCAAACATGACGCGAAGGCTTGGCGGTAAGTCATGCGCCTGTCAAGCACATGCAAGCACTGACACAGCCGAATAATATACATCCATAGAAAGGCGACGGCTCTCGTAACAAGAGCCGTCGCCACATTCTAGCGGAGTAAGACCGCTTAACAGTAAAACAAACTGTTCAACACATGCAGCTCGATATTTTCTCGGCGCAACTTAAGCTCTTCGAGCTCTTCATCGCTCAAAGCGTGAAGAGCTGCAATGCGCAACCGATAGGGCTCAACGCGTTGAGCATCTAGTTTTTCCATCCAACGAACAAACCCGTCGCTAATACTGGAAAATCTTTGGAACAGGCCAAGGCCAGAAATCATATTGGTAGATGTTAGTGCCATTTGGAAACCTCATTGTGGTCGTGTGGTTTCCTCCCTCACTGATCAAAATAGGTCAGTATCACTCACCTTACCACTGTTGATCTTGCATAGCCAAAGCACGCTAGACGCATAGCTCATCCAACGTGGAATAAAGTAGAAAACAGTTTCGGATCAAGGCTTTCGCTCTCAAACAGCTCCCCCTCAGTCAAAACACTGACCGCATCATGGCTGTGAAGGCTTTCTTGGTGGCTCGCAATAACGCGGAAATCACCAACACGTTCATCTTGCTCTAGTCTTAGAGCAAAAAGACGTGCTGCGTCTTCCACAAAAATCGGATTCGCGGCATTAAGCTCTGCAAACGCTTGCTCATCTTCCCGCTTTACCATGACTTGTGTCTCAGTTGGTATAGCTGCGCGGCACATCTCGATAAGATCTTCAAACCAAAGGCAATCGCCTTGCGCTGCTTCTGCTGAGATACGTGCCACAGAGCGTTGGGAGTGCGGTGTTGCAAGCTGTCCACGCGTTTGGCGCGCATGCTCCGATAGCTCCAAGGAGCATGGACACGTAGAGGAGTAAACATAGTCTAGGTGCATAATTTTGCGTCGCACACCTTCAACTTCGATAAGTTCAAGCGCAAAATCATAATACTGATAGCCTTCAAGTCCAGAGCGCAAACTCGCCACTTTCATTGGGAAGGAAAAGCGCATCTGAATGCGGGCATCAAAGCTTTCTAAATCGGTTTTATAATCATCAAGAGCCGCTTCAATGATATCAAATGAGAAGGTTGAGGCAGAGTGTTTGTAGAAACTGCGCATAATGCGCGACATGTTGATTCCCTTTTTTCCGGCCTCTAGGCTCACCGTTCCAGTCACCGAAGTTTCCAATGTCAGATCGCCATTGTCTCGGGTGTGAAATTTAAGAGGCAAACGGAAATTAGAAATCCCGACGTGTTGGATGACTCTTGGTGCGCCTTTAATCAAGCTGGAGGGACCATTTTGAAGATCAGGAAGCGTCGCTTTATAAGCTTCGCTCACCTCAAACTCGTCGGGGTAGGCTCTTGCAAGTGCTGGATAATTCTGCACCTCACCTGTGGGTAGCAATCTAGAAATTACCGGATCGAGATCAGCAACTTCCTCTGGTGTTGCGCATTGAGCCCAAGCCCGCAAGCGTGCAAGAGCAGCTTTCGCTTCGGCACGATCTGGTGCGGCTATCATATGTCCTACCTGTTTGTTCATGGCCTAATCCCCCTTAGGGTCTGGTTGCAACCTAACTTAAGGTCAATACGAGGGCATTGCCAAGTCAGACCAAAAACAGTTCGCAAGCGTCATAGACCTAAGTTGGAAAGTCTCGCCAAATATTTGCGAAATAATAGAGTTCATTCCCTTCACCAAAACCGCTCGACATCAGCAGACGTCCAGAGCACCCAGAAGATCCGCAATAATATCATCCACTTCCTCGAGCCCAACAGAGAAGCGCACCAACCCATCTGATATACCAAGCAAGTCCTTCTGGCTTTGTGGAAGCCGCTGATGCGTTGTTGTCGCTGGATGGGTCGCTATAGACTTTGAGTCAGCAAAGTTATTAGAGATCGTCGCCACCTTGAGCGCATTCATCATAGCAAAACATGGTGTCCTACCACCAACAACTTCAAACGTTAAAACAGTACCCCCAGATTCAGCCTGTGAAAGCGCAAGCGACGATTGTGGATGAGAGGAATGTGTCGGATACCTCACCGAGGCCAACTTAGGATGCCCGCTCAGCGCCTCAGCTACTTTAAATGCCGCCGAAGCTTGTGCTCTCACGCGCAACTCCAACGTTTCGAGTGACTTGAGATGTGACCAAGCCGTAAACGGATTCATCGCACCGCCAGTGTGCTTCACATAGGTTTCAATTGGTCCGCGAATGAGCGCTTTGCTCCCACAGATGATCCCCCCCAGCATGCGACCTTGCCCATCAACATGTTTGGTCGTTGAAATGATGGCAATATCTGCCCCGCACTCCTTAGCGTAAGAAAAAACTGGTGTTGCCATAGCATCATCTACCAGCACAAGAGCGCCCTTCGCATGAGCAGTTTGACAAACATGGCGTAAGTCAATCACTTCAAGGGTCGGATTTGAAATGCTTTCCAAGAATACAAGGCGTGTTTCATCACGTATGGCCACGTCCCACGCAGCATTATCCGTGCCATCAACCAAAGTAATCTTGACACCGAAGCGTGCAAGAATATCCTCAAGCACATACAGACAAGATCCAAAAAGCGCGCGTGAAGCGACGACATGATCGCCAGCCTTCAAGAGCGCCATCAAAGCTCCGTTGACGGCAGCCATGCCTGAAGCGCAAGCAAAACCATCTTCATAGCCGAGATAGCCCGAAATGCGATCTTCGAACATACGTACTGTTGGGTTTCCATAGCGCGCATAGATGAACTCGTCGTCACCCGCTTTGACAAAGCGCGCCTCGGCGGCTTCAGCTGTTTCGTAGACAAAGCCCTGCGTCAGAAAAAGCGCTTCGCTCACCTCGCCATATTGCGAGCGGCGCGTTCCACCATGGACAAGTGCTGTTCGGCTTTTGTGATTGTTCGTCATCGGATCATGCCCCATTAAAAAAAGCCCCATCGGCCAAACCGAAGGAGCCCCCTCTTCTCGACCTTTTAGCAGAATATTTTAAGTGGCCCGCAATCTGGTAACAAATCGCCACTGAGAGCATTATTTATGTCTTCGCGTTGCAACGGTCAAGTTTGAGTATCCTCTTCAACGGCATATTCAGTAAACAGCTTCGTCTGGCTCATGAAGAAAACGAACATCGCACCGGTGTCACCAAATGTTTTAAAATAAACCCATGTCGTTTCGGACATGAACCGCCAGATTAGCTCATTAGCGAGAGCTGTAGCGAAGAGGAACCACATCAAGCGGCGCGTCAAGATCATCCACCCTTTGTCTTGAAGAGGCATCATACCCTCCATAACGTAGCGTAGGTAAGATTGGCCTCGCCATAGCCCAACACCAAGAATGCCCCCCATAAGACTAAAGAATATCGTAGGTTTAATCTTGAGAAACTTGGGATCATTTAGCCAAACGGTGAGCCCACCAAATACAATAACGAGCACCAACGTCATAATTTGCATCTTGGAAATATGACCGGTGAGCTTCCACCCGATGCCTGTCGTGAGTATGATGAGAGGCACAAAACCTGCTGTGACAAAGATAAACCCAGAATACTCGCGTCCTGCGACTGTGAAGGTATCGTCCTTGAACATGAGGTAGGCGATGAAGAAAGCAATCACAGGCCCTAGCTCAAGCGCTGTTTTTATAAACGGGTTGATTTCTCTTTTCTCTGCCATAAGCACTCCTATCCTCCCATTTCAACTATCACAGCACCCAAGGCAATCAATGCCATAAGCGCAATCCGGCGAGGGCCAACTGTTTCTTTCAAAGCCAGCCAACCGATAAGTGCAGCAAATACTGTTGATGTTTCCCGTAAGATCGCGGCTTCCCCAACGTTATCCAAACGAGTGGCCATCATGACTGAGCCGAAACTCGCAATAGCGACGAAAGCCCCAATAAGTCCACGCTGCATGAGTGGACCAAGCTCAGGCGGATGCCGCATAGATCGGTAACGAAAGTAGGCTAACCAGGGAAAGAAGAGCCCATCGATGAAGAAAAACCATGCCAGAAAGGTAAATGGGTTGGCAGTAGCCCGAATGCCATAAGCGTCCCATGTGGTGTAGAGTGCAACAAAAATCCCTGTGATCACGGCGAGCAGAAGGGCCAAATTTAGCGTGTCGCGTTCGGCAGTGACGTGACGCAAGTTGTAAACCGCGAGGCCGTATATCCCGACTAGAAGAGTCGCTACACCCGCCCATTGTGTCAAATTGAAGCGCTCACCAAAAAGGAAATAAGCGCCAATGACAGTGAAAAGTGGCCCTGTACCGCGCACGACAGGATAAACAACCGTGTATGCGCCTTTGGTGTAGGCCCAGCTCTGCATAAACTTATACGCCAGATGGATTACAAAAGCGGCCGCAAAAATGGACCACATATGCAGCTCGGGCCAAGGCACCACAAAAAAAGCAAACGGAGCCGCAATAGTCGCGTAGCAGAAATCAATCGCGCCACGAGTGAGCCATGGATCGTGGCGACCCTTTTGCAGCGCACCAAAAACCGCGTGTAGAAAAGCTGCCAACAATGCAAGCACGAGCGCAAGACTATGCCCCGCATCTGTGCCTTCAATTGAAATTAGCCAATTGCTCAAATTTCTACTCGGCAGTCAGGCCCGTCAGGGCCGCTGCAAAGTCTTCTGGATCAAATGGTGCTAAATCATCAAGCTGTTCGCCTACACCAATCGCATGAATTGGAAGGCCAAATTTGTCCGCGAGTGCAACCAAAACCCCGCCTTTGGCCGTTCCATCAAGTTTTGTCATCACAAGCCCTGTGACATTCGCGAGTTCTTGGAAGGTTTTGACTTGTGAGAGAGCATTCTGGCCCGTGGTAGCATCGAGCACCAACAGCGTGTTGTGTGGCGCACTAGGGTCTTTCTTGCGAATGACACGAACGATTTTGGCCAACTCTTCCATCAGATCGGAACGGTTCTGCAAACGTCCTGCGGTATCGATCATAAGAAGATCGGCCCCGTCTGCTTCAGCCTTTGTCATCGCGTCAAAAGCAAGCGAAGCAGGGTCCGACCCTTCAGGCGCCGTCAAAACAGGGACACCCGCACGATCTCCCCAAACTTGAAGCTGTTCAACAGCCGCTGCGCGAAAAGTATCTCCAGCTGCGATAACTACGTTCTTTCCCGCCGCCTTAAATTGGCTCGCCAGCTTACCAATTGTCGTCGTCTTTCCAGATCCGTTAACCCCAACCACGAGAACGACCTGGGGCTTCTTTTCATAGAGCGGCATCGGTTTTGCCACTTCAGACATGATCCGTGAAATCTCTTCGGCAAGCACTTGCTTTATTTCATGTGTCGATAGCTTTGTCCCCAACCGGCCCTCAGCCATGTTGGCGGTCACACGCAGAGCTGTATCAACTCCCATATCTGATGCAATGAGCAACTCTTCAAGCTGCTCAAGCATCTCGTCATCAAGTACCCGCCGTATTACTGTTTTTGACGTCTCTTTTCGCCCCAAAAGACGACCAATCAACCCCGGCTTTTGCACATTGGATGCGGCTTTATCAACGGAAGTGATTGGCTCTGGCTCTGGCTCTGGCTCTGGCTCTGGCTCTGGCTCTGGCTCTGGCTCTGGCTCTGGCTCTGGCTCTGGCT
>NZ_JAQWYD010000004.1:0-28182 GCF_029254145.1 Lentibacter sp.
GGCGTTGTCGGGACGTCGGTTCTTTATCATCTGGCAAAGTTTGGCTGGAAAGATGTCTGCCTTTTGGAACGTTCTGTACTGACTGCGGGGTCGAGTTGGCACGCGGCCGGCGGATTTCATGCACTCAATGCTGATCCGAATATTGCTCAGTTGCAGGCTTACACGATTGATCTTTTTGAAGAGATTCAAGAGGAAAGCGGTCAAAATATCGGCTTGCATATGACGGGGGGCCTGACGCTTGCTGGCACGCCCGACCGTTGGGAGTGGCTCCAGTCGGCGTATCGGACGTTCCAGTCGATCGGGATTGAGGATTGTCGCCTTGTGACGCCTGAAGAGGCAGGCGAGCTTTGCCCCATCATGTCAACAGAGGGTATCCTCGGAGGGATGTGGGCAGACCGTGAGGGCTATATTGACACCACAGGTACGGTCCACGCCTATGCTGGCGCAGCCAAAAAGCGCGGGGCGAGCATTTTTGAGCACACAAAGGTTGAGAGCCTTGAGCAGACAGCAGATGGCTGGCGCGTGATCACCGATAAGGGCGAGATCACTTGCGAGCATGTGGTCAATGCGGCGGGCCTTTGGGCCAAGCAAGTGGGGCGTATGGCCGGAATCGAGCTACCTGTTGCACCGCTCAAGCAGCACTATCTCATCTTTGATACGATCCCTCAGCTGGAGGAGATCGACTTTGAAGTGCCAATGACAGTCGATCTGGAGGGGTTCACTTACCTTCGCCAGGATCAGAAGGGTGTTTTGCTTGGTATCTATGAGATCGACCACGAGCACTGGGCGCTGGATGGTGCGCCCTGGGACTATGGCATCGAGCTTTTTCAGGAGCAGACCGACCGGATTGAGAACGAGCTGACACTGGGCTTTGAACGTTATCCAGCGCTGCAAGAGGTGGGGGTCAAGACTTGGGTCAACGGCGCATTTACTTTTGCGCCTGATGGCAATCCGCTGGTTGGCCCCGTGCGCGGCAAGCCAGGCTATTGGTGTGCTTGTGCCGTCATGGCTGGCTTCTTGCAGGGTGGCGGTGTTGGCAAATCGCTGGCCGAATGGATAATCCACGGCGAGCCTGAGGCCGATGTCTTTGGTATGGATGTGGCGCGCTTTGGGGACTTTGCCGAGAACCGCCAGTATATCAAGGAAACGACGGGTCAGTTTTACACCCGCCGTTTCGTGATGACCTACCCGAATGAGCAGCTGCCAGCAGGGCGACCTCTCAAGATGGCGCCAGCCTATAGTGATATGACCGAGGCGGGCTGTCGCTGGGGTGTGAGCTATGGACTTGAAGTGCCGCTTTACTTTGCGCCCAAAGACTTTGTCGAAACGCCCACGCTCAAGCGCTCAAATGCGCATGACCTTGTGGCTGCAGAATGCAAGGCGACACGCGAGGCTGTTGGTTTGCTTGATATCTCCGGCTTCTCGCGCTTTGAGGTGTCTGGTGATGGCGCTGAGGCGTGGCTTGACCATATCATGGCCTCCAAGCTCCCAGCGCCAGGGCGTGCAAAGCTTGCGCCGATGCTCTCGGAAACGGGCAAGCTCAAAGGGGATCTCACGATCTTTAATTGGGGCGATGGAAGCTACTGGATCATGGGCAGCTACTATCTACGAGAATGGCATATGCGCTGGTTTGATGATCATATGGGCGAGGGTGTGAGCTTGCGCGATATTTCGGACAAGATGGTGGGCTTCTCCCTCTCTGGACCAAATTCTCGCAAAGTTTTGGAGGCGCTCACTGTCGATCCGATTGGCGACCTCAAATTCATGGGGTGTGGCAGCTACGACTTGGGCTTGCTGAAGTGCAAGATTGGGCGGCTCTCGCTGACAGGCGAGCTGGGATATGAAATCAATTGTTCGGCTTCCGAGCATATTGCGTTGCGCAAAATGCTACTTGAGGCGGGAGCTGATCTTGGCATGCGCGAGGTTGGTTTCAATGCGATGCTCAGTATGCGGCTTGAAAAGAGCTTCGGCATCTGGAGCGCGGAGTTCACCCAAGGCTATACGGCGGCGCAGACGGGTATGGATCGCTGGATTGACTGGGATAAAGAATTTGTTGGTAAAGCAGCAGCACTGGCTGAGCAAAGCGGTAGCGGCCCCGCGCAAAAGCTGGTCATGCTTGAAGTTGAGGCCGACGGAGCCGACGCGAGCGGGTATGAGCCTATCTGGTCGGGCGGTGCGCTTGTTGGGTTTGTGACCTCGGGCGGATATGGTCACACTTTGGGCAAGTCCTATGCCATGGCCATGGTCAATCGCGAGCTGACGTCAGAGGGCACTGAGCTTATGGTGCACGTCGTTGGCGCAGAGCGCGCAGCTAAAGTCATTGCGGCTTCGCCTTATGACCCTGCTGGCAAAGCGATGCGGGGCTGAGATGGCAGAGACCAAAGCCAACAGACCCAGACGGCGCGGACGTGCCGAGGCGAAGGCTGCGCCGTTTGAGCGCAAGACGAACTATCGCAATCTGAAAAATCCGTTTCCGCCAATGAAGGTGTTTTCAGACGATCAGATTGAAAACATGCATGAAACGGCTCTGCGCACTTTGGAAGAGCTGGGGATGCGTGTGCTTTTGCCAGAAGCCATCGCGATTTTTAAGGCCGGTGGTGCCCGGGTTGTGGGTGATATGGTGTACATCGGGCGCGAGATGGTTGCTGCGGCGCTTGCGAGCGCACCAAAGTCGATTGTGGGGCGTGGGGGCGCAAGCGAGCGCGATGTAACGCTTGAGCTTGGCAGTCTTGTTTTTCAGCCGGGCGCGGGAGCGCCGAATGCAACCGATCTTGTTCGGGGGCGCCGCCCCGGTTCTGCACGTGATTTTATCGAATATACGAAAATCGCTCATCACTATGATGTCTTTCAGATGATGTCGCCCTCGGTTGAGCCACAGGATGTGCCGACGCATCTACGGCACTACTTTACGATGCAGACGCAGTTGGAGCTGACGGATAAGTTTCCCTTCGTTTTTGCGCGCGGAACGCCACAGACGATGGACGGGTTTCAAATGCTGCAAGATTATCGTGGCGTGGATGACGAGACGTTTCTGTCCAATCCGTATTGTTACACGATTATCAATATCAATAGCCCGCGCACGCTTGATATCCCTATGGCGCAGGGGCTGATCGACTTTGCCCGCCACGGACAGCTTTCGATTGTGACTCCCTTTACGCTGATGGGCGCGATGGCACCTATTACGGTGGCTGGGGCTATCACGCTCAGTCATTCGGAGGCTTTGGCTGGCATCACGCTTACACAGCTTGTCAGACCAGGTGCACCCATTTGTTATGGTACGTTCACCTCCAACGTAGATATGAAATCTGGCGCGCCTGCCTTTGGAACACCTTCGCATTTTCAAGCTAGCCTTGCAGCGGGTCAGCTCGCGCGCTTTACAGGCCTGCCTTGGCGCTCGGCGGCGGGCTCGGCCTCCAACATCAATGATGTTCAAGCCGCCAACGAAAACCAGATGGGCCTTTGGGGCTGCCTCATGGCAGGGGCGACTGTGATTATTCACTCTGCAGGGTGGCTTGAGGGTGGATTGAGCGTCTCTTATGAGAAAGTCATCACCGACGCTGAAGTGCTCAATATGATAGCGGAGCTTTGCGCCGGAGCTCAGGCAGGGTCCGATGAGATTGGCTTTGAAAAGGCGATCAGCGAGGTCCAACCATCGGGACACTTCTTCGCAACAACGCAAACGATGGAGCGTTACAACACTGCGTTTTATGAACCGCATGTGCATGACTACGCCAACTTTGGAACATGGACAGAGTGCGGTTCAGAGGATGCCAACACGCGGGCGACTAAAGTCTGGCAGGGTATCCTTGCGACAGACAAGCGTCCTGTGGTGGACGAAACTCGGCTTGCCGCGTTACAAGATTTTATTGCCAAACGCACGGAAGAAGGCGGTGCGCCGCCTGAAAGCTGAGGAAAACCCATGTCAAAAGCACCAGCCCTTCTTTTGCACCGTGATGATCCTGACAAGCCGCCGCTTGTGGGGCACGTCAAGGTCACGCGCGAAGACTGGCTTAATGTGGCGCGGGACATTTTGATCAGTGAAGGCGTGGGCCAAGTGAAGGTGCTGGGTATTGCGGAGCGGCTCGACGTCTCGCGGTCATCTTTTTATTGGTATTTCAAGAGCCGCAAAGACTTGCTCAGCCAGCTTTTAGAGGATTGGAATACCACCAACACAGGTATCATGATCCGTCATACAGAACTCCCTGCGAAGACGATAACAGCTGCACTCAACAATTTCTTTCGTTGTGTTGTGGACCCAGAAGGCTTCAATCCACAACTCGACTTTGCGGTGCGGGAATGGGCGCGGCGTGACGGCTCTGTGCGGCATGTCATTGACCGAGCTGATGCGGCGCGCCAAGATGCGATTACCAAGATGTTTGAACGTTACGGGTATGATCCAGCTGAAGCTGATATTCGCGCGCGCGTGCTGTATTATCAGCAGATCGGTTACTATGCGCTCGATCTGGCCGAAACGCTGGAAGAACGGCTGACGCGGATTGAGGGCTATCTCTATTGCTTTACAGGCGTTCTGCCCACAGCTGAAGAAGTTGCTGATTTCAGATCGTTTTCGCGCTCGGTGGATTTAACATGAGGCGCTAATGAGGGTTTTGAGTGGAGCCTAGCTCGCTCAGTTATTTCTGTTCTTTTCTTAGGAATGCGAGCGTGTAAGCTCTGCCAAAACAAGCGAGGCTTATCATGAGCAAAGACGTTCTTCTGCAACCCTATCAGCTCAAACACCTGACGCTAAAAAACCGCATCATGACGACGAGCCATGAGCCAGCCTATCCCGAAAACGGGATGCCTACAGAGCGCTATCGTGCCTATCATGAGGCACGCGCTAAGGCGGGGGTGGCTCTTGCGATGACAGCAGGTTCGGCGGCTGTGAGCCGTGATAGTCCGCCTGTGTTCAATAATATTCTTGCTTATAAGGACGAGGTCGTGCCTTGGATGCGCGCGCTTTCGGATGCGTGTCATGAACACGGCTGTGCGGTAATGATCCAGCTCACGCACCTTGGCCGCCGCACGGGCTGGAACAAAGGCGACTGGCTGCCCTCGCTTGCGCCTTCGCACAGCCGTGAGCCTGCGCACCGTGCTTTTCCGAAGATGATGGAAGACTTCGATATTGTGCGGATCATTGAAGACTATGCCGATGCGGCGGAGAGGATGCAGGCCGCAGGCCTGGATGGCATTGAGCTTCAAGCTTATGGCCACCTCATCGATCAGTTCTACTCGCCCTTCACAAACGATTGGTCCGCGCCTTATGGTGGCAGCCTTGAGAACCGTATGCGCTTTGGGTTTGAGGTGCTTGACGCGATCCGCAAACGTGTTGGGGACGAATTCATTGTCGGGGTGCGCTACACTGCAGATGAGGCCGAGGAGGGGGGCATCACGCCCGAAGAGGGCCTCAAGATCGCCCATGCCCTGAAAGCGAGTGGACAGGTTGATTTTCTGAATGTGATTCGTGGGCGTATTCATACCGATCCTGCGATGACCGATGTGATTCCTGTGCAGGGGATGCGTTCGGCGCCACATCTTGATTTTGCGGGTACTGTGCGCGCTGAAATAGGTATGCCGACTTTTCATGCCGCAAGAATTCCCGATGTGGCGACAGCGCGGCATGCTGTGACTTCTGGCCTGCTTGATATGGTGGGGATGACACGTGCGCATATGGCCGACCCTTTAATTGTGACGAAAATTATGGAAGGGCGCGAAGATGATATCCGGCCCTGTGTGGGCGCTACCTATTGTTTAGATCGCATCTATCAAGCGGGTGAAGCGCTCTGCATTCATAATGCTGCCACGGGCCGCGAATTGAGTATGCCTCATGAAATTGTACCTTCTGACAGCCCCAAGAAGGTTGTGATTGTCGGAGCCGGGCCAGCGGGTCTTGAGGCGGCGCGTGTGGCCGCCGAGCGGGGGCACGATGTAACCGTTTTTGAAGCTGCGTCCGAAGCAGGCGGACAGATCCGCCTTACCGCGCAAAACAAGCGCCGAGCGGAAATGATCGGGATTATTGATTGGCGGATGGCACAATGTGCAGCCCGCGATGTGCAGTTTCGCTTCAATACCTATGCCGAGGCGCAGGATGTGCTCGGGCTAGCGCCTGATGTGGTGATCATTGCGACAGGTGGCTTGCCAGAGGTCACAGTGCTTGAGGCGGGCAATGAGCTTGCTGTGACAGGATGGGACATCATTGCAGGCGATGCAAAGCCTGGTGAGAATGTGCTGATCTTTGATGATGCGGGCGACCATACAGGACTGATGGCAGCGGAAGTCATCACGGCGGCGGGTGGGCATGTCGAAATTATGACCCGTGACCGCAGCTTTGCGCCTGAAGTGATGGGAATGAATCTCGTCCCTTATATGCGCAGCCTGCAAGAGAAAGATGCGCTGTTTACGGTTGGACGAACGCTGAAAAGCCTGAGCCGAAGGGGCAACCGACTATTGGCGCAGATTGGGACGGATTATTCGAGGTACGTCTCGGACGCCGAATATGACCAAGTGATTGTCAACCAAGGGACTCTGCCTTTGGATGAGCTCTACTTTTCACTAAAGCCACAAGCGTCGAACTTTGGCGAAATTGACCACGAGGTTTTGATTGGCGGGGAGGGGGAGCTTTTCCCACAGCGCAATCCCGAAGGGGGCTTTGTGCTCTACCGGATCGGGGATGCCGTCTCATCTCGCAACACGCATGCCGCAGTTTACGACGCTTTAAGGCATGGTATTTGTTGGTAATGCTCTGAAAACGGGAGGCTTGTGGTGGCGGATAAACTCAGAAGGATTTCCGCAATTTCAATCGGGTTTAACGATGTGGTTTGAAATGGCGGACCGAGGAGGATTCGAACCCCCGACCCCCTGATTCGTAGTCAGGTACTCTATCCAGCTGAGCTATCGGTCCGTCGGAGGCAGGGATTAAGGCCTGCGCGCGTGCTTTGCAAGCGGGTTTTTGGAATAGTTTTGAACGAGCGGCAATTGACGGAGCTGTAAGTGAAAAAACGCCTTATTTAGCTTGGCCGAGACGGATCAAAAAACTTGTGCCCTCTTGATCTGAGCGTTCGAGTATCAGCGCGCCACCATGGCCTCGAATAAGCTCGGCTGCGATGGCGAGCCCCAGACCTGAGCCACCTTTGCGCGCGCCACCGTGGAATGCTTCAAACAGATGCTTGCGGGCTTTCTCAGGAAGCCCTGGACCTGTGTCAGACACGCGAATTTCTACTGTGTTTTTGGTATTTGTTGCAGAAACGCGGACTTCGCCGCTCTGGTTTGCGGTTTCAAGCGCTTGTCGGGCATTGCGCACAAGATTGCTGATGACGCGGTAGAGCTGTTCGCTGTCAGCATCGACGGTAAAGTTCTCAGGCAGATCGTCGACGAAACTGATTTCGCCATCGCTGCGGGTCAATTGTTCGGCTTCAAATACATCTTCGATGATTTCGTTGAGGTTCACTTTGGTGAGTCGCGGTGCAGGCTCTTCAGCTTTGCCAAACGCCAATGTTGTCTCGCAAAGCTTGACCGCGCGGCTGATGGAGCCAACCAGCTTGGGGGCCATGCGTTTGACTGTCGGGTCCTCGCTCATTTCGATGCGGTCGGTGAAGAGCTGTGCCGAGGTAAGGATGTTGCGCAGATCGTGGCTGATTTTGGCGACAGCAGAGCCGAGCTGAGCGAGTCGCTCTTTTTGTTTGAGCGCGCTGGTCAGTTGGGTTTCAAGCTTTTGCAAAGCGTCTTCGGCCTCGCGCAGTTCAGACACGCTTGCCGAGGGTTGAATGATGCGGTGCGCATCCTCAGGATTGGCGGCATAGGCTTGGATGTCGCCGACCACGCGCTTGATCGGGCGTACCAAGAGAAGCTGCACTGCGAGAAACAACAAGACCGCTGTGAACACCGAAATGACCGCTGATAGGAGCAGGATACGCAGGCCATAGTCGATCATTGCGGCACGTAGAGGGCCTGTTTCCATTGAAACTTCGATCAGCAGACCTGCTTCTCGAACAGGATTGCCTATCACACGGATGACCCGATCTTCGGTATCAAAGAGCCGCGCTGTTGCATCGCGGATCAAGACGAAAGCCGAGGCGTTGCGCAGATCATAGGTCGCATAAATCGGTTTTGGCATCGGCGCAGAGAGGATCAGCTGTCGTGCTTCGTCGCGTCGCAGTACGACGTTGAACACCTCTGCATTGCGTAGAAGCTCCTCTTCTAGGTCGGCATCAATCATGTCGTCAGCTAAGAGAGCGAGAGATGCAATCTGGCCGCGCTCAAGGCGGCTTAGGAGATAGTCTTCGCGAAACCGCGCAATCGAGGGCACAAATATCAGGATTTCTGCCAGCATCACGAAGATGATGGTCAAAACGAGAAAGCGCCCTGAAAGGGAGTTTAGCATAACCTGTGAAACCTCTTAGGGTAGCCAGCGCTGAACTGCGCCAACCACTCTTTTCACCATATTACTCTCAAACAGGCGTGGAGAGAAATAGGCCCCAGCGACGCGCTTGTTGATTTCTCCAATGGTCGGGTAGGGCGCGACCATTGCTGCGATCTGGCCCATCTTCATTTTGTTGGCCAAAGCAAGCGCCCAAGTGTTGATCAGCTCGCCAGCTTGATGGCCTACAATGGTCGCGCCAACAGGGCGGCCTTTGACGATCATCACCTTGGCAAAGCCTTTTGTCTGGCCCTCGGCTATTGCGCGATCATTACCCGCATAGTCAAAGCGGACGACTTCAAGATTGCCGCCGTGCTCTGCGTGGGCTTGGGCCTCTGTGAGGCCAACTTGAGCCAATTCAGGTGTGGTGTAGGTGGACCAGGGGATGTGGCGGTCGCTTGCCTTTGCAGGAAGGCCAAAGAGGGCTGAGCGGATAACCACGCCAGCGTGGTAGCCTGCAACATGAGTGAATTGCAGCCCGCCCGCCACGTCGCCAATGGCGTAAACGCGGCGATTGGTTGTTTTGAGGGCCGCATCGACCTTGATGCCTGTGCGGGTTGTTTCGATCCCTGCAGCGCCAAGATCGAGCTTGTCGATATTGGCTTTGCGGCCCACGGCGACCAACAAATGTGTGCCTTTGAAAATGCGACCATCTTTGGCTTCGACCTCGATAGCTCCAGCTGTACCGCGAATTTCGGATGCGAGAGCGTCTTCTTCGATCAGAATGCCTTCTTCGCGCAAGCTGTCGAGCAAGACGCTCGCGGCCTCGGGGTCGTCTTTGCTCAGAGCTTTGGCGCCTTCGATTACAGTCACTTCGCAGCCGAGGCGTTTGTGCGCTTGGGCCATTTCTAGCCCGATAGGGCCGCCGCCGATGATCAGTAGGTGATCGGGACGCTTGCGCAGCTGAAAGAGGGTTTCGTTGGTCTCATAGGGTATGCTCTCAAGACCTGGAATCGGCGGTACAAGCGGGCTTGAGCCGGTGGCAATAATGATGCGTCGTGCTTTGATTTCATAGTTGCCCGCCTGCACGATCTCGGGAGAGATAAACTGCCCATAGGCTTCAATGACACGAACGCCAAGGTCTTCGAAACGCTCTACAGAATCATGCGGTGCAATCGTATTGATCACGGCCTGAACATGATCTTGAGCGGCAGAGTAAGCCTTGGCGGGTGCACTGCCCTTGGCATGTGCCGCTTTGGCTTGGGAGAGAAGGGCTTTTGACGGGACGCAGCCATAGTTTAGGCAATCGCCACCCATTTTATGGCCCTCAAGCAGTACTACGCTAGCGCCCATCTGTGATGCGCCTGCCGCGACGGACAATCCACCTGAGCCGCCGCCGATGACCAATAAATCTGTTTGAATGCGTTCCATACTGTCTTCCTAAATCAGAGCGCCTTTGAGAAAGCTTAAAGCGTTTTGCCGCCGCGAAGTTTTTTCAGGGCAATGGGTAGAGCTGCGAGAGCGGCAAGGCCCAGAATCGGCCAGAGAATATGAGGCTCAAAAATAATGCCAAGGTTGGGCGTTTCGCCGCGTGCAAAAACCTCACCAAGGCCCGCGCCGACAGACGTGTAGACAACCGCGCCAGGAATGATCCCGAAGAAGGTGCTTATCACAAAGCGCCTCAAAGGCACCTCAAGAAAGGCGGGAAGCAAGTTGGCCACAAAAAAGGGCACGGCGGGGACTAAGCGGATGAGAAACAGCATCGACCATTGGTTTTCATCGATTCCGTCCTTGATGGCTTTGATCTTGCCATCTGATTCTTCGAGTTTTGCACCCAGCCGCTCGCCAAGGCCCCAGCGTGCGGCAAGAAAGATCAGCGTGGCGCCGAGTGTTGCGCCCGTGACGTTGAATAGAGCCCCTGGAAATGTGGAAAAGAGAAATCCGCCTGTTAGGGTGGCGATTGTTGCGCCCGGCAGGGAGAAGCCGACAATCACAACGTATGTTGCAACAAAGGCGGCGACAGTGAGCAGGTAATGAGAATCACGGAAGGTGAGTAGCGCCTCGCGATTTTCGCGAAGGGCGTCAAAGCTCAGATAGTCTTTCAAGAAGATCGCGCCCAGCAGGGCGGCCAACGCGATAGCAGCTAAGGGCAATAGCCGCGCTGCAGATGACTTTTCGATCTCTGTGCCGTTTGACATATCTGCCATTGTTCCAATCCTGCCTTGTGTTGTGTGCCCCCAACCTGCGCAGGTTGAACGCAAAACCCAAGGGGGCTTACTGTTGTCTCACGGGGCCTTGATCAGAGAGGCGCGTTTTCGTGATCTCACAGCGTGTATTCTATGATACTGTAACAAAGCACGGGCCCAGCGGGGGCTTTTTGTTGCAAAATGTGTTAAATCCCTACGCTACGGGTTTGACAGCCCACGACGCGCCCCCTATAGAGCGGGCTTCAAGTATTCACGAGGCATCCGAGCGACTCGCGCGCCTGCCTTATAAATCGGAGACGGAGCGATGAAGCGCACCTACCAACCAAGCAACCTCGTGCGCAAGCGGCGCCATGGTTTTCGCTCACGCATGGCCACAAAAGCCGGCCGTAAAATCCTGAACGCGCGTCGTGCGCGTGGCCGTAAGTCGCTCAGCGCGTAAGTTGGCCTTGCTCCTTTTCGGGGCAATGGATTGCAAAAAGATATAGAACCGCTTGAGAGCTTCTCAGGCGGTTTTCGCTTGTTCTTCTCCCGATTTGGTAAGAAAAACCCCTGATGGCAGCCTCTATCGAAATATTAAAGAAACGGTCCGAGTTTTTGGCCGCGTCACGCGCGCAAAAGTGCGGGACGAAGGGTATGATGCTTCAGGGACGTGCACGAGGCGATGAGGCTCCTATGCGGGTTGGCTTTACCTGTTCTAAGAAAGTAGGCAACGCCGTCGCGCGAAACCGTGCCAAGCGCCGTCTGCGAGAAGCGGCGCGAGCAGTGCTGCCAGAATTGGGGCGCGTGGGCTATGATTATGTCTTGATCGGACGTTTTGAGAGCACGGCGAGCCGCGATTTTGAGGCGCTCAAAGGCGATCTGGCCTATGCGCTTAAAAAGGTGCACAGCGCATGACCCCATTGGCTTTTGTTGTTTCGCTGCCTGTGCGGTTTTACCGTCTCGTGTTCAGTCCTTGGGTCGGCCACGGCTGTCGCTATCATCCGACCTGCTCTGCCTACGGGATGGAAGCTCTACGCAAGCATGGCGGCATCAAGGGCACATATCTCATGATCCGTCGTATCCTGCGCTGTCACCCGTGGGGGGGCAGCGGTATCGACAATGTGCCTGACTAGGATGTTTCAATAGCGCCTGTGAACGCGCTTTTTAATCATTGGACGGCTTTTGATGCGTTCGCGCAGGAAGACGAAAAGCCCTGATCCCATGATGAGCGCGATTCCCGAAAGAACCAGTGGAGCCGGGAACTCAGCCCAAATTAACCAGCCCCAGAAGACCGCCAGTGGGAGGCCAAGATATTCAAAAGGTGCAACTGTGGCCGCGTTGGCAAGGCGATAGGCTTGGCCCAAGGCATACCCGATGATTGCTGAGTTGAGCCCCAACCCTAGGAAGAGCCAACGGTCGGGACCTTCGGGCCAGACCCACGCCCGCAGAAGGAAGATGATGCTCTCATTGCTTGCGTCTTGGGCAAAGCGGCCATCGCCGGCTACGAGGAAGAACCCGAGCGATACGAGGATGAACATAGCCTGAATATAGACTGCCATTGCGCTTGCTTTGCTGGCAACGCCGAGTTTGCGGGTCATGAGCTGATTGAGCGCATAGGCCAGCGCTGAAAACATTGGTAGAACCAGAATGAGCCAATGCACGTCTGCGGGCGCGCTCTCGCCGCGCCACGCTTGCATCATCAGGATCACGCCCCCAAAGCCGACAACAACTGCGCCCAGGCGCCATGGACCTACTTTTTCGCCGAGGATCGGGATCGACAAGAGTGTGATCATCAGCGGAGCGACGAAGAATAGGGCTGTTGCGTCGGCCAAGGGGAGAACCGCAAGCGCAGCAAAATAGCTGAGGTTTGAGACGACAACCAGCCCGCCGCGCAACAGATGTAACCCTGGAGTCTTGGTCTTGAGAATTTGCCAGCCGCCTTCGAGCTGAACCAAGACAAGGCTAAAGCAAATGCCGATGCCTGAACGGATGAAGACCATCTCATGCAGAGGATAGCCGCCAGACAGAAGCTTGATCAGCAGGTCGTTCACGCTGATTGCGAGTATCCCAGCGATTACAAACAAGATACCAGCTGCGGGTCGGTTCAAAGCTTCTGTCATAAACTGTCCTTTCGCTAACGTGTTAACCGAGTTCAGCCGACAGTGCGCGCCAAATTGCGACAAAGATGCTTTCGCGGTTTTACTCGCCTGCTGCCAGGGATAGGGTCGCCACGCGAAGAGGAGGACAAGGCATGGCCATTGTCGAGATTAACGATCTGCAAAAAACATATGACGGCGGGTTTCAGGCGCTCAAGGGTGTCAGTCTTGAAATTGGGGAAGGCGAAATTCTTGCGCTGCTTGGCCCTAATGGCGCGGGCAAGACCACGCTTATTTCTGTTCTTTGCGGCCTTGTCTCTCCAACGGGAGGGCAGGCGCGCATTGGCGGGTATGATATCGTTTCGGACTATAGAAAGGCGCGCCAGCTTGTTGGGCTGGTCCCGCAAGAAATTTCGCTTGAGCCTTTCACCAAAGTGATTGACGCGGTGCGCTTCTCGCGCGGGCTTTTTGGCCTCGAACGCGATGAAGCGAAGATTGAGCATATTCTCAAGCAGCTCTCGCTTTGGGATAAGCGTAACAACCGAACGATGCAACTTTCTGGCGGTATGAAGCGCCGTGTCCTGATCGCTAAGGCGCTGGCGCATGAACCGCGTGTTCTGTTTCTAGATGAGCCGTCAGCGGGTGTGGATGTCGAGCTTAGGCGGGATATGTGGGAGCTCGTTGCCAAGCTGAAATCTGATGGCGTCACGATCATCCTCACGACGCATTATATCGAAGAGGCTGAGGCCATTGCCGACCGCATTGGAGTCATCAACAAGGGGGCCTTGCTTCTTGTGGAGGATAAAGCTGCGTTGATGGAGCGGATGGGGCGCAAAGAGCTGCGCATTTCTCTGCGCGCGCCTGTTGTCGCCGTGCCTGACGCTTTGTCCCGCTATGGGCTTGAGCTTGCGGATGACGGAGCAACGCTCGTTTATACCTATGATACCAAAGGCGAGGCGACGGGGATTACTGCGCTTCTGGCAGATCTGGCTGGCGCAGGTTTGAAACTTGCTGACCTGAAGACAACGCAGTCGAGCCTTGAGGACATTTTTGTTGGCCTTACCACCGAAGCTTCTGGGGAGGATGCAGCATGAATTGGTCTGCCGTTTTCACAATCTATCGCTCCGAAATGATCCGCTTTTTTCGCACGTTTGTGCAGAGCTTTATCTCGCCTGTGATCTCGACTTCGCTCTATTTTGTTGTCTTTGGAACGGCGATCGGTAGCCGCATTCAAGAGGTTGAAGGGGTGAGTTATGCGGCCTTTATCGTTCCTGGTCTGATCATGCTTTCGGTCATGACGCAGTCGATTTCCAATGCGAGCTTCGGGATATTTTTCCCCAAGTTTACAGGCACGATATATGAGCTGCTTTCAGCACCGATCAATTTTTTGGAAATTGTGCTGGGCTATATTGGCGCAGCGGCCACCAAAGCGCTCTTTATCGGGCTTGTGATCCTTGCGACGGCTTCGCTCTTTATTGATCTTCATATTGCGCATCCGTTGGCAATGTTGGCCTTTCTCATGCTTACTTGCCTGAGCTTTGCGCTTTTTGGCTTCATCATTGGAATCTGGGCGGGCAATTTTGAACAGCTTCAGCTTATCCCGCTCTTGGTGTTGACGCCGCTGATCTTCCTTGGTGGTGCATTTTATTCAATCACGATGTTGCCTGACATCTGGCAGAAGCTTTCGTTGTTTAATCCCATTGTCTATCTTATCTCCGGTTTCCGCTGGTCCTTCTTCGGCTCCGCTGATGTCTCTATTGGTCTGTCCCTGTTGGCCAATGCTGGCTTTACGGGAGTCTGTCTGCTCGTCATCGGCTGGATTTTCAAGTCGGGCTACAGGCTCAAGCCGTGAACCCGTGATGCCGCGGAGGCGCTTTTTGATAAAAAACTTTTGAGCTGCGCGAGGAGCGTCCCTTGTTTACCTTCCCGCGCGGCTTTACATGGGAAATTATGATATTGAAGTTGCCCTTTCTTAAAAAGCCGCCCCGTGTGGCTATCATTCGGCTCGCTGGGAGTATTGCCTCCGGTACGCGCGGCAGCTTGTCGGACGAGGCCTTGGCCCCTCTGATCGAGAAAGCCTTTCGCAAGGGCAAGCCTAAGGCGGTTGCACTGATTTTAAATTCACCTGGCGGTTCGCCTGTCCAGTCAGGGCTGATTGCAGCGCGCATTCGTCGGCTGGCCGATGAGAAGAAGCTCCCTGTTCATGCCTTCGTTGAAGATGTGGCCGCTTCGGGCGGCTATTGGCTCGCGGCGGCGGCAGACGATATCTGGGCGGATGGTGGCAGTATCATCGGATCTATCGGTGTGATTTCGGCTGGTTTCGGGGCGCAAGAGCTTTTGGAGCGCCAAGGTATTGAGCGGCGTGTTTACACGGCAGGCAAATCCAAATCGACGTTGGATCCGTTTCAGAAAGAGAAACCTGAAGATGTGAAGCGCCTCAAGTTGCTTCTTGATGATATGCACGCGTTGTTTATTGAGCATGTTAAAACCCGACGCGCGGGTAAGCTTGATGACAGTGCTGATCTGTTCACAGGCGAGTTTTGGCTCGCGGGCCGTGCGCTTGAGCTGGGTCTTATTGATGGCATCGGGCACATCGAACCCAAGCTCAAAGAGCTCTATGGCGACAAAGTCAGGATGATCCGATACGGCCGCCGCAAGCCACTTCTGTCGCGCTTTGGCGCACAGGTTGTCGGCGACGGGCTGGCAGCGCTAGAGGAGCGTGCAATTTTTGCCCGCTACGGGCTCTGAGCATATGATTTTCAAGATCGTCACCCTCTTTCTTGTGACCATGGGCGTTTTGGCCATGTTTGGCAAATTGAAGGTTCCAGGGGTAAAAGCAATCGCGGATAAACGCTGCCCCAAGTGCAAGCGCTTTCGCATCGGCAAGGGGCCATGCCCCTGCAAGACAAAAGGGTAACGCATGGATTGGCTGCTGGCGGCTCTCGGTCTGGTGATTTTGCTGCTGGCGGGCGACAGCCTTGTGCGAGGCGCGGTGAATCTGGCGCTGCGGATGGGCATCCCTGCCTTGATCGTCTCGCTGACAATCGTGGCTTTCGGGACATCTGCGCCTGAGCTTCTGATTGCCATCAAGGCGGTCTTTGAAGGGGCGCCTGATATCGCTATGGGAAATGTCGTTGGCTCCAATACGGCCAATATACTTATGGTTTTAGGCTTTCCCGCACTTCTGGCTGCGATGCATACGTCCGAATGTGACACCCGCAAAAACTATCTCTATATGATCGCAAGTTCGGTGCTCTTTATAGGGCTGGCGTTTCGCGGTGTCTTTGATGCACTCGCGGGGCTTGTATTGCTTGCGGCATTGGCTGCTGTCTTGGCGGATAGCGTTTTGCATGCGAGCCGACATCGCCGTGAGACGCGCGCTGCTGCAGCACTTGAAGACGACGTTCTTGAAGAGCTGGAGGGTGCAGATCCTGAACTTCCTTGGTGGAAGATTGTCGTTTTTCTCGTGCTTGGGCTCGTCGGGCTACCCCTGGGTGCTGATATTCTGGTCAACAGTGCGGTGAATATTGCACGTGAGTTTGGCGTAACCGAGACGGTGATTGGCCTTACGCTTGTTGCGCTGGGAACATCCCTTCCCGAGCTTGCTACAACGGTGATGGCGGCGCTTCGACGTCAGGCAGATGTTGCGCTGGGTAACGTGATCGGCTCCAATATGTTCAACCTGCTGGCGATCATCGGGCTCACCTCGCTTCTCGGCGATATCCCTGTCGACAATCAGTTCCTGCGCTTTGATCTTTGGGTTATGCTGGCTTCATCTCTCCTGCTTGTTCCGTTTGTTTTCTTCAAGCAGGACATTACGCGGATTTGGGGGATTGTGCTGGTGGCACTTTACGTGAGCTATATTTCTGTTGTGGTGATGGCATGAGCGGGGCGGCTCTGATCACGGGAGGCGCACAGCGCCTTGGCGCGGCTATGACGCGTTATCTGGCCGCGCGCGGCTATGCTGTTGCCATCCATTATAACAGCTCTTCTGGCGAGGCTGATGCGCTTGTCGCGGAGCTAAAGGGGCAGGGCGTAAATGCTGTTGCGTTACAAGCCGACCTGCTTGATGAGGCCGCGACTGAGACGCTTGTGACACGTGCCTGTGAGGCGCTTGGACAGCCACTCACCTGTTTGATCAATAACGCATCTATCTTTGAATACGATACGCTGCAAAGCGCGACCCGCGAGAGCTGGGACCGTCACATTGGCTCAAACCTGCGCGCGCCATATGTTCTTACGCAGGCTTTTGCGGCGCAAGCGCCCGCCGTACTTAGAGATGAGCGCGATGAACCGCTGGCGAGTTCTTTGATCATTAACATGATTGATCAGCGCGTCCGTAAGCTGACTCCAGAGTTTAGCACCTACACTATTGCCAAGATGGGCCTCTGGGCTCTGACCCAGACGGCGGCACAAGGGCTCGCGCCTGCTGTTCGTGTCAATGCGATTGGGCCGGGTCCGACGATGCAGGGCGCGCGCCAAACCGCCAGTCACTTTGCGCGCCAACGCGAAAACACAGTGCTTCAGCGTGGATCAAATCCGGCTGATATCACAGCAGCACTTGGCTATTTTCTCGATGCAGCCGCTGTCACTGGACAGTTGCTGTGCGTGGATGGCGGCCAACATTTGTCATGGCAAACGCCTGATGTTTTGGGTGTTGAGTGAGTAAATTTGCTGCATGTGCAATGCAAGTTTTGCACGGGGCGAGTGGACTGTTACAAAACGTTTAGAAAAACCTAACGAAACCAAAGAGTTGTAAATTTTCAATAATAATATCGTTTTAAATCAACGGTTTACATTTTTGCTTAATTTTTAGGCACTTCAAGCAAGGCCGCTAAAAACAAAGGAAAATTCTACTTAGCCTTTGGTTATACTCAGACTTATCCACAGGAATCGGGGACAGCTTTCCTCTTGCCCCTGACGGGGTAGCATTGCAGCCACAGACGAATCGAGACAGACCCTTGATAGACGAGACCGACGCACAAATTACTCCTTTGGGTCACACGGTGATTGCCGATTACGTGAAGTCTCTCACGGGTGCGCCAGGTGTCTACCGCATGCTCGATGCGCAGGCGCGTGTTCTGTACGTTGGTAAGGCGCGCAACTTGAAGGCGAGAGTGTCCAGCTATGCTCGACTGTCTGGGCACTCGGGGCGAATTCTGCGTATGATTTCAGAAACAGCGACAATGATGTTTCTGACGACGAAGACTGAAACCGAGGCGCTGCTGCTTGAACAAAACCTGATCAAACAGTTGAAGCCAAAGTATAACGTCTTGCTACGGGATGATAAAAGCTTTCCCAATATTCTGGTGACCAATCATGCTTTTCCAATGATCAAAAAGCATCGGGGCGCGAAAAAAGAAAAGGGACACTATTATGGCCCCTTCGCGTCAGCGGGGGCGGTGACACGCTCATTGGCTCAGCTTCAGCGTGTTTTTTTGCTTCGCAATTGTTCGGACAGTGAGTTTGAGGGCCGTACACGTCCCTGCCTTCAATATCAGATCAAGCGCTGCGCAGGCCCCTGCGTGGGCAAGGTCACGGCGGATGAGTACCGCGAGCATGTGCGGGACGCTGAGCGCTATCTTTCAGGGCGCTCGACCGACCTTCAGGAAAAGCTCGCAGCAGATATGCAGGCCGCCTCTGATGAGATGGAGTTTGAAAAGGCTGCGGCGCTGCGCGACCGTATCAAAGCGCTAACACAAGTGCAGAGCACTCAGGGTATTAACCCGCGTGGGACCGCTGAGGCTGATGTGATTGCACTGCATATGGACAAGGGACAAGCCTGTGTGCAGGTCTTCTTTATCCGCGCCAATCAGAATTGGGGTAATCGCGATTTTTACCCTCGGGTCGGATCCGAGGAGATTGAGGCATCAGAAGTGCTGCAGGCGTTTATCGGGCAGTTTTACGACGGCAAGGAGCCACCGCGCCTTTTGCTTTTGTCGCATCCTATTGAAAACACTGACCTGATGGCAAACGCTTTGAGCGAAAAGGCCGAACGCAAAGTGGAAATTCTTCTGCCCAAGCGTGGCGAGAAGGCTGAATTGATCGAGTTTGCTTTGCGCAACGCGCAGCAAAGCCTTGCCCGCAAGAGTGCCGAGACAGCGACACAAGCCAAGCTTCTTAAGGGATTGGCAGAGGCCTTTGACTTGCCTAAGACGCCGCAACGCATCGAAGTATATGATAACTCGCATATCCAAGGCGCTCATGCAGTCGGTGGTATGATCGTTGCCGGCCCAGACGGATTTATGAAAAACCACTATCGAAAATTCAACATAAAGGGCGATGACCTGACACCAGGGGACGACTTCGGGATGATGAAAGAAGTCTTGGAGCGGCGTTTCAAACGGCTGATTAAGGAGGATCCGCTTAAGAAAGAGGGGCTCTGGCCTGATCTTCTCTTAATTGACGGGGGTATTGGGCAAGTTTCTGCTGTGCGTGCGATCATGGACAAAATGGGCGTCTCAGATATCCCAATGGTTGGTGTTGCCAAAGGGGTCGATCGCGACGCTGGCAAAGAAGAGTTTTATCGTACGGGTAAGCCGCCTTTTGCGCTTCGGCACAATGATCCTGTGCTCTACTTCATTCAGAGGATGCGTGACGAGGCGCACCGTTTTGCGATAGGCACGCATCGTGCAAAGCGGTCCAAGGCAATCAGCGCGACTCCTCTGGATGATGTGCCGGGTATCGGAGCAACGCGTAAACGCGCCTTGCTGACGCATTTCGGGAGTGCCAAAGCTGTCAGCCGCGCCGCTCTGGCCGATTTGAAAGCTGTTGATGGGATATCGGATACGATCGCAGAAACAATCTATGACTACTTCCATGAAAAGGGCTGACGCATATCGCGTCCTAGAGTGGTGAAGTTTGCCGTGCGGTCTGAGCTTGCGATTGTTATTGAAGCTTTTCCCCCGCGCTTAAACGGGCTAAAAGGCTGGGTATTATGATTTGGAATGTTCCTAATATTTTAACGGTCTTGCGTCTGCTCGCTGCACCAGCGGTTGCAGTGATGTTTCTTTATTTTACAAGACCCTATGCGGACTGGTTCGCACTCATTCTCTTTGTGACGGCGGCTGTGACCGATTGGTTTGATGGCTATCTTGCCCGCACATGGAAACAGGAAACCAAGCTGGGCGCGATGCTCGACCCGATTGCAGATAAGGCGATGGTCGTCATCGCCTTGATGATCCTTGTGGGCTACTCCGATACAAGCTGGACGCCTTGGCTTGTGCTGCCGGCCACATTTATTCTCTTCCGCGAAGTCTTTGTTTCGGGGCTGCGCGAATTTCTCGGTGATACGGCTGGCACCCTTAAAGTAACTAAACTTGCAAAGTGGAAAACCACATTACAGATGGTCGCGATCGCTGTGCTGTTCTCTCGTGGCGTGTTTGAGCATTACCTCGTGATGTCGGCTTGGGGCATGGACGAGGCGCTCTTTGACGCTGTTATGGCGGGCGAGGAGGACGATCTTCTGGGGCTTCGCTGGAAGGCGCAGGGCATGCATCTGGCGGGTCAGATCGGTATCGCTTTGCTCTGGCTGGCGGCCATCTTGACGATGATCACAGGCTGGGATTATTTCCGTAAGACGCTGCCGTATCTGAAGGATTGAACTATGGATGTGCTTTACTTTGCTTGGGTGCGCGAACGTATTGGCCTGCCGCGAGAGCAGGTTGACACAGAGGCTGCCACAGTCGCTGATCTTGTTGCGGAGCTTTGCGCGCGCGAGGAGCGTTATGCCGCGGCCTTTTCTGACCTGACAGCGCTTCGAGTTGCGGTTGATCAGGAGTTGTCAGACTTTGGAGCTTCGCTGAAAGGCGTGCGCGAAGTTGCCTTTTTTCCGCCAATGACCGGTGGGTAAATGGACATTCGTGTTCAAAACACCGTGTTTGATCTGGGTTTTGAGGCGCAAGCCTTTGCCGACAGAACATCCGCATCGGGGGCCGTTGTCACCTTTACAGGGATTGTGCGGAACAATGCTGAGGGCACGCTCGATTACATGGATATCGAACATTACCCTGGCATGACGGAAGCAGCGCTGCGGCAGATCGCTGAGGAAGCTCATGCCAAATGGTCGCTTGAAGACGCTTTGATCATCCATCGTGTTGGCAAGATGCGGGCAGGTGAGATGATCATGATGGTGGCAACAGCATCCCGTCATCGTAAAGATGCTTTTGAAGCCGCTGAATTTTTGATGGATTTTCTCAAGTCACGCGCACCCTTCTGGAAGAAAGAGGTCTCCCGAGACGGCGCTGATTGGGTTGCCGCGCGCGATGAAGACGAGACTGCGCTGGCCCGCTGGCAGACATGAGCGATGTCCAGCTAAGCAACGGCGCGGCGCGCAGGCTTTGGCGCGAGAGACACGGTCTTTTTTATTCGCCTACGGGGCCGCTGGATGTGCCGCAGATTGGACATGCACTTGGGTTTGTCCAGCTTGACTCGATCCGGCATGTCGAGCGCGCCCATGATCATATTCTCTGGTCACGAAATCAATCGTATCGTGCGGGCGGACTAGACAAGCATCTTCAAGAGCGAGACTTTTTCGAGCATTTTACTAATGACGCGAGCCTTATCCCGATGCGCTTTCTGCCGATGTGGCAGCGTCAGTTTCAGCGGCACGCAGAGAAAATTGTTCAGGCAGGCTGGTGAAAGAATATGCCTGATGAGGAGGGACGAGCTGCTCTGAAAGCGCGTATTGCGCGCGAAGGACCGCTTTCAACAAAAGACTTCGAGAGTGAGGGCCCGCGCCCTAAAGCGATGTGGCATCGTCCTGCGCACAAACTTGGGCTTGATTATATGTGGTACGCTGGAGAGCTGGCGACATCTTATCGTGAAAAATTCATCAAGTATTACGATCTGGCGGAGCGCATTTTTCCGGAAGATTTGAGGGGCGTTCGCCTGAGCCATGACGAGCAGATCGACTGGCTTTGCCGTGCAGCTCTTGAACGGCTTGGCTTCGCCAGCTCGGGCGAGATCCAGCGGTTTTGGGGGGCTTGTAGCGCCACTGAGGTCAAGACATGGCTGAGCACGCATCAGGGGGCGCTCATGTCGGTTTCTATAGAGCTGGCCGACAAGAGTGTGGCACAAGGCTGGGCTTTGCCGAGTATCGAGCAGAGGCTCGCCAAGCTGGGTGCACCGAGCCGGTCCATGAGGCTTCTCAACCCGTTTGATCCTACAATCCGCGACCGCAAGCGTACCGAGCGCTTGTTTGGGTTTTCATATCGCAACGAGATATTCGTACCCGAAGCACAGAGACAGTGGGGCTATTATGTTTACCCTTTGCTTGAGGGAGAGCAGTTTGTTGGACGGGTGTTGTTGCGGGCTGATCGTAAGGTCGGCAGCTTGCACATCATGCGACTTTGGCCAGAGGATGGCGTCCGTTGGGGCACTGAGCGGGAGCGCAAGTGGCAGGCGGAGTTCAGACGGTTTGCGCGCTTCGCAGGCCTTGAGCCTGTTAATTCTTAGCTGTTGTTGGCTGCACTAATGCGCTCAACATAGGCGCGCATTTCTTCGGTCTCATGGCGGGCATCACGCAATCCATCCATTGCGGCAGACAATTCTGCTTCCGTCTGGGACAATTGATTGGTGAGCTCGGCTTCACGCTGCTGAAGATAGGTGATCGCTTGATCACGTGTTTCTTCGGCTTCATGCAGCTCTTGAGCCATCTTCTCAAGTTCTTCCATGTCTCCGCGCGAAACGCGCGTGAAACGATGCACAAGCCAGTTTACGAACCAGCCCATGCAAAAGGCAATAAAGAGGATGATCGCCGTTGCGATAATGAACTCTGTTCTCGTCATTGATCTTGCCCTTCGCTCGTTGCCGCTTCTTCATCGGCTTGATCTGTGGTGTCTGATGCACCAGTTTGCTCTTCGCTTTCAAGCGTTGTTTCTGTTTCCGCAATGGGTTTTGGGCGTACCAGGGTGATTTCAATACGGCGGTTGGCTTCGCGGCCTTCTTCTGTGTCGTTTGACGCGATAGGCTTGGTCTCGCCATAGCCTTCGGCTGTGAAGCTGCCAGTTGCGACACGTCTGTCGCGCAGAGCGTTCAATACCGCGAGTGCGCGCGACTTGGACAGCGCTTCGTTCATGGTTTCACGGCCTTGGCTATCCGTATGGCCCGCTATTTCCATTCGCAGTTCTGTACAGTTTCCGAGAACTTCGCTGATTTCATCCAGTGTCCCGAGCGAGGTGGCATCGACTGTATCGCTTCCTGGTTCGAACGTTATTTTGCGCACTTTCAGGATTTCGGCGATTTTGGCTTCACATTCATCTGGCGTGAGCATGCTTGCCACAGGGTCAAGCTTTTCGAGATATGTGACTTCAACCGAAAAGCGGGAGCCTTCGCCAAGCTTGTCAGACAAAAGCTTGCTGATGTCAGAGCGCGCACTTTTACTGCCTGTGTTGCCAGTGACTGTTATGTCTTCAGCCGTCACGCGCGCTGAACCGTTTGAAAGAAGCGAAAGCGCCTCAAGGCCGGAGAGGACCCGCAGCGGCCAATCTCCCGGCAAGGCTTCGTCTGTGCGTGCGCGGTTGCTCACTGTGGCGCTTCCAAACCGAGCTATGGCAAAGCTCTCGGCAGTTTGTGCAACAATTTCGTCGTTCAGCCGTCCGTTGAGTTGCACCAGTCCTTCGGGGCTCAGCGTGGCTACAAATTCGGCAGGGCCTTGGCTAGGATCAGACGGATCGGGCGTGAGCACTGCGTGCAACGCGAAGACATCAGGCAGGCTGTTTTCAAGGGCGCCCACAATGCGGTCAAACTCGCGCTGAACTGTTCCGGGCGGCGATATAAGCGTTACATCTGCGTCTGAAAACGTGACGGACCCGCCTTTTAGCTCTGCGATCGCGGCAATTGACAAGGCAGCAGCATCGGCCCAGTTGGGCGAAGGCACGCCAAGCCCGATACGGCAGTCTAGATTGCCTTCAATGCCCGCCTTTCGCGCGGCTCCCAAAATTTTGGATCGGCCCTCTTCGGTATGCGCCGAACAGGTGTCAAACCGTGGGCCAGCCTCGTCTTGCAGGAAGCGCAGCGTAAAAGGTGTGATGACGGGGCGAGGCGAGGAAATATCAAAGCTAACGCGCAGCCCAGAGGGGACCTCACGCTTCAGGCGCGCTTCCACTTTGAGTTTGCGCTCTTCGCTCTCAGCCATCGCCGTGATTGTCACGCGACGGGCATCTATCGAAATCTTGGAGCGCGGTAGCGTTTCTAGCGCTTCAAGGCCAAAGTCAACGGCGTTGTCCCAGCCATCAGGAATATCATAGTCTGCGCTTTCGAGCAGGTCGGCGATTTCATCATCGTTTGAAATACGGCGAAGGCGCTGAAGAAGATCAGCGCGGTCCGCACCCGTTGGAATCAGGCCAATGAGCGAAACTTCATCCTCGTTGCGCAAGATTTCTATGGAGAAACGTGGCGCTGCGAGTGCGGCGAGCGCTTCGACGTCCATATCGTCAATCACGCGGGCGGCATCAACGACTGTGCCTGCAGTGCTTATTGCAAGAAAGCGACTGGCTTCTGACGGCGCAGTCCCCGTTAGAACCACTTGTAGCCCGTCTGCATAGACTTCTGCCCATGTGAGAGACTTTGTGTCCAGCGACTGGCGGACGCTGTACTCGGATGTTTCTTCAACAAGGGTCACCGCAAAGCGCGCGGCTATCAGGCTCAACAAAGCGGCACTCGCAAAAGTTCCGGCAAGTATAAGTATGGATGATACGCGCATAAGACCTATTTTCAGCGGTTACCCGATCTCTCTTAAGGGGTGAAATCAGGGGTTTCAATCAAACTAAAAGCGCGACGGCGAAAAACAGCAGAGGGATCAAACCTGCATCGCGGTTTGAACGGAAGAGTTTTATCAATTTGGTGCTGTCGTCTGGGTCAAAGTTGTTGAGTTGCCAAAGCATGTGCCAGCCCATCACGCAGGCTCCTACAAGGGCAATCACGAGCGCGATCGGACCGCTTGCGCTGCCCAGCATTGCACCGAGGATGGCAACGCCTAGGAGCGTCACTGTAGCGGCGAGAAAACGCGCGAGCCAAATTGGGCTTTGGGTTCCAAAAAGTCGGGCTGTGGACTTGATCCCGATGAGGGCGTCATCTTCGGTGTCTTGGTGGGCATAGATTGTATCGTAGAAAAGGGTCCAGACGATTCCTGCAACATAGAGGTAAAGCGCTGGGGCTTCGAGCGCGCCACGGTGAGCCGTCCACGCGAGGAGTGCTCCCCAGTTGAACGCGAGGCCCAAGAACACCTGTGGCCACCATGTGAAACGCTTGGCGAAGGGGTAAATGGCGACCGGGACGAGGGCCAGAATACCAAGGAAAACCGCAGCTGTGTTGAATGTCAGCAGGATGCCAAACGCGATCAGCGCTTGGAAACACATCCAAATAGCGGCTTGCCGGGCGGTCACCTGACCAGAGGGGATGGGCCGCGAACGGGTACGCTCCACGGCGCCGTCAAAGTCGCGGTCCGTTATGTCGTTCCATGTGCAGCCCGCGCCGCGCATGAGAAATGCACCCGCGGCGCATGCGACGAAGATCCAAAGGTCATGCCATGTCACGATGCGGTCATGGAGCATGGCAAGCAGCAAGCCCCACCAGCAGGGAATCAGCAAAAGCCAAGTGCCAATGGGCCTGTCCGCGCGGGACAGTCGCAAGTAGGGCCGCGTGCGAAGTGGCGCATAGCTGTCGACCCAGTTTCCTTTGACGGCGTCCGAAACCTGTCCGTTCTGCTCTGGCGTATTCTTGTCGCTGCTCATATGTTTTGGCCCATGACAGATGTGAAGATCAGATTGTTTGTAGATCACCCGCTGGGGGCGGGGCAATCGCTGGCTTTGGATAAAGCGCAGTCGCACTATCTTTTTGGCGTGATGCGCCAGCAGGTTGGGGCGAAAATTGCTGTGTTCAATGGCTGTGATGGTGAGTGGCTGGCCGAGGTCAGTGAGGCAAGCAAACGGGGGGGTGTTTTGCTCTGCAAGGCGCAGCGGGGGCCGCAGGTCAATCCGCCTGATCTTTGGCTTCTTTTCGCGCCGATCAAGAAGACGCGCACGGATTTTATTGTCGAGAAAGCTGCCGAGATGGGCGCAGCACGGATCATGCCTGTTCAGACTGAGTTCACCAATGCGGAGCGGATCAGGCAGGACCGTTTGCAAGCTCATGCGCTTGAAGCAGCAGAGCAGTGTGGCGGCACATTTGTGCCTGACGTGACTGACTTGACCAAGCTTTCAGCGCTGCTGGATGCATGGCCCACAGAGCGCAAGCTGATGTTTTGCGATGAGGGTATTGCAGGGCAAGCGGGGGCACAGGAGGTATTGGAGGCGGCAGGAGCCGGGCCTTGGGCTGTGCTGATTGGGCCAGAGGGAGGCTTCTCTCAGTCTGAACGCGCACGACTTCATGCTGCCGAGTTTGCCTTTCCTGTGAGCCTTGGGCCACGGATATTGCGGGCCGATACCGCAGCGGTTGCTGCGCTCACGGTCTGGCAGCAGGCCTTGGGGGATTGGGCATGAGCTTTATCAGGCCTGAGGTCGCAAAACTCCTGACTAAATACAAAGAAGTATTGCTTGCTGGGGCGGTCTTTGGGCTTGGGGCGTATTGGGCGATTTTCTCTTTTGGGCTTCTGCCATGGCTTGGCTATATCGTTATGGGCGTGTCGGGGCTTTTGCTTTTTTCCTTTTTACAACGAGCGTGGTTTGCCCGCGGGGATGGCGGGCGCGGCTTTGTCGAGGTGGACGAGGGCCAAATTAGCTATTTCGCGCCTGACAGTGGTGGGATGATTGCGGTGCGCGAGCTTTCTGAAGTGAGCTATGATGCGCGCCCAAGCCCGCCTGTCTGGACCCTGAGCCAAGCCGGGCTGCCTGATCTTGTTATCCCTGTAAACGCGAAGGGCGCAGCACAGCTTTTTGACGCTTTTGCAGCGCTTCCTGGTCTTTCGGCGGATCGACTTCTGACCGCACAACGCGGTGCGAAGGATCACGCACGCGTCATTTGGCGAAAAGATGCGCTGCTGCGCATTGACACCCCGCGTCCACGGCTGCACTCCTAACGCCTCACGCGAACACATCGGAGCGAACACATGTCTATTCCTCAGTCCGGCGGCGGCCCGATCGAACACCACTCACAATTGGCTGAATATATGGCCGAGGGGTGTAAACCCAAGAGTGACTGGAAAATCGGAACGGAACACGAGAAGTTTGGCTACTGTAAGGACAGTCTCTTGCCAATTCCTTACGAGGGGGAGCGTTCGGTGCGCGCCGTGCTGGAAGGCCTGCAGCAAAAGCATGGCTGGAACCCAGTGTTTGAAGGTGAAAATATTGTTGGTTTAGAAAAGGATGGGGCCAATGTGAGCCTTGAGCCCGGGGGGCAGCTTGAACTTTCTGGTGCGCCTTTGGACACCATCCACCAGACCTGTGACGAGGTGAATATCCACCTCAAAGAAGTTAAAGACATAGCTGATGCTGTTGGTGTCGGCTTTATCGGGCTTGGTGCAGCGCCGATCTGGACTCATGAGCAGATGCCGCTCATGCCCAAGGGCCGCTACAAGCTCATGAACGATTATATGCAAAAAGTTGGCACCATGGGTCGCGATATGATGCGGCGCACCTGCACCGTGCAGGTGAACCTTGATTTCGCCTCCGAGGCGGACATGGTCAAGAAGATGCGCGCCGCGATTGCGCTTCAGCCTGTGGCGACGGCGCTCTTTGCCAACTCGCCGTTTTTTGAAGGCAAACCGAATGGCCACAAAAGCTGGCGTAGCCGTGTCTGGCGCGATCTGGATGCTGCGCGTACAGGGATGGTTCCGTTTGTGTTTGAAGAGGGCTTCGGCTTTGAGCGCTGGGTGGAATACGCACTCGATGTGCCGATGTATTTTGTCTATCGTGATGGCAAGTATATCAATGCGTTAGGCCAGTCTTTCCGTGATTTTCTCAAGGGCGAGTTGCCTGCTCTTCCCGGTGAAACGCCAACACTGTCTGACTGGGCAGATCACCTGACCACACTCTTTCCAGAGGCGCGGATCAAGAAATATATGGAGATGCGTGGAGCCGATGGCGGACCGTGGCGCAGACTTTGTGCGCTGCCTGCCTTCTGGGTCGGTCTTATGTATGACGAGAGCGCCTTGGATGCCGCTCTGGACCTGACCAAAGGCTGGGATGTGGAGACGCGTGAAGCGCTGCGTGTGGCCTCGTCGGAACAGGGCCTTCATGCGGAAACGCATGGTGTGAAGATGTATGATCTTGCGCGTGAAGTTGTGAAAATTTCTGAGGCTGGATTGAAGGCGCGTGGCTGTGAGGGCGCGGGTGGGATGATTCCAGATGAAACCCATTTCCTGAGTGCTTTGCAGGAGTCGCTTGAAAGCGGTGAAGTCCCTGCGGATGAGCTTTTGCGCCGTTACAAGAGCGATTGGGGTGGTGATGTGAGCCGAATTTACGCCGATTATTCTTATTGATTAAGCCAGCGTTCAGGCGGGTTAACGGGGCGCTGCTCTCCCAAAATCGGGGGGGGTGATATGCGTGCACAACCCGTGCACAATGCGTGCACCGCCTGAAACGGGGTTTTGTTAATACAAAATTACTTA
>NZ_JAQWYD010000017.1:0-8944 GCF_029254145.1 Lentibacter sp.
GCGCAGCGCCAGCCCCATAACAACCTCATGCGCCCGAGGCATCGCCCCAAGGCAGAGCGTCAACGCGGCTTTTCCCTTGCCTTTGGCCAGAGAAACACCCGCTTTACGCGCCGTATCGGACTTGGCCGTGCGGGAGAGCTTAACCACATCAACAGCGTCAGCCTCCATCCCCGAAGGGTAGCCCAGCGTCAGGACATCACCTTCCTTGGCCTTCTCAAAGCGCTCGCTTTCCACAAGCCGCTTCAGCGCGCCCTTCGTGAGCCGCGCAATGCGCCGTCCCGCCTTATCCAGCGTTCCTTCAGGGCTGGCCACAACAGCCACACGCCCCTTCGCGCTGCCCAGCGCGTCCAGATCAAGGTCTTTGAAGTCAAATGTCACAAGCTCAGCCATGTTATTCTCCCATATCTTTGCCCAAGTCGTATCGCGGCCCGCCCGCCTTGGCCAGAGCCCAAACCGAAGCTTTTGAGCAGCCTTTGGCCCGTCCTAAGTCAGACACCGCATTAACAGTTTACCCTGCCCCGCCACATCTAGTAGTGTCAGCCCATTGTTACACCATCCGAGGGGGATACCGTGGCCAGATTCGACCGCTATATGCTGTCGCAGCTTATGGTCCTGTTTGGCTTTTTTGCATTGGTTCTGGTTTCGATTTACTGGATCAATCGCGCCGTCAAACTGTTCGATAGGTTGATCGGCGACGGGCAAACCGCAATGGTTTTTGCCGAGTTTACCGCGCTCACTCTGCCCTCCGTGATCCGTGTCGTCCTCCCGATCGCAGGCTTTGCCGCCACACTCTATGTCACCAACCGCCTCAGCACAGAGAGCGAGCTCACCGTGATGCAAGCCACGGGCTTTTCGCCGTGGCGTCTGGCACGGCCCGTCCTCTACTTCGGACTGATCGTCGGCATCATGGTCGCAATGTTGGCCAATGTGCTTGTGCCCGCCTCGCTAGAACAGCTCCAGCTGCGCGAGACCGAAATCTCCCAAAACGTAACGGCGCGGCTTCTGACCGAAGGCACATTTCTCCATCCCACTGACGGCGTTACCTTCTATATCCGCGAAATCGCACCTGACGGGCGCATGAATGACGTCTTCCTTTCCGATCGTCGCAATCCGAACGAAAGCGTGACACATACCGCTGCCTCGGCCTATCTGATACGCACGGAAACAGGCCCTGCCCTTGTGATGATCGATGGCCTCACACAGCGCCTCTCCCGTCCTGAGCTGCAGCTCAACACCACACATTTTGCTGATCTTTCCTACTCGCTCAGCGGCATGATCTCGGCGGAAGACAGAACATCCGCGCACCTACGCCACTTCAACACCTATGAAATGCTCACAACACCCGTGCACATTCAGGTCCGCACAGAGGTCAACACGGGCGTCTTTGCCGAAGAGCTACACACCCGCTTTACCCAGCCACTCTTCGCACTGGCCGCCGTTCTGCTTGGTTTTGCCTCCCTGCTTTCAGGCGGCTTTTCGCGCTTTGGCGTTTGGCGTCAGATCGTGATCGCCCTCATCCTTCTGATCCTGATCAAGGCGCTAGAAAGTCTTGTGACAGAGCCCGTGCTTTCCAATTCTTCTCTCTGGCCTCTGCTCTATCTGCCAGCGCTCTTGGGGCTTGCGATTGCCATAGCGCTCTTGGCGCGCAGCGCGGGCCAGCTGCCCTCGCTCTCCGCATGGCGTCGCAGAAAGGCCGTGCTCTCATGATCTTGCATGGCTATTTCATCCGCAAGTTTCTTGGTCTTTTCTTTGGCCTCTTGCTTCTCTTCTTTGTCTTTCAGGCGCTGATTGATCTCATCGAAACGGTCCGCCGCTTTCAAGGCGCCAATGTTACCCTCTGGGGCCTAATCAGCCTGACCCTGCTGAATGTCCCCCAAGGTCTTTATCAAATCGTACCCTTGGTGATGATCCTTGCCACCGTCTCGCTCTTTCTGGGTCTCGCGCGCAGCTCAGAGCTTGTTGTGGTGCGCGCCACGGGCCGGTCTGCCTTGGGTGCACTCATTGCGCCTGCCAGCATGGCCTTTCTGATCGGCGTGATACTCGTCGCCATGTTCAATCCCATCGTCGCCGCAACAACCAAGCGTTTTCACGACAAAAGCCAAGAGCTGCGCGGCGGCAGCATCGATGTGCTCTCGCTGTCCACAGAAGGGCTCTGGCTGCGCCAAGGCGGCGCCGAGGGCCAGACTGTAATCCGTGCAGCCTCAGCCAACCCAGACGCGACGGTCCTCTATGATGTCACCTTCCTCTCGTACGCGCCAAAAGGCGGCCCGCTCAAGCGCGTCGAAGCCGCAGAAGCGCGCCTTGAGCCGGGTGCATGGAAGCTGACCGATGCCACCGTTTGGCCGCTTTCCTCAGGCGTCAACCCTGAGGGCAGTGTGGCCCGTCACCTGACTTTGCGAATTTCGTCTACTCTCACACAGGAGCGCATCCTTGAAAGCTTCGGCGCGCCCAGTGCCATTTCGGTTTGGGACTTACCCGCTTTCATCAAACAGCTCGACCAAGCTGGCTTTTCGACACGCCGTCATGCCGTCTGGCTTCAAATGGAGCTGGCTCAGCCCCTGTTTTTGCTCGCAATGGTCCTCGTCGGCGCGGCGTTCACCATGCGACATGGGCGCGGTGGCGGCACAGGCCTTGCTGTTTTGGCCTCGGTCTTGCTCGGCTTTGGGCTTTACTACATTCGCAATTTCGCGCAAGTCCTCGGTGAAAATGGTCAGATTCCTGTGCTTCTGGCCGCGTGGGCGCCGCCAACCGCATCAATTTTGCTGGCTTGGGGCTTATTGTTGCATATGGAAGACGGGTGAAAGATCGAATGAAGCGCTTTTTAAGCCCTCTTGCCCTTGCGCTTTGTCTCGTTCTGCCTGTTGCCGCAGAGGAGGCCGCTGGACCAGCAATGCTGGTGGCCGATAGCGTCTATCTCGACGGGAAGACCCGCCTTGTGGCCGAGGGCCGCGTCGAGGCCCTTTCGGGCGACACACGGATCATCGCACAGAAAATCACCTATGATCGCACGTCCGGCACTCTTTCAATCGAGGGGCCTATCCGCATCGAAGAAGGCGGCAGCATTACGGTCCTTGCGTCCAGTGCTGAGATGGATGCTGGCTTCCAAAACGCTGTGCTCAAAAGTGCACGCGTGGTGCTTGATCAGCAAGTCCAGCTCGCCGCCTATCAGATGAACCGCGTCAACGGGCGCTACTCACAGCTCTACAAAACTGCTGTCACCTCATGCCGCATATGCAATGACGGAACCCCACCACTGTGGCAGATCCGCGCCCGCCGCGTGATCCACGATCAAGTCGAGAAACAGCTCTATTTTGAAGGCGCACAGCTGCGCGTCAAAGATGTCCCGATCTTCTATCTGCCATACCTGCGCCTGCCAGATCCAACGCTCAAGCGCGCATCAGGCTTCATGATCCCGTCGCTCAACAGCTCAACAACGCTTGGCACGGGTATTCGTATTCCGTTTTTCCTCCGCATGGGCGATCACCGCGACCTCACCATAACGCCTTATCTCAGCACCAAAGCCCGCACGCTCGAATTTACATATCGACAGGCATACAAACGCGGCAATATCTCCTTTGATGGGGCGATTTCACGGGATGATGAGCTTCCCGGTACAACCCGCGCTTACTTGTTTGGCGAGGGGGCTTTCTCTCTGGCCCATGACATCCAGCTCAGCTTCAATATCGAGGCAACACGCGACGAAACCTTTCTGGTCGATTACGGCTATTCTTCAAAAGATCGCCTCGAAAGTGAGTTTGCCCTCAATCGCACCAAGCGCGACAGCTACTCCAGCGCAGCCCTAATACACTACCGCTCCCTGCGCTTCGGCGAGATCAACGCAAATATCCCATCTCTGATCGCAGACATGACCCACGAGGAGCGCTTTTTCCCCCGCGCTTTGGGAGGCGAGCTGCGCATCGGCACAGAACTACACAGCCACTACCGCTATTCTGATGCAGACACAGATACAGACTTCGACGGCATCGTCGACGGACGCGATGTAACACGCCTCAACGCCGAGCTCAGCTGGCAGCGCAATTGGACCACAGCCTATGGCCTGCAAGCCAAAGTCTTCTCAGGTGTTGCCGCCGATCAGTTTTACACCGCGCAAGACACAAACCACACAGCCTCCGCCACCGAAATCACACCGATGGCTGCACTGGCCTTGCGCTGGCCAATGCAAAAGATAATGCAGAATGGCTCACACCATATTGTGGAGCCATTCGTACAATTCGGCTGGGTCGGTGGTGAAAACCCTGATGTCGCCAATGACGAAAGCACTCGCGTCGAGTTTGACGAAGGCAACTTGCTCGATCTGACGCATTTTCCAAGCAACGACCGTCGCGAGCGCGGCCGCATGCTGACTTACGGGGTCAATTGGGCCCGTACAGGGCCACAAGGCTGGGGCAGTACGCTGACCTTGGGCCAAATCTTGCGACAGAAGAACCACATCGATTTCTCTGCCTCCTCAGGCCTTGCAGGCAGCAACTCCGATGTGCTCGTCGCAGGGCAGCTGCGTGCGCCCAGCGGATTGGCCCTCACAGGCCGCGCGCTCTTTGATACAGATCTTGATCTCAGTAAAGCCGAGGCCCGCGCCACATGGCAGCAACAGCGCTTTGGCGTCGGAGCAAGCTATGTCTGGCTTGATGCTGATGCAGATGAGGACCGCAATGATATTGTCGCAGAACTTTCGCTTGATAGCCTCTACCGCTTTTCGCGCCACTGGGCTGGCACGGCCAATATGCGCTATGATGTGACAGCAGATGAGGCCGCAGAGGCGGGTATTGGCTTACAATATCAAAATGAATGCGTGAAAGTTGACCTTTCGCTCTCGCGCAGGTTTACCTCTTCCACTATTCTATCGCCAGCAACCGAAATGAGCCTGACCGTCGGGCTCCTCGGGTTTAATGCGAGTTCGCGGGACAAGAGCTACACCCGCCAATGCAAGGACTAAAACTGATGATCATGCGTTCACCGCTCCAATCGCTCCTCTTTATCTGCCTTGCCCTTGGCCTCACGCTGGCCAGCATGGCCCAAGCGCAAAACCTCTTCGCGCCTGCAATAAAAGTGAATGACAAAGTGATCACCCAGTTTGATCTGGACCAGCGCGCACGTATGCTGACGCTGTTCCGCTCGCCTGGCGATCCCACAAAAGAGGCCCGTATCCAGCTTATCGAGGAGCGCCTGAAGCTCGACGCAGCGCAGTCCTTTGATGTTCTGCCCGAGCGTGAGGAAGTTCTCGTAGGCATGGAAGAATTTGCCGCCCGCGCCAATATGAGCACCGAGCAGTTCCTCGCAGCCCTTAAGGGGGCAGGCGTTGAAGAGCAGACATTCCGCGAATTTGTGACATCAGGCGTGGCCTGGCGCACGCTCGTGCGTGCTCGCTTCGGCCCGAAGGTCGAAGTCGGCGATAATGATATCGACCAAGCCCTCACCTCCGCAGCCATTGGCGCGGGCAACATCCGCGTTCTCCTCTCAGAGATCATTTTGCCCGCCCCGCCCCAAGAGGCAGCCGCAGCTCAGGCCCGTGCCAACGAGCTTTCACAAATCAAAACAGAAGGCGCATTTGCCGCCGCAGCGCGCAAATACTCTGCAACAGCCAGCCGTGGTCGTGGTGGCAAGCTTGACTGGATGCCGCTCTCCAATCTTCCGCCTGCCCTGCACCCGATTATCCTTGGACTCGCACGCGGCCAAGTGACAGACCCGATCCCGATCAATGGTGGAATCGCACTCTTTCAGATGCGTGGCATAGAAGAAGGTACAGTGGCAGCCCCCGAGTTTTCGGCCATTGAATATGCTGCCTATTACATTGCAGGCGGACGCAGCCCCGAGGCCTTTGCAGCGGCCAAAAAAATCAAGAACCGCGCTGACACATGCGATGATCTTTACGGTATCGCCAAAGGCCAGCCCGAGGAAGTGCTAGAGCGCGGCTCCAAAGCGCCCGCTGATATCCCCACAGACATCGCCCTTGAGCTTGCCAAGCTCGACAAGCACGAAGTGTCTACAGCGCTCACCCGCGCCGATGGCCAAACCCTCGTGTTCCTAATGCTCTGTGGCCGCACGCCCAAGCAGGCCGAGGACTTGGATCGCGGCCAGATCGGCTTGAGCCTTCAAAACCGCCGCCTTGGCAGCTATGCCGACAGCTACCTCGCCCAGCTGCGCGCCGAGGCACGGATCATTGAATACTAAGCCCGTCGCGCTCACCTGTGGCGAACCCGCCGGCATTGGACCAGAGCTTGCGCCAATGCTCTGGGACGCCCTCAAAGACGAGCTCAGCTTTTTTCTGATCGGCGATGCATCGCATCTCCCTGCAGGCAGCGCCTATGTCGAAATCAGCGCACCTACTGAGGCCCCTGCCGCCATGGCGCGGGGCCTGCCTGTTCTGCCTCTGCCGATGGGCGCGCCGCGGGTTGCGGGCACACCCAACCCTGCACATGCGGCTGGCGTGATCGCCTCTATTGAGCGCGGTGTAGCGCTCGTGCAGTCAGGCGAAGCCGGCGCACTCTGCACGCTACCGATCCATAAAAAAGCTCTCAAAGACGGCGCTGCCTTTGCTTTTCCGGGCCATACCGAATTCCTCGCCCATCTCGCGGGGGTCGAACATGTGGTGATGATGCTGGCCAGCCCTGTGCTGCGAGTCGTCCCCGCCACAATCCATATTGCACTCGCAGATGTGCCAAAGGCGCTGACGCCGTGCAGCCTGCGCAGAACCCTCGAAATCACCAACGCCGCCCTATGCTCACAGTTTCATATCGCCGCGCCACGTCTTGCTGTGGCTGGGCTCAACCCGCATGCAGGCGAAGGCGGAACGATGGGCCTTGAGGAGATCAAATGGATCGCGCCTCTTCTGGAGGAGCTACGTAGCACAGGCCTTGATATCGCAGGCCCCCTGCCCGCCGATACCATGTTTCACACAGCGGCCCGCGCGCGCTATGACGCCGCCATCTGTATGTACCACGACCAAGCCCTCATCCCGATCAAAACGCTCGATTTTGACCGCGGCGTCAACGTGACTCTCGGCCTGCCTTTCGTGCGCACGTCACCTGACCACGGGACAGCCTTTGACATCGCAGGACAAGGCCTCGCCAATCCAAGCTCCAGTATAGAAGCCCTGCGCCTAGCGTGGGCAATGGCCAAAGGCACTGCAACATGACCCAGATCGATACCCTCCCCCCCCTGCGCGCCGTCATTGCCAATCACGGCCTGTCGGCCCGCAAATCCTTGGGCCAAAATTTCCTGCTGGATCTCAACCTGACCGCCAAGATCGCCCGCCATGTCGGAGATCTGTCTCAAAGTGATGTCCTTGAAATCGGCCCGGGACCAGGCGGCCTCACCCGTGGCTTGCTGTCTGAAGGCGCGCGCCGTGTGCTTGCCATCGAAAAAGACAGCCGCTGCATCCCTGCACTGGAAGAGATCGCAGCAGCTTACGACGGCCGCCTCACAGTGATCGAGGGAGACGCCCTCGAAGTCGACCCTCTCACGCATCTGCAAAAGCCAATCCAGATCGCCGCCAACTTGCCCTATAACATTGGCACAGAACTGCTCGTGCGCTGGCTCACCCCGCCTGAGTGGCCCCCCTTTTGGGAAAGCCTGACGCTCATGTTCCAACGCGAAGTCGCCGAGCGTATCGTCGCCAAGCCTGGCTCCAAGGCCTACGGGCGCCTTGCCCTCTTGGCCCAGTGGCGCTCTGATGCAGCAATTGTGCTCAACTTGCCGCCAGAAGCCTTCACACCGCCGCCCAAAGTCAGCAGCGCAGTCGTGCATCTCAAAGCTCTTGAAAAGCCACGTTTTGAGGCCGATGCAAAGACGCTGGAGCGCGTCGTTGCCAAAGCCTTCAATCAGCGCCGCAAAATGCTGCGCGCCGCGCTCAAAGGCCTTGCGCCTGATCTCGAAGACAGGCTCCTCGCCGCAGGGATCAAGCCCACAGACCGAGCCGAAGTCATCGGCCTTGAGCAGTTCTGCGCCCTTGCGCGCGCCATCAAAGCTCCCTAAGCCCAAGCGCCCAAAAAGAAAAAACCCCGCGTCAGGCGCGAGGTTTCTTGTTTATTCTGTTGCTTGTGAACCGCTGTCCTCTGACGGCGTATCCTCTTTTTTGCGCCGTGGCTTGCGCACCCGCTTGGGCTTTTCAGCCGTGCTCTCGGGCGTCTCGACAAGGCCGCTGTCTTCTGGCGGACGCATCATTTCAAGCTGCGCAATTTCGGGCTGAGGCGTATGTTCTGGCTGTGGCGCATCTTGATCATCACTCACAGGCGCAACACGGCGCGGCTTGCGCTGCATCTCGCGTGGCTCTCTGGGTTCGCGCGGCTCTGCACCGCCAGCGTTGCTTTCACGCTCTTGGCGCTCACGGCGTTCGGCCGCTTCGCGGTCACGCTCAGCCTGACGCTCACGGTTTTGCTGCTCTTGAAGCTCACGTTTGGCGTTTTCCTCAACCATGGCTTCGCTCAGCATCCGCTGATAATGCTCTGCATGCTGCTGAAACGCTTCGGTTGCGACACGGTCGCCCGCTAGCTGCGCATCGCGCGCAAGCTGGTTGTATTTCTCAATGATCTGCTGTGGCGTGCCACGCACTTTGCCTTCGGGCCCCGAGCTGTCAAACACACGGTTTACAATATTGCCTGATGGCCGGTTGTTGTTCCGGTTATTCTTTGATCGCGAACGCGATTTAGATGATCTCATGTTTATAGAGCCTGAGCTTGTTAATTGGCCTTTGTTTGATCTGCGGCGTACAAAACGCACTTGCTACAAATCCAAAGATTTCTGGCTTGGGTATATGCGGGACCGTCCTTAAGACATCCACCGCTCATGCACCCAATAACCATGTAAACACATGTTCCACAAGGCCCAAAAGCGCCGAATACGTGCAAAATGCCTTCTAAGCAGGCCGAACACCCAAAACGACGCGCTCTCGCCCGTCCAGATCAGGCAAAATTCGCACACCCTCAAG
>NZ_JAQWYD010000043.1:0-21124 GCF_029254145.1 Lentibacter sp.
TGCGCCGACAACGCCTCCGCCGATAACAGCTACGCGGGTGGTTGTTTTCATGACAGGCTCCTCATTCTTTTGGCAGAGCTACCCATGTCCTGGCGGCCCTCTCTTTGCTTTGTGCGACAGAATGTGTCGCGAACGACTTTTCTCACGGTTTGCCTCACAGCGACGGGAAGTGTCGGGGATTGGCAAAAGAATCGCACTGTTCTGCGTCAGGGTGGTGCCCATGTGAACGCAATGCAAAGGCAAAATTCGATGCGCACCGAGGCTCAAGCTGTTGTTATCGGGGGGGGGCTGATTGGCTGCTCCATTCTTTATCACCTCACTAAGCTGGGATGGATAGATGTTGTGCTCCTTGAGCGTGACGAGTTAACTTCGGGCAGCACGTGGCATGCGGCGGCGGGCATTCATGGTTTGCACGACAGCGCCAACATCAGCCGCCTTCAGCATTACACTATGAACCTCTACAACAGCCTTGAGGAAGAAACGGGCCAGAGCTGCGGTGTTTTTCAACCCGGATCGCTTTATCTTGCGCAAACGCAGGAGCGGGTGCACCAGCTCAAGCTTCAGGAAGCTAAGGCAAAGCTCTATGGCATGGATTTCAGCGAGATCAGCCGCGAGCGCGCCGAGGAGCTGCACCCGCTGGTGAACTTTGACGGTATCAAGTGTATTATGTGGGAGCCCTCGGGCGGCAACGTGGACCCTTCAGGCGTGACCAATGCTTATGCTGCTGGGGCGCGCCAGAAGGGGGCGGAAATACACCGTTTCACGCCCGTGACGGCGACCGAGGCGCAGCCAGACGGAAGCTGGATTGTGCGCACACCGAAAGGCGACATAAATACACCATGGGTGATCAATGCGGCGGGGCTTTGGGGCCGTGAAGTGGCCGCGATGGCGGGGATCGAGCTGCCGCTGCAACCTACAGAGCACCAGTACTTTGTGACCGAGACGATCCCCGAGATTGCTGCAATCGACCGCCGCCTTCCCTCTGTGGCAGACCGTGACGGTGAGTATTACATGCGCCAAGAGGGCAAGGGGCTGCTCATCGGTGCTTATGAGAAAGACATGCGCTTTTGGGCTGAGAACGGGACGCCCTTGGACTTTGCCCATGATCTCTTTGCCGATGATCTTGACCGGATTGAAGAAAATATCATGCGCGCGATTGACCGTGTGCCTGTGGCGGGAACGGCTGGCATCAAGCGCGTGATCAACGGGCCGATGATCTGGTCACCCGACAGCAACGTGATCCTCGGGCCTGTGCCTGAGCTTAAGGGCTATTTCTGCTGCAACGGGATTATTCCGGGCTTTAGCCAGTCGGCGGGCATGGGGCTTATGGTGGCGCAGTGGCTCACCACGGGCGAGATGGAATATGATATGTTTGCTTGGGATATGGCGCGGTTTGGCGACTGGGCGGATAAGAAATTCACCAAGGCCAAGGTGCAGGACGTCTACGCGCACCGCTTCAAGATCCATTTCCCGAATGAGGAACGCGCAGCGGGGCGGCCTGTCCGCACGCGGCCTGCTTATGGGCATCAGAAAGCCATGGGGGCTGTGTTTGGTCTGAACTACGGCTGGGAGCATCCGCTCTGGTATTCGGGTGTTGAGGGCACGGAAGACACAGACGGATTCACGCGCCAGAACTGGTGGGGGCCAGTGGGTGAAGAATGTAAGATGCTGCGCGAGCATGCAGGCATCATCGACATCAGTAACTTTGCCAAATACCGCGTGCAGGGCGCAGGCGCTGAAGACTGGCTTAATGCTGTTTTTGCCAACAAAATGCCAAGCGAAGTGGGGCGCTCCTGCCTCACACCGTTGATTGGTGTGCGCGGCGGGATTGCGGGGGATGCGACTGTCACGAAGCTGGCCGAGGATGAATACTGGATTGTCAGTTCGGGCATGGCGGAGCGCTATCAGAAGCGGTTCTATGACATGGTCCCGCTGCCAGCCGGAACAACATTTGAGAGTATGACCGAGGCGATGTGCGGGTTTAACGTCGCGGGGCCAAAGAGCCGTGCGCTGCTACAGAAGCTTAGCAATGCAAGTTTTGAAACCGATGAATTCAAGTTCATGCGCTCCAAGCGGATCGAGATTGCAGGCGTTGAGTGTCTGGCGCTGCGCGTGAGCTTTACGGGCGATCTGGGCTGGGAATTGCATTGCGAATCCGAAGACCAGCTGCGTCTTTGGGAGGCGCTTCTGGACGCTGGCAAAGAGCTTGGCGCGGGGCCTGTGGGAAGCCGTGCTTTGATGAGCTTGCGCGTTGAGAAAGGCTATGGATCGTGGAGTCGTGAATACAGCCCCGAATACTGGCCACAGGAAGTCGGGCTTGAGCGGCTCTGCAAGCTTGAAAAAGACTTCTTGCACAAAGAGGCCGTGGCTGAGGCCATTCTCAAAGCGCCGCGTGAGGAGCTTGTGATCATTTCACTTGATGAGGCCGATGTTAGCGCTTCTAACGCTGATGCAACGGGCGGCGAGCCTATCTTCAAGGACGGTGTGCCTGTGGGGCGTGTCAGCTCGGGGGCGTATGGCTATACTGTCGGCATGAGCCTTGCACTTGGCTTCGTCAAAGGCGGCGCGAAAGCGGGTGATGCTGTGGAAGTTATGGTGCTCGGCCAACCGCATAAGGCGCGTATTTTGCATGAGGCGCCGTTTGATCCGAAAGGCGCGCGTCTCAGGGCCTAAAACCTGGGCTTAAAACGTGGGCGTGATCCAAAGGGGCGGCTGCGCCGCGCAGGCTTTTTTAGCTGGGGGATCAATCCCCCAGACCCCCTGGGATATTTAGAAAGAGAAGAAGCTAGGGGCGATTTGCCAGCGCGTCTGTCAGGACTTGTTTGAGCACGACTTGATCGACATCGGAGGTAACGAAAGCCTCGCCGATGCTGCGCGCCATGATGAAATTGAGTGTGCCAGCGCTGACTTTCTTGTCTTGCATCATTAGGGAGATGAGGGCGTCTGCATCTGGGAGTTCTCCTGATATATCAGATAGATCGATCTTCATCTTCATGTTCTTTAGGTGTTCGCGCACGCGGCTGGGCGCTTCTTGGGAGCAGAGGCCAAGGCGTGCGGAGGTCTCGAAGGCCAGCGCGCAGCCTATGGCGACGCCCTCGCCGTGAAGGAGGCGATCCGAATAGCCTGTGGCGGCTTCTAGGGCATGGCAGAACGTATGGCCGAGATTGAGCAGGGCCCGCTCTCCTTGCTCTGTTTCGTCGCGTGAGACGATGCCCGCCTTCATAGCGACCGAGTGTTTGACCGCCGCAAGGCGCAGTGCTTCATCGCCTGCGGCGAGGGCGGGGCCATTTGCTTCGAGCCAGTCAAAGAAAGCTGCATCTCCGAGGAGGCCGTACTTGGCGACTTCGCCGTAGCCGGCGAGGAAATCGCGCTCTGTAAGTGTGCCGAGCACCGAGATGTCGGCGAGCACGAGTGAGGGCTGGTGGAAGGCCCCGATCAGATTTTTTCCGTGGGGGGCGTTGATGCCTGTTTTGCCGCCCACCGAGCTGTCGACCTGCGCGAGAAGCGAGGTCGGGATTTGCACGAAGCGCACACCGCGGCGCAGGATAGACGCGGCAAAGCCGACGAGATCGCCTATCACACCACCACCGAAGGCTATGACGACATCAGCGCGTTCGATCTGCTCTGAGAGGAGCCAGTGGACGACGTCTTGAAGATGTGCCCAGCTCTTTGTGCTCTCGCCTTGGGGCAATGAGAGGTTTGAGTGAGAAATTCCTTGTGCATCCAAGGACTTGGTGAGCGTCTCTAGGTGAAGGCTGGCAACATGGGCGTCGCTTACAATGGCCACTTTGGGCCGCTTGAGAAGCGGTGCAATATGGGCGCCTGCCTCAGACAGAAGTCCTGCGGCGAGCTTGACGTCATAGCTGCGCGTGCCGAGCGCGACGGGCACTGTTTCAATCATCTTGGCTCTCCATCACATCTTGGCGCTGGTGAAGCGCGGCCAGAACTTTATCTGCCATTTGGGCGATCGAATACTCGGGCTGCGCGGTGACCTTGATGTCTGCACGGGCGTAGACGCGCGCGCGGGCTTCAAATATCTCGGCCAAAGTTGCGCGTGGGTCGGGCGTGCGCAGGAGCGGGCGCGTGTCTTTGTGGCCCACACGGCTCCAGAGAAGGTCGAGATCGGCTTCCAAAAAGACCGAAACGCCCAGATCGGAGATGAGGCTGCGGTTTTCCTCGGCTAGAAAGGCGCCACCGCCTGTAGAGAGGATCGATTTTTCGTCAGCGTTGAGCAGACGTCGGATCACTTCGGTTTCGCGCGCCCGAAAAAATGGTTCCCCATCGCGGGAGAAAATTTCGGGGATGCTCATGTTGGCGGCTTGAACGATTTCGGCGTCGGAATCCAGAAAAGGAGCACCGATTTTGGCTGCGAGCGCGCGGCCAACAGCTGTTTTTCCAGCGCCCATCATTCCGACAAGAACGATGGTTTTGTTCAAGGTGTGGCGCATTGGCCCCCGGCTTTCAGCGGCCGCGTGTCGGCCATTGTTTGCAGTTTTGTTTTATTGTCTGCCTGAATGGCGTGATCTTTGCCGAAATGCCAGATATAAAGTGGAGCAAACGCGATAAAGCGAAGGCGGAGAGCATATGGGTAAACTTCTCAAATGGTTGTTTTATTTGATCATTCTGGGGTTTGTTGCGCTCTTGGTCTACGCTTATCTTGGGCCGATTTTTGATGCGGAGTTTGCTCCAACCCCTGAAGAGATTCGCATTCCGGTGGAGCTGGATGCGAATTAGGCTGGCTTTCTGCCTGTTCTTGGGCGCAATGCCGCTCAGAGCGGAGGCGCCGTTGTCTGCGATTGAGTGGCTGACAGAAACCACCCCCGTGAGAATTGCGCCTGAAAATGTAACCGAGCCACCTGTGAGTGCGAGCGCGAGCGCGCCTGATGTCAGTGTGAAATTGATCGGTGAGGCAGGCGAAATTGTGTCTGTGGGGCTTTTGAGCAGTGCGGTGACGGGCTTGCCAGAGTCACTTTGGGCGCGCAGTGACGCGGCAGACCTTATTCGGGCGATTTCGACCGCTGATTTTAGAAGCATCACTGCTTTGCAGCGGCTGCTTTATACTTTGTTGCTTGCGGAAGCTGTGCCGCCAAAGGGGGCAAGCGCCGAAGTGTTTCTGACGATACGGGCGGATACGCTGCGCGCTTTTGGGGCCATCGAGCCTGCAGAGGCGCTTGTTGAGGGGCTGCCACTGGCCAGTCCTGAGCATTTTGCGCTTTGGTTTGACCTGACACTTCTGGCGGGGCTTGAAGATAAGGCATGTAACTTGCTCAATGCCAAACGTGGTCTCTCCAGCGACTATGCGGCGCAGATATTCTGTGCGCTACGGGGAGAAGACTGGGAGGAAGCCGCGTTTTTGTTTGATACTGCGGATGCTTTAGGTTTGCTCAGCAACACAAAACGGCGGCTTTTGTTGGCGTTTTTAGATCCTGAATATGCTGAAGATGCGCCGAGTTTGGCGCCGCCGCGTGACATTAGCCCACTTGAGTTCAGGCTCTATGAGGCAGTGGGCAATGCCTTGCCAACTGCGAGCCTACCTGTTGCGTTTGCGGTGACGGATTTGCGGGAACTTGCGGGCTGGAAGGCACAGCTTGAGGCGGCAGAACGGCTTGTGCGCAATGGCGCGTTGTCAGCGAATGTGCTGCTTGGGCTTTACACCGAGCGCAAGCCATCTGCTTCGGGTGGTGTTTGGGAGCGGGCGCGCGCAGTTCAGCGTCTGGAAGCGGCTCTCGAAGACGGTACGACAGATGTTTTGAGCGCGGCATTAGTGGCCGTACACGACGAGCTGGCCGAGTACGGGCTGACGCCACTTTTGGCTGAGATCTATGTACCTGAACTTGTTGGAGCGACACTGACACCAGAGGGCGAGCTTTTGCGCTTCCATTTGACATTGTTGAGCGCTGATTATGAAGCGGCGCGCCCGACAGCAGATATGCAGAGTATGTTTTTGGCCAGCCTGGCCGCTGGTGCGCCAGAGGGCGCTGCCGCTCTTTCTGATCCGCTGGCCGTTGCGATAGAAGACGGGTTTTCAACAGCGGTGCCGAGTGCTGCGCTGCGCGCTCTTTTGGATGAAGGCAAGTTGGGTGAGGCTATTCTATTTGCCTCCAAGCAGATGACGTCGGGGCTTGGCGGGGATTTGAGTGCGCTCAAGAGTGGGATCGTGGGCTTGCGCCAGATGGGGCTGGAAGACGTTGTGCGGCGCGCAAGTTTGCAGATGATGCTGATGAAGCGGCAGTTTTGAGATGCGCGACTGGCTGGGTATGTTCTTGGAGACAAAAGCCGCAGAAGCGGGCGCGGCAAAGAATACGCTTGAGGCTTATGCTCGGGATTTGAACAGCTTTTTGGGCTGGTGTGGCCACCACGGGCATGCGCCTGAGCGCCTCGGGAAGCCCGATATTGAAGCTTATCTGATTTCCTGTGAGGCCGAGGGGCTGGCCAAGTCGACCCGTGCGCGAAGGCTCTCGGCGATCAAACAATATTACCGTTTTGCCTATGAGGAGCGCATTCGTGAGGACAACCCCGCTCTTGAGATCAGCGGGCCAGGGCGCAGCAAGGCTTTGCCGCAGGTGCTATCTGAGGATGAGGTCGGCCGTCTGTTGAAGAGTGCGGGGGCCGTTGGGCGCGGCGCACATGAGCGGCTGCGCAACCGATGTTTGATGGAGCTGCTCTATGCCACGGGAATGCGCGTGACTGAGCTTGTTAGCTTGCCTGTGGCGGCGGCGCGGGGCGATCCAAAGTATTTGCTGATTATGGGTAAGGGCGGCAAGGAGCGGATTGTGCCGCTTTCGCCTGACGCGCGCACTTTGTTGCAGGAGTGGCTTGTGCTGCGCGATGCAGCTGAGGAGGGTGCGCGCACTAAGGGGCAGGCGGCCTCGCGGTTTCTTTTTCCGACCCAAAGCAAGGCGGGGCATATGACGCGGCATCGGTTTTATCTTTTGATCAAGGAAATTGCGGTGGTAGCGGGGATCAGCCCTGCGAAAGTGAGCCCGCACAAGCTGCGCCACGCGTTTGCGACACATTTGCTGGCCAATGGGGCCGACTTACGAGCGATCCAGACGCTTCTGGGCCATGCGGATGTGGCGACGACCGAGATTTACACCCATGTTTTGGAAAAGCGGCTGGCAGATCTGGTGCTCAATCATCACCCGATGGCCAAAGACTGACGCGAACGGGCCGCAACTGGGCCGCAAAGCGTGCCTTGGCTCTTGAATTTCTGCCTGCAAAGGCTTCATAAGCAATGGACTTTATGTGGAGGGATCAATGGATCCGACTGTGGCCTCATCTGATGGGGCGTATTGGATAACGGCTGGGGCGATTGCCTTTTTGCTGGTTTTGTCTGGCTTTTTTTCAGGAAGCGAAACCGCTTTGACGGCGGCCTCGCGGGGCAAGCTGCGAAATCAAGCCGATAAGGGCAACTCAGGCGCCAAGCGCGCACTTGAGATCACCGAGGACAACGAGCGGCTGATCGGCTCTGTTCTTCTGGGCAACAACCTTGTGAATATTCTCGCAGCCTCGCTGGCGACCTCGCTTTTTACCGCCATTTTTGGCGAAAGCGGCGTCGCAATGGCGACTTTGGTCATGACGATGCTTGTTTTGGTGTTTGCCGAAGTGCTGCCCAAGACCTACGCGATCACCAATGCAGAGCGCGCTGCGGGTCTTGTGTCGGCGCCTATTCGGATCGTTGTTTTGATATTCTCGCCTGTTGTAAGTGCCGTGCGTTGGTTCGTAAGGCTTTTGCTGCGTCTCTTCGGGATCAAGGCCGACCCTGATAGCCATATTCTTGCTGTGCGGGAAGAAATTGCAGGAGCGCTTTCTCTGGGGCATTCCGAAGGGATCGTTGAGAAGGAAGATCGCGACCGTATTCTGGGTGCGCTTGATCTGGCAGAGCGGGCCGTGGAGGAGATCATGCTCCACCGTTCCGGGATCGAGATGATCGATGCCGACCTTGAGCCGCAGGAAATTTTGGATCGTTGTTTGAGCAGCAACCACACGCGTTTGCCCGTTTATCGTGGCGAGCAGGACAATATCATTGGTGTGATCCACGCCAAAGACCTCTTGCGCTCCATGCATAAGCACATGGTGGCTGCAGGAAGTGTTGAGGCGGCGTTTAACGGGTTTGATATCGCTGAAGTGGCTATGGAACCGTACTTTGTACCAGAAACGACAACTCTCGATGAACAAATGCGCCAGTTCTTGCGCCGCCGCACGCATTTTGCGTTGGTGGTGGATGAGTACGGGGTTCTGCAAGGGTTGATCACGCTCGAAGACATCTTGGAAGAGATTGTGGGCGAGATCACCGATGAGCATGACCCTGCGGCCGAACACTCGGTGACCAAGGGCGAGGACGGGGTGTTTTATGTGGACGGTGCGATGACCATTCGCGACTTTAACCGCGCGACGGACTGGTCCTTGCCGGATGAGGATGCCAACACTGTGGCGGGGCTTGTGATCCATGAGGCGCAGATGATCCCTGAAGTGGGGCAGGTCTTTGCCTTTCACGGCTTCCGCTTCACGGTTCAGGAACGTGCGGACAACCGGATCACTAAGTTCAAGATCCGTCCGCTTTCATCATAAATCAGAGATTTCGGCTTGCGCCGACCCGTGGGGGGCTCTGCCCCCCAAATTCAAAAGCCCTTGGGCTTTTGAATTATCCCCCCGGGATATTTTAGAAGAGAAGAAGTGCGGGGTGGGCTTGGTTTAGCCTTCAAGTTTCACGAGGGCGTGGCGCTTTTTGCCGGCTGTGAGCTTGAGCGTGGCGGCAATGTCTTCTGCTGAGAACATTTGGCCTGCCTCTGTCACAGCTTCGTCGTTGACGCGTGCGCCGCCCTCGGAAATCAGCCGCTTTGCTTCTTTGCCAGACCCGACAAGGCCTGCGCGCACAAAGAGTTGTGCGGCAGAGATGCCACCCACAAGATCAGCGGCGGGCAGGGCCACAGTGGTGAGCTCCTCGCCGACACCGCCGCGTTCAAAGACTTCGCGGGCTGTAGCCTCGGCGGCCTCAGCCGCAGCGCGTCCGTGACAGAGCGTTGTCACTTCATTTGCGAGGACGATCTTGGCATCGTTGATCGCTGAGCCTTCCAGTGCGCCGAGGCGCTCGCATTCGGCGATGGGCAGCTCTGTGTAGAGCTTGAGGAAGCGGGCGACATCAGCATCTGTTGTGTTGCGCCAGAATTGCCAGAATTCGTAGGGGCTGCGCATATCGGCGTTGAGCCAGACCGCGCCATCGGCGGATTTGCCCATCTTCTTGCCATCAGATGTGGTCAGAAGGGGCGATGTCAGGCCATAGATCTCGGTGCCGATCACGCGGCGCGTGAGGTCGATCCCGTTGACGATATTGCCCCATTGATCGGAGCCACCCATCTGCAGAGCACAGCCATAACGGCGGTTTAGTTCCAGAAAGTCGTAGGCTTGCAAGATCATATAGTTGAATTCAAGGAAGCTCAGGCTCTGCTCGCGGTCGATGCGGCTCTTGACGCTTTCAAAGGCGAGCATGCGGTTCACCGAGAAGTGGCGACCGATGTCGCGCAGAAACTCAAGGTAATTTAGGCCATCCAGCCATTCGGCATTGTTGAGCATGAGCGCACCTGTGTCGCTCCCGTTGTAGTCGACGTATTTAGCGAAGACCTGTTTGATGCCGTCGATGTTGTCGTTGATTTGTGCATCGGTCAGCAGCGGGCGTTCGTCGGCGCGAAAGGATGGATCGCCCACCTTTGTGGTTCCGCCGCCCATCAGCGTTATTGGCTTATGGCCCGTTTTTTGCAGCCAGCGCAGCATCATGATCTGGATGAGCGAGCCGACATGGAGCGACTTGGCCGTGGCATCAAAGCCGATATAGGCTGGGGCGATACCCGCAACCATGGCCTCATCAAGGCCCTGATAATCGGTGCAATCGGCCAGAAAGCCGCGCTCCATCATGACACGCATGAATTCCGATTTTGGGTGATAGGTCATTTTGATATTCCTTGGCTGCTTTGGCGCTTGTATAGAGCGCTCATGGGCGAAGGAAAAGACCATGATTAAGGGGATTCAGGCGGGCAAAGGTCTGCGCGCGGTTGGCGCTATGAGCGGCACGTCGCTGGACGGGGTTGATGTGGCTGAAGTCATAACGGACGGTCAGGAGATATTCGGCTTTGGTGCGACGGGATATCGGAGCTATAGCGCTGAAGAGCATCGTGTTTTGCGCGCAGCCTTGGGCAAATGGCATGAAGATGCGGGGCTAGAGGCGGCGTTTGAGATTGTGCAGCGGGCACATTCGGAGGCTTTGAGCGGTACGGACGCTGAGCTTGTAGGCTTTCACGGGCAGACGCTGGCGCATGAGCCGCGCGGGCGGGGCACGCACCAGATGGGCGATGGCGCGGCGCTGGCGGAGGCTTTGGGGAAGACGGTTGTATGGGATTTTCGCTCCTCGGATGTTGAATTGGGTGGGGAGGGCGCGCCGCTTGCGCCATTTTTCCATCACGCTTGTGCACGGTATCTAGGGTATGAGGCACCTGTCGCGTTTCTCAATCTTGGCGGTGTGGGCAACATCACTTTTGTCGATCCGCGCATTGAAAAGCCTGAGGCAGAGGGGGCTGTGCTCGCTTTTGACACAGGGCCCGCAAATGCGCCTATCAACGATCTATGCAATGAGCGCCGTGGCACGCCTTATGACGAAGGTGGGGCGCTGGCGCGCAAGGGGACTGTCGAGACGGGGGCTCTTGAGCTGTTTCTTGCGGATTCGTATTTTTACCGCATGCCGCCAAAGTCTCTGGATCGTGACGCTTTTGCCGAGATGCGCGAGCTCGTGTTGGAATTGTCGGACGCTGATGCGGCGGCGACCCTGACAGGTATGGCTGCGGCGTCTGTTTTGCAGGCGATGGACCATGCACCCGAGGCGCCCTCTGAGGTCTTGGTGACGGGCGGCGGACGGCTGAACCCCGTCATGATGAAAATGCTCGCGGCGGCGCTCGACTGCCCTGTCCGCAATATTGATGAGACGGGGCTTAACGGCGACATGCTGGAAGCGCAGGCTTTTGGCTATCTTGCGGTGCGCGTGGCGCGTGGGCTGCCCACGTCTTGCCCGAGCACAACGGGTGTGCGCGCGGCTGTGGGTGGCGGGATTGTGAGCTCGCCTTAGGCCGAACAGCTCGCCCCACCCAGCACACAGAACTTGGCGCAATGAGGGTGATTGAGCTGCACGGGGCCGCTGGCCGCTTGAAGCGTGGCGCCCAATTCGAACTCGGGGGCATAGGCAAGAAGCGTGCAAGCGAGCACAGCGGGCACGTCAGCGCCCTTGCGTTTCACCACCATACGCGAGGAGGCACACATCACATCTTCGGGTGATTTGTTCAGGATACTCCAGCACTCTGTTGTGATTTCAGGGACTTCAACATTCATATCCATTTCTGGGAAAAGAACTGTTTTGCTTGGGGCTTGAGCGTCAATTTTGAAGTTATGATCGGCGTAGAGCTGCGCGTAGCCTACGCGGGCCTGTGCTTCATTCTCGTGAAAGGCGATGCGGCCAGCGACCGCCATGTTGAAGCCGTGATCGCGCAGCCAGATCATACCCTCAAGTGTGCGTTTGAAGGCGTCTTTTCCGCGCTCGGCGTCATGCAGCTTGGCGGACCAGTGATCAACCGAGATACGGAAGGTCATTTTGTTGCGATACTGTTCAGCAAGCTTGAGGAGGCCCGCTTGAACCGATTTGCGCATCATCGGGCGCATAGCGTTTGTGAGCACGAGAACTTCAAAACCAGCCTCAAGCGCTGCTTCCATCATACCGATCATCTCGGGGTTCATGAAAGGCTCGCCGCCCGTGAAGGCGATCTCTGTGATCGGCCAGCCGAGTGTTTTGATTTCTTCAAGATAAGGCTCGACCTCGGCGCGGGTCATATAGACGAGGGCGTCGTTGGTGGGAGAGCTTTCGATATAGCAATTTGCGCAGGTGATGTTGCAGAGTGTACCTGTGTTGAACCAGAGCGTCTCCGGCTTGGTCAGCGCCACGGATGCGCGGGCCTCGCCTTTGGCTGTCACGTGGGGGTCTTGAAATTTCCCCAAGTTGGCTTGCTGTGTAGTGGCCTGAGCTGCGAAGTCTTCCATGCGAAACCTAACGTATTTTTGTGTTCTCTGTGGCTACCCCAAGGCGTCTGCGCAAAAAAGGGCGGATGTTGGGGCGCACGCCATTGTGAACGCGCGCAAGCCTGTTATCCTCCGAGCCAAGAAGTATTCACAAGGCAATCTTATGGTATCGCGCGTCATTCCTGTTGATGATTTTGATCTGGTGATCTTTGGCGCAACGGGGGATCTTGCGCGCCGCAAGATTTTGCCCAGTCTTTTTCGCCGTTTTCATGCGGGGCAGATGCCTGATCAGGCTCGTGTGATTGGCGCAGCGCGGTCAGAGCATGACGAAGCAAGCTTTCGGGCCTTTGTTTTAGAGGCACTTAAGGAATTTGCACGCGTCAAGGGGGCCAAAGTCTCCGACTATAAAGCATTTGTTGCGCGGCTTGATTATGTGACATTGGATGCACGCGGCAGTGAGGGGTGGGAAGCCCTCAAGGCGCTGTGCGCGCGTGGTGCAACCCGTGCGTTTTACTTTTCCGTCGGACCGAGCCTCTTTGAGGATCTCGCCAAACGCCTGCACAAATACGGGCTGGCGGGGGAAGAAACCCGTATCGTTGTTGAAAAACCGTTTGGCCGTGATCTGGCAAGCGCCAAGGCGCTCAACGCGGCCTTGGCGAGGCACTTTGATGAAAGCCAGATATACCGGATTGATCATTACCTTGGCAAAGAGACCGTTCAGAACCTCATGGCCGTCCGGTTCGGGAATATGCTGTTTGAACCGCTCTGGAACAGCCAATACATCGACCACATTCAAGTGACAGTGGCCGAAACTGTCGGGGTCGCAGGGCGGGGCGAATACTATGACCGCTCGGGCGCGATGCGGGACATGGTGCAAAACCATTTGATGCAGCTTTTGTGCCTGATCGCGATGGAGCCGCCTGCGCGGTTTGAGCCTGATGCGGTTCGCGACGAGAAGCTCAAGGTTATTCGGGCGCTCGAACCTGTCGGGCCTAAAGATTATGTGCGCGGTCAGTATGGCGGGGATGAGGACCATGCGAGCTATTTTGACGATGTGGGCGATGAGGACAGCACCACTGAGAGCTTTATTGCGCTCAAGGCCCATATCTCAAACTGGCGATGGGCGGGCACGCCGTTTTATCTTCGGACAGGGAAGCGACTTAAGAACCGCGCGAGCGAGATTGCCGTTGTTTTCAAAGATACGCCGCATAACATCTTTGGAGATGATGCAGGGCGTCACCGCAATATTTTGAGCATTCGCTTGCAGCCCAATGAGGGCATCGAGCTTGGTGTGACGATCAAGGAACCGGGGCCTGGCGGTATGCGGCTGATCGATGTGCCGCTGGACATGAGTTTTGCCGAAGCCCTTGGGCCTGACGGCGAAGATGTGCCTGACGCGTATGAACGGCTTATTATGGATGTGATCCGTGGCAACCAGACGCTCTTTATGCGCGACGACGAGGTTGAGGCGGCATGGCGTTGGACCGATCCGATTATTGCGGGCTGGGAGGAGCGGCGCGAGGCTCCGCTGCCCTATGAGCCTGATAGTGCAGGGCCTGATGATGCGCTGATGTTGATGCACCGTGACGGGCGCCGCTGGAGGGAGATTAAGGAATGATTTTAGAAACTTACCCCGATGATGACATGCTCTTTATGGGCGTAGCCAACATCCTTGCTGGCGAGCTTGAGAATGTGCTCCTGCATGAAGAACGAGCGAGTTTTGTTGTGCCAGGTGGCAGCACGCCGGGGCCGATTTTTGATGCGCTTTGTGCAGCGGATATAGACTGGTCGCGTGTCGATGTGATGTTGTCGGACGAGCGCTGGCGGCCTGAGGTGCATGTGCGTTCCAACGCGCGGCTGATCCGTGAGCGGCTTTTGCAGGGACGGGCGGCCTCGGCTGTCTTTCATCCATATTACACGGGAGCAGCCCGCCCAGACGAAACATTGGCCGAAGTGGAGAGCAGTATTTTGCCCTGCCTGCCAATCTCTGTTTTGTTGCTTGGGATGGGCGCAGATATGCATACGGCCTCTCTTTTTCCGCGCGCCAAGGGCCTTGGTGAAGCGCTCAATGATCAGACGACTGCTCTTCTCACCCCGATTCAGGCAGAAGGCGAACCTGAGCCACGTGTGACGCTGACGGCCAATGTTCTGAACGGCGCCTTGAGAAAGCACCTTGTTATTATTGGTGCCGATAAGCGTGCGGCTTTGGAACGAGCGGCGACGTTGCCGCCTGAAAAGGCACCTGTGAATGCAATCCTTGAGGGCACGACTGTGCATTGGGCGCCATGAATGCGGCGCAGGTTGCGGCCGAATGGGCGCGTGTCTTTACGTTAGGCAAGGCACGCGGCAAGATTGCCGAGCTGTTTGAGCGGGATGCAAGCCGCGCTCACCGGATGAGCCGCCGCGCGTGTGGCATGCTCTATGACTTTTCCAAAACGGCGCTGACTGAGGAGAGCTTTGCAGCGCTGATTGACTTGGCTGAGGCGGCAGACGTTGCCGCTGCACGTGACGCGATGTTTGCGGGTGAAAAGATCAACACAACCGAAGGCCGTGCTGTTTTGCATACTGCGTTGCGTGCGGGGCCTGAAGCTGTGATTGAGGTGGATGGCGTCGATGTGATGCCCGAGGTGCGCGCCACACTGGTGCGGATGGCTGATTTTGCCAGCGAGGTACGTGCAGGAGCGTTTACGGATGTGGTGAACATCGGGATTGGCGGTTCTGATCTTGGGCCTGCGATGGCTTCGCTGGCGCTTGCACCCTATAGTGACGGGCCGCGGCTGCATTTTGTCTCCAATATTGATGGAGCGAATATCCATGATGTTTTAAAGGGGCTGAATGCGGCCACAACACTTGTTCTGGTGGCCTCAAAGACGTTTACGACCATCGAAACAATGACGAACGCGGAGACAGCGCGGCGCTGGATGGCGCAGAGTGTGGCAGAACCTGCGGCTCAGTTTGCGGCGATTTCGAGCGCAGAAGACAAAGCGGCTGCCTTTGGCATTCCGGCTGAGCGGGTGTTTGGTTTTGAAGATTGGGTGGGTGGGCGCTACTCGGTCTGGGGACCGATTGGCTTGAGCCTGATGCTGGCCATCGGACCTGAGGATTTTGCCACGTTTCTAGCGGGGGCTGCCGAAATGGACGCGCATTTTGCCAAAGCGCCGCTAACGGAAAACCTGCCTGTGATCCATGCGCTTGTCGGGCTTTGGCACCATCAGGTTTGTGGCTATAAAACGCGTGCGGTACTGCCGTATGACCAACGGCTTTCAAGGCTACCTGCCTATTTGCAGCAGCTTGAAATGGAGAGCAATGGCAAGCGCGTGAGCAAGACAGGGGAGGCACTCTCCTTTGGCTCGGGGCCGATTGTCTGGGGCGAACCCGGCACAAACGGACAACACGCATTTTACCAGCTTTTACATCAAGGCACGCAGATTGTGCCTGCGGAGTTTTTGGTCGCAATGCAGGGCCATGAGGCAGAGCTTGCCCATCATCATGCGCTTTTGGTGGCCAATTGCTTTGCACAGTCGCAAGCTCTGATGCTTGGGCGAGACCACGACCAGCCACAACGCGCTTTCGAGGGCAATCGACCCTCTGTGACCATGGCGTATGAAAAGCTTACCCCTATGATGCTAGGGCGGATTATTGCGCTTTATGAGCATCGCGTTTTTGTTGAGGGAGCGATCCTCGGGATCAACTCTTTTGACCAGTTTGGTGTAGAACTTGGTAAGGCCTTGGCCACGGCTTTGCAGCCTGTGCTAGAGGGCGCTGAGGCAGAGATTGACAGCTCGACGGCGCAGCTTGTGGCGTTTTACCGTGAGAGTCTCACTTAAAGATCAAGCTCTAGCCAGACGGGCACATGGTCTGACGGCTTTTCGCGGCCGCGCAGCTCGGCTTGAATTTCGCATTTGACCATGAGGTCGGCGCATTCGGGGCTGAGCAGAAAATGGTCGATGCGGATGCCGTTGTTGCGCTGCCACGCGCCTGCTTGGTAATCCCAGAAAGAGTAATGCCCGCCACCTTGGGTTTGAACGCGGAAGGCCTCAGTGAGGCCAAGGGCGAGCAGCTGGCGGAAGGCGTCGCGGCTCTGGGGCAGGGCGAGCGCGTCTTCGCGCCAGACTTCAGGTTTGGCGGCATCTTCGTCTTGCGGGATCACATTGTAATCACCTGCCATGAAAAAGGGCTCTTCCTGCGCAAGCAGCTCTTCGGCGCGCTTTTGGAGGCGCTTCATCCACGCGAGTTTGTAGTCATATTTGGGGCCCGGAACAGGATTGCCATTAGGCAAATAGAGGCCACAGATGCGCAGGGCTTTCTTACCGATCACTGTCGCCTCGATATAGCGGGCCTGTTCATCTTCGGGATCGCCGGGAAGACCACGCGTGATGTCTTCGAGCGGAAGCTTGGAAATCAGCGCGACACCGTTGAAAGACTTTTGGCCGTGGGTTTCGACCTGATAACCGAGCGCTTCTATCTCTTCGCGCGGGAAAGCCTCATCGACGGATTTGATCTCTTGCAGGATCGCCACATCGGGGGCGTCGTCCTTGAGCCACGTCAGGAGGGTGTCGATACGGGCTTTGACACCGTTGATGTTAAAGGTCGCGAATTTCATGAGGCCTGCCTGCTCTTGTGATGGCCTAGGTGTAGCCGAAGAATCACTCCGCCGCCAGAGCCACAGCGCGCGAAAATACGGAACGGTTTTGCAGCGGTGGAAACACAGATGGATCGTTCGTTCAGCTTTGGTAAAGGGGTTCTTTTGAAGATTTATGAACTAAAAACAGATAATTACGCGGCACACTTAATAACAACCTAAAGTAGATTAAAATATCCTGATAAACAACCAAAGGTAGTTAATGCTGAACCTACGACAACCTGGAGGGAACCAAATGTCTGCACTTCGTAAAACAATCACACTGCAATCTGACGTAACTGAAGCGAGCATCTTTGACGGTGCGGGGACAGAAATGACGATTTGCTGTTCTGAGCCACGTGGCACAGACGCAATGACAGGTGATGCCACCGGCACGTATATTTGTTGTTCTGACCCTGCTGGCTCCGATGCTCTGATGGGTGATGCGACTGGCGCCTATATCTGCTGCTCAGACCCGTCAGGCTCGGATGCGATGACTGGGGAAGCTGTAGAACTTTTTATCTGCTGCTCTGACAACTGAAACCAAAGTGCTTGGGCGAGTGGCTTTGCGCCATGCGCCCACGCTTTCCCCGGCGGGAGAACAAGCGCCTCCCGCCTACTTCTAAAGACAAATGAGGCAGATCAATGGGCGACGTCATTAGCTTTGATTATGTAAAGCCGCAGCTTGATGAGGGGAGCCAGCAAACCGCGCTTGCGCAGTGTTTTGCCCGTCATCGTCGTATTGGGGATGACGTATTCTGGCTAAAGGAAAACGCCGAATTTCTTAATATTCACGAAACATCTGGCAAGCGGCTCAGTGCGCAGGCTTTGAGTGCATATGAAGTATTTTATAATGATGTTGAACACCGCCTCAGGTTTTTCCCGCAATACTATCGGTTTTTGCTTTCGATCACGCTTGATCTTGAGGCGCTTGGCTTTGAGGGGCAGAAGGGACCAGCGCTTTGTGCTTGGACCCATGAGGCGCAGCTCGTGGATGCGGAGCTGAGTGATTTGCAGCGAGCCGAGGCTGCGCGGCTTTTGGCGCGTGGTGGAATTGGCGAGATGAAATTGGACGAGGCTTTGAGTACGCGGCTGCGCCGTTTTATCTCTCACAGCGCGACATTTTCATTGCCCAACAAAAAGGCAGCTTATGAGCTGACCCATATTGTCTTTTATCTGAGCGACTATGGCCGCCGCGACCCCGATATTGGAGCGGAGGCCGTACGCAGCCTGATGTTTGCTGGTACATTTGCTTTGATCGATGAAAATGCCGATCTGCTGGCGGAGGTCTGCCTAGCGCTACGTGCGGCGCGCCAGGCCGTGCCCCAAATGTGGGAAGATTGGGTGCACGCTGTCTCTGCGCAGTTCCAAGTCACGGCTGAAACAAGCCCCCCGATTGACGACTATCATGAATACCTGACCTGCAACTGGCTCGCTATGGCAACCGGGCGTGAGAGTTTTGTGCAGGATTTGTCACCAGAGCGGATGCTTTTTCGTAAGTCCCGCGGCCATCGGGGCGTTTTGCGGGCGCTCTCGGAGCATCTTTATCAACTGGCAGAGCGCCGTGTTGAGGATTGGGACACAATGCGGCGCGAACTTGAAGGCCAGCTAGCCCATGAGGCCTATGCTCATCTTTTATCGGCGGAAGCCGCTTATCCAGAGTTTGGCCAGTTTTTTGCGCATTTTGCGCGTGCAGGTAGCTAGGCTCTTGGCGCGAAGCTAAGCTTTACATCGAGAAAGAAACGCCACAGCCACAAGAGCTTGACGCATTCGGGTTTTCGATGACAAAGCGTGCTCCGATAAGCTCTTCGACATAATCGATCTTGGCCCCCGTCAGAAACGGTTGGCTGACTTCGTCGATCACCACTTTTTCGCCCGCGCCTTCAAGCACGAGATCGTCGGCGGCTGGATCGTCAAGTTTGATCTCATATTGAAAGCCCGAACAGCCACCACCTTCGACGGCCACGCGCAGGGCTTTGCCCTCTTTGCTCGCGCCGATAACGGCGAGTTGTTCAAAGGCCTTTGGAGTGACTGAGGGGGGGACGAACATGTGCTCGGATCCTTACGGGCTAGCGGGTTTACCTAATGGCTTGATGCAATATATATGGGGCGAAATCACTGGCGGCAAGGATGAGACGAGATGCAATTTGAGATGGCCCCCTTTGCCAGCCGACCACAAGACACGCGCGGGCGGCTTTATCCCGAGGGCGAGAGTGCTTTTCGCAGTTGTTTTCAGCGGGATCGAGACAGGATCATTCATTCCAGTGCCTTTCGCCGTTTGAAACACAAGACGCAGGTTTTTCTGGAACATGAGGGCGATTATTATCGCACGCGGCTGACACATTCGATTGAAGTGGCACAGGTGGCGCGCACGATCTGCGGCGCACTTGGACTCAATTCGGAACTCACCGAGGCAGTCGCGCTGGCGCATGACTTGGGCCACACGCCCTTTGGCCATACTGGCGAGGACGCGCTTGACGCTTTGATGCAGCCTTTTGGCGGGTTTGATCACAATGCGCAGGCGATCCGCATTGTGACATCGCTTGAGCGCCATTATGCAGAGTGGGACGGGCTGAACCTGACATGGGAGTGCCTTGAAGGGATCGCAAAGCATAATGGCCCCGTTCTTGAGCCCGTGCCTTACGCTTTGGCGGGCTATAATGCTGTGCATGATCTTGAGCTGCACACACATGCGAGTGCAGAGGCACAAGTCGCGGCACTCGCAGATGATATTGCCTACAATCACCATGATATTCACGACGGCCTTCGCGCAGGTCTGTTTGAGGTTGAGGATCTGCTCGATCTTCCGATTGTCGGGGCTTGCTTTGGCGAGGTGGATGCACGCTATCCTTCACTTGAGCCAGCGCGGCGCCAACATGAGGCACTGCGGCGCTTCTTTGGGGTGCTCGTGGAAGATGTCATTGCAACAAGCCGAGCGATTGCGTCAGAGATTGCAGCTGAGAGTGCGAGTGATGTGCGTCAGGCAGGGCGGCCTTTGGTGCAGTTCTCGCCAGTGCTTTGGGCTGATTTGAAGCTGGTGCGGGCATTTTTGTTTGAGAGGATGTATCGCGCTCCGACTGTTGTGATCATGCGGGCGCGGGCGTCTCTGATTGTTGAAGGCTTATTTGAAGGTTATCTCGCAACGCCAGAGCTTTTGCCTGAGGAGTGGCATGAGGCGCTCAACGATGCATTGGGCGACCGCACAGCGACAGCGCGGATCGTCTCTGATTACCTGAGCGGCATGACCGACCGGTTTGCCACTCAGGAATATCAGCGTCTGATCGGGGCTTTGCCCGAGTAGGTCTTAGAAAGGGATTTCGTCGTCAAAATCAGAGTTGTTGCCCATTTGCTGTGGCTCTGACGGACCGCCAAAACGATCTTCCTGTCCGCCGCCGTAGTTGCCGCCGCCCATTGAGCCACCGCCGCCGCCATTGCCGCCATCGTTGCGACCATCCAGCATTGTCAACGTTCCATCATAGCCTTGCAGAACAACCTCTGTGCTGTAGCGGTCTGCGCCCGACTGGTCCTGCCACTTACGGGTTTGCAGCTTGCCTTCGATGTAGACTTTGGAACCTTTGCGCAGATATTGCTCGGCAATACGGGCGAGGGGCTCTGAGAAAATAGAAACCGAGTGCCATTCTGTTTTCTCGCGGCGTTCGCCTGTGGCCTTGTCTTTCCAGTTCTCGGATGTCGCGATGCGCAGGTTGCAGACTTTGCCGCCGTTCTGAAAAGTACGCACTTCCGGATCGCGTCCCAAGTTGCCGATGAGAATGACCTTGTTTACTGAGCCTGCCATGATGCGCCTTTCTGAGAATCTAGTTGGTGTTTGACAGAGCTTACACCACCACGGCGGGGTTAATGAAAGCATAAAACTTGAGATAAATGAGCGGGAAACTGCAATTTCGGGGGCAAAAGCAAACGGGGCTGGATATTCGCGACATATTCCTTATCGTGCAGCCAACATCTTGGGGAAGAGTTTATATGCGTAAATGGATGTTCTGTGTGGCTGTTATGACGTCGCTGCTGCCTTTGCAGGCGGGGGCTGATCTGTTCGGTGCCAAACAAGGTAAATCCCATTTTAAATCCCAGACCCGTATTCTCGATACGCGCGCCAAAACGCAGTATTCGGCTTCTGTTCGGCTGCAGCCCGCAAAAGTTGAGGCTCCGACAAAATGGGGCATTCAGGACTTTAAGCCTTATAAGGGGCGCCAGAAGGGGCCTTATGTAAAAATGGCCAAGACGGTCGCGCAAAAGCACGGTGTTCCTGTGGACCTTTTCCTGCGCTTGGTGCAGCAGGAAAGCGGATGGAATGCCAATGCACGCTCCCACAAAGGCGCTTTGGGGTTGGCGCAGTTGATGCCCGGTACAGCTCGCGCGCTGCGGGTCAATCCGCATGATCCTTATGAAAACCTAGAAGGTGGCGCTCGCTATTTAAAGACACAATATCAA
>NZ_JAQWYD010000057.1:0-68348 GCF_029254145.1 Lentibacter sp.
TCTGTGAGGAAGCCTTTGATGACGGGTGTCATAAGGGAGATCAGGCCATCGGCGTCTTTGTCGCCCGCGCGGTGCGCGGCATCAATCAGAGAGGACCCCCAGAGAATAAAGGCGCGCGCGCCTTCAACGAAGCTTTTCTGGTCCATCAACATGCGGCGGACATCAGGGTGCACGATCAGAGGATCGGCGGGGCCATCTGGATTTTTCACGCCTGTGACATCGCGGCCTTGGAGGCGGTCTTTGGCATAGACAACTGCGTTTTGGTAAGCGGCTTCGGCTTGTGCGACGCCCTGCATGCCGACACCGATGCGGGCTTCGTTCATCATTGTGAACATGGCGCGCATGCCTTTGTGCTCGGTTCCGAGGAGATAGCCGGTCGCTTCGTCATAGTTCATCACACAGGTCGAGTTGCCGTGAATGCCCATTTTCTCTTCGAGAGCGCCACAGCTCACGCCGTTGCGCGCACCAAGAGAGCCATCTTCGCTGACCATGAATTTGGGCACGATAAAGAGCGACACGCCTTTGATACCGTCAGGGCCACCCGGGATTTTGGCGAGGACCAAGTGGATAATGTTGTCTGCCATCTCGTGCTCGCCCGAAGAGATGAAGATCTTTTGGCCCGAAAGTTTGAAGCTGCCGTCGTCTTGTGGCTCTGCTTTGGTGCGCATGAGGCCAAGGTCTGTGCCGCAGTGTGGCTCGGTCAGGTTCATAGTACCTGTCCATTCGCAGCTGACCATTTTGGGCAGGAATGTTTTTTTTTGGGCGTCGGTGCCGTGGGCAAGGATCGCAGAGGCTGCGCCATGCGTTAGGCCTTGGTACATGGTAAAGGCCTGGTTGGACGCCGAGAACATTTCTCCTACGGCTGTTCCAAGCACATAGGGCATGTTCTGACCGCCGTATTCTTCGGGCATATCAAGTCCAGTCCAACCCCCTTCACGGACCTGATCAAACGCTTCTTTGAAGCCTCTCGGGACACGCACCACACCGTTTTCAAGCGAGCAGCCCTCTTTGTCACCAACAGCATTAAGCGGGGCGAGAACGTCTGAGCAAATTTTGCCCGCTTCCTCAAGGACCGCTGCTGTGAAGTCTGGCTCAAGCTCACTGTAGCCTGAAATATCGGATGCGCTGGCTTTGAGAACCTCGTGTAGAACGAATTGAAGGTCTTTAACGGGGGCTGTGTAACTCGGCATGTGGTTTCTCCCTGAAGTCTTTTTGTGCGGTCTGTTCTGTTTATTCGGCGGCGTCTTTGCCTTCGGCCATTGCCGCAAGTGTCTGTGCGACGCCGTTAATCTGGTCGCCGAGGTCCTTGATCGCTAGGGTGAGTTCGTCACGCTGGCGAACCATGTCGGCAAGGCGCTCTTGAGCGATTGCAAATGTGCGGGCGAGCTGTGTCTGCTGTTGGTCGCCGACATGGTAAAGCTCAAGCAGCTGGCGGATTTCTTCGAGAGAAAACCCAAAGCGCTTGCCGCGCAGGATGAGCTTGAGGCGACCACGATCACGGCGCGTGAACAGGCGCTTCTGGCCGTCGCGCAGGGGCGACAAGAGCTCTTTGGCTTCATAGAAACGCAAGGTGCGGGGCGTCACATCATAGGTGTCGCACATCTCGCGGATTGTCATCAGTTTATCTGTATCAGGCATGAAAACATCTCGTTTGAGGAACGCGTGATGTTTAGATGCAAAGCTTGGCCGAGTCGTTCAAGGGAAAGTTGACGTTTACGTAAACGATACGTTGCGTCACTTCTTGGTTTGAAGAGTTTCCAGTGTCTCCCGGCGGTTTTCCGTCAGCTCTTCAATGGCAGTGTTGAGTTCGGCACGTTGTTTTTCCAGCTCAATGAGCTTGCCGTCGGCCATATCGATCCAGTGCTGGAGTTGGGCTTTTGTGCCATGCTCTTCGTAGACCAGCAGGAACTGTCGGATGTCTTCCAGTGGAAAGCCCCAGCGGCGGCCGCGCATGATCAGTGTCATGCGTGCGATCTCGCGAGCGGAGTAAAACCGCGAGCGGCCTTCGCGCTCGGGCTGAAGCAATTCGATGTATTCATAGTAGCGTAACGTGCGCGGCGTTACGTCGAATTTGGCGCACATGTCTTTGAAGTTTAGCCGTGTGTCCGTCATTCTTAGTCTCCTCGCGCGGACCCTAGGGCGGTGTGGCAAAAGACACAAGACAGACAATTGCGGTGTTACTGCTTGCGAAGGGTGCGGCGGTCTGGAAGTATGTGGCCAACAGAGGCCAAGTGCCCGACGGAGCAAGCGCCCAATGGATAAAACCAAAATTGCCAAACAGTTTATTTCCGCGATCCCACACAGCCGCGCATTGGGCATGGAGCTGAAGAATATTTCAGACGGCTACGCGCGAATTGAGATGCCTTATTCCGAGTATCTTGTGGGCGATCCTGAGACAGGGGTGATCCATGGCGGTGCGGTGTCAGCGCTTATGGATACGTGCTGTGGTGCGGCGGCCATGAGCCATCCGAGCAACCCTGCGGGGACGGCGACGATTGATTTGCGCATTGACTATATGCGCCCGGCCACGCCTGGCCAGACCATCGCCACGGAGGCGCATTGTTATCACATCACCCGCTCAGTTGCCTTTGTGCGGGCTACGGCGACGGATGACGACAAAGAGAACCCAGTGGCCACGGCCACAGGGGCCTTTACGGTGGAGCGCTGAGCATGGCTTACAAACGTCCCGAACCTGTGCAGGTTGTCAAACAACGCCGTGATGCGGCCTTGAGTGCGTTGGTGCACGGTGTGCCGTATATCAATTTTATGGGCATCGAATTTGACCGTCGGGGGGACGAGCTCACGGCTATTCTTCCTTATGATGATAAACTCATTGGCAACCCTTTGTTGCCAGCTCTCCATGGCGGGGCGATCTCCGGGTTTATGGAAGTTGCCGCTGTGATCGGGCTTGGCTGGTCTGTGCTTTGGGACGAGATTGAGCGCGGCGATCTGGACGCGGATGAAGTTGTTCAAGGGCATTTGCCACGGTTGCCAAAGACCATCGACTTTACCATCGATTATCTTCGTACGGGCCTGCCTCGAGATGCGTATGCGCGTGCAAAAGTGAACCGCTCTGGGCGGCGCTATGCGAGCGTGCATGTCGAAGCGTGGCAAGACAATCGCAACCGCATTTTTGCGCAGGGCACGGGGCACTTCCTGATGCCTCCGCGGCGGGATGAGTGACGCGATAGGCGATAGAGAGCTCACCTATCGTCGGGTGCTCAAGATCGCCATTCCCATCTTACTGGCCAATGTGACAATCCCTATTCTCGGCGCGGTGGATACCGCTGTTGTCGGACAGATTCCAGACGCGGCGCCGATTGCGGCGGTGGGTGTGGGTGCCGTCTTCATTTCGGCCATCTACTGGGTCTTTGGCTTTTTGAGAATGGGCACGACGGGCCTCACCAGCCAAGCAGCGGGGCGCGGGGAAGCGGGCGAAGTGGCGGCGCTTTTGACGCGCGCCTTGATGATCGGGGTGGCGGGGGGGCTGTTCTTTGTGCTGATCCAGCCCTTGCTGATCTGGGGGGCCTTTCGCCTTTCGCCTGCGAGCGCGGAAGTCGAGGGGCTGGCGGAGACCTATATGCGAATTCGCATCTTCTCGGCGCCTGCTGCCATTGCGATGTATGGGATCACAGGTTGGTTGATTGCTCAGGAGCGCACGCGGGAAGTCTTGTGGATCCAACTTCTGATGAACGGGGTGAATGTCGGGCTTGATCTTGTTTTCGTCCTTTCGTTTGGCTGGGGTGTTGCTGGGGTCGCTTGGGCCACGTTTATTGCAGAATGGTCAGGGCTGGTGCTTGGGCTGTGGATGTGCCGCGAGGCGTTTGCCCACTCCGCTTGGCGCGATTGGGCGCGGGTGTTTGACCGTATCAAGCTCAAGCGGATGGCTGTGGTGAACAGCGATATTCTGATCCGCTCGCTTTTGTTGCAGGGAATCTTTGTGTCGTTTCTGCTGCTGGGCGGGCGCTTTGGCGATGTGACTTTGGCGGCGAATCAAGTCTTGCTCCAGTTTCTGCACATCACAGGCTATGCGCTTGACGGATTTGCCTTTGCGGCCGAAGCGCTGGTGGGGCAGGCATTTGGCGCTGCGGCTGTGGCGCAGGTGCGGCGCGCGGCGGTGCTGACCACCTATTGGGCGCTGGGCGTACTCATGGCGCTGGCGTTCTGGCTTATTGGGCCGATGATTATCGACATCATGACCAAAGCGCCAGATGTGCAGCAAGAGGCGCGTCGCTATCTGCCTTGGCTCATTGCAGCGCCTGTGATGATTGTCGGGCTGACACAGTTTGACGGAATATTCATCGGGGCGACGCGTACGGCAGATATGCGTAACATGATGGCTGTGGCCTTTGTGATTTATGTGCTCGCGGCTTGGGCCTTGATGCCACGCATGGAAAATCACGGTCTTTGGCTGGCGCTGCATATTTCGTTTATTGCTCGCGCGGGAAGCCTCGCCTTGCGCTACCCCGCTCTTGAGCGGGCGGCTAAAGCAGGCTGAGCACGGCCTCGGGCGGGCGGCCAATCACGGCTTTTTCCCCCGCAAACACAATCGGGCGCTCGATGAGCTTGGGCATGCGGGCCATAGCGGCGAAGAGGATATCCTCGGAGCTGTCTTGGCTGAGGCTCTCGGCCTTGAACTCGGGCTCGCCTGTGCGCATCATCTTGATGGGCGCGACGCCAAGAGCCGTTGCCGCGGCGCGCAGCTCGGCTTCGCTTGGGGCGTCAGTGAGATAGAGGCGCACCGTCGGTTCTCGGGCTTCAATCAGCGCAAGAGTTTGGCGCGACTTCGAGCAGCGAGGGTTGTGCCAAATGGTTAGAGCCATGCGTCACGCCCTGTTCCCACGGCATCGGCCACATTGGCGAAGCCGTCTTTTTCAAGCAGCGTATCAAGGCCATGAGCGATCTCGCTGGCGAGGCTCAGGCCGTGATAAACAAACGCTGTATAGAGCTGTACGGCAGACGCGCCCGCGAGGATTTTGGTGTAAGCTTGTTCGGCTGTGGCGATCCCGCCGACACCAACGAGAGGGAGCTTGCCCTCGGTGGCTTTGCTGAGCTTTGCAAGCACGCGTGTGGAGCGCTCAAAGAGCGGCGCGCCAGAAAGCCCGCCTGCCTCGGATTTGGCGGCGCTATTGAGGCCGTCGCGTGACAGGGTTGTGTTGGTTGCGATGATGGCACTCAGGCCTTGAGCGAGAGCAACATCGGCGATTTCGCTGATCTCTGTGTCGGTCAGGTCGGGGGCGATTTTGAGGAAGATGGGCAGCGGCTTTTTGAGCCAGTTGTTGACCTCCATCACGCCAGCGAGCAGGGCCGAAAGCGCTTCAGCGCCTTGTAGATCGCGCAGCTTTTCTGTGTTGGGGGAGGAGACATTGACCGTGGCAAAGTCAAGATGCGCGCCGCAATAGCTGAGCACGCGGGCGAAGTCTTCGGCGCGGTTCTCGCTGTCTTTGTTGGCGCCAAGATTGAGGCCGATAACGGCGTCTTTTGGGCGATTTGCCAGCCGCGCGTTTGCGGCTTCCATGCCTTGGTTGTTAAAGCCGAAACGGTTGATGGCGGCTTGGTCTTCGGTCAGGCGGAAGAGGCGGGGCTTGGGGTTGCCTGGCTGTGCGCGGGGTGTCACGGCGCCGACTTCGACAAAGCCGAACCCTGCGCGTGCGAGCGGGGCAAGCACCTCGGCATTTTTGTCAAAGCCCGCGGCGAGGCCGACGGGGTTCGGCAGAGTAAGGCCCGCAAGCGTGGTCGCCAAACGCGGCGAGGTGACGGGACCAGACAGCGGCACGAGGCCGAGTTTGAGCGCGGATATGGCGAGGCCGTGGGCGCTCTCTGGATCAAAGGCGTGCATCGCTTTGAGGGCGAGGGTTTCGAGCTTAGTCATCGGCCAAGGCCTCTTCGGGAAAGACATGAACGCCATCGACGAGCGGAAGCGGCCAATGCGCGACGACATCTGAAAGTTTCAGGTTGCGGTAAAGATGTGGAAAAAGGTCATCGCCACGCGAGACCTCCCATTCGAGGTCGTCATCGACGGCTTCGGCGTCAACCGCCAGCAGCACGAGGCCCTCTTCGCCAGCAAAGTGCTTGGCGGCGGTTTCTTGCGCCTGTGTTGGCGTTGAGAAATGGACATAGCCATCGGCTACATCAATCGGCGCGCCTTGGCTTTCGCCGTTTGCGCGCAGGGCCGCCCATTCGGGGGCGCGGAATATCTTGAGGATCAGCATGAGGCTGTGATGCCTTTTGGACGCGGATTGGTCAAGCGCTACTCTGTGCTGAGAAGCACCACCTCGACGCGTCTATTGGCTTCGCGACCTTTGTCAGTGAGGTTGCTGACCACGGGGGAAAGGTAACCCATACCTTCCGCTTCCATTTGTGCGGCGGGGATACCATGCGCGGAGGCGAGACGTTGCATGACTGATGTGGCGCGGCGCTTGGAAAGGGCTATGTTGCCCGAGAGCGAGCCGACTGTGTCGGTATGGCCGACAAGAGCGACTTTGCGGGTCGGGTTTGCGCGCAGGTATGTTGCGAGAGCCTCAAGGCTGGCAAAGGCACCTTGGCCAAGGTCGGATGAGCCTGTTTCAAAGGTCAGGTCAGAGAGGACAGCGTGGCCACGTGTTTCAAGCTCTGTCCCGATGGGGCCTTTGGGCTGGCGCGGGGTGACAACGGGCTGGGCGACAAGTGGTTCACCACGTTCTGTGGCGAGCGGTGTTGCGCCTTCGGGTGTGACTTGGATGATCTGCACATAGCCTGCCGTGCTGTCGCGGCTCACAAGAAGGGTGATATACTCGGAGGCAGCGCCGCCTTCGGGCATGCGTCTTGCGGTGAGGAAGATATAATCAAACAGATCTACGAACATGTCAGGTGCGGGCAAGACATCTGTTGAAAAACGGAAATCAAAGCCACCGCAGAACCTGTCTTGGCATTTGAACAGAGGGTCAAAGCCTGCTGCGACCAAGCTTTCTTCAATCGGAGTGAGAATCTGTTGGGGTGTGATGCCTTGTTGTGGGATGCGATAGGCTTGTTTTGTGATGCGGCCCTGCACCTCGAACACGGGCAGAAGCCCTGCTGCGTAGGGCGCAACGGGGGCGGAATAACTGGCGGCACTTTTGACGACTTCGCGGGTAAGGCGCGCGTTGGAAGGCAGCGCGAGAGCTTCGGCAAGAAGCGGCGCGGCAGTCAGACATATGAGCGCCAGAGCAGCGCTGAAAACGTTAGCGCGATTGCGCGTGATACTCGTCATTTGGGCGCATATCTGTGGCGGAGGCCACACGGTTTGTCATGTTGTAAAAGCCTGCGACATTGGCAATGTCCCAAATGTCGCGGTCGGAAAAGCCTACAGTGCGCAGGGCCTCGCGGTCGGCCTCAACGATTGTGTAACTGGCGACAGTGATTTTCTCGGCGAAGGAGAGCATCGCGGTTTGGCGGGCGTCAAGATCGGCGGCACGCCAGTTCATCACCAGCATTTCACCAAGCATCGGATCACCCGAGAGCTGGCGAACAGCTTGGCCATGAGCTGTGAGGCAGTAAAAGCATTTGTTGATTGAGGAGACCGCGACGGCGATCATCTCGCGCTCAAGCTTGCTCAGGCCGCTTTGGGCGAGCATCAGGTCATTGTAGAGCGCTGTGAAGGCGTTGAGCTTGTCGATGTCAAAGGCATAGGCTTGCAGCACGTTTGGCACGAGGCCGAGCTTGTCCTGACAGATATCAAAGTATTTCTGCGTCTCGTCGGGGAGCGGATCAAGCATGGGAAGGTCAAGTGCAGTCGGTTGTTTATGGCTCATGTCTGGCCCTCTTTCTTCAAGCGGTAGTGATACTGTCCCACAGATGTCATGCCGAGGGAAGTGTAGAGCGCGTTGCCCGCCTGATTGGCTTGAGTGACCACAAGCGAGATGTGGCCTGCCCCGTTGCGCGCGGCCCAGTGGGCGAGTTCGTACATCGCGAACTTGCCCATGTTCTGTTTGCGTTGGTGCGGCAAGACCTCAAGTGCGTGAACCATGGCGACACCGTCATGAATGGCACAAAATGCTGCGGCGGCAGGGTGATCATTGAGACGTCCGATGAGGCCCGTCTTGGGGCCTTGGGCGCGGTGCATCACATCAATTCGGCCCTCAATGATGCCGCCTTTGGCCCAGATGTCGAGCATGATCGCCAGTGGCTCCCATGCCAGCAGTGCGCAGATGCGCGGCGGGTGTTTCTCGGCAAAGATCGAAACGGGAGCGACGTAGGCTGTGACGGGGTCATGGACGACGTAGCCCTGCTCGGAGAGGAGTGCATCAAGCGTCTCGTCGCCTTCGCGGATCATGAAGAGATTGGGCTGGCCCATCGCCTGCATCTGCGCTTCGGCTGTGGCGATATCCTCGACAGTGACGGGGCCTTGGGCGGTTGTGGCGCTGACGCGCTGGCCACCGCCTGCGCCGCGCCGAAAGAGCCATGGGCCTGTCTGCGTATATTCGGCGGCGGGCCATGTGCCATCGACAACATCATAGATTTGCTGGATGCCAGGGAGAGTCATGCGGGGAAAATCTCCACGAGCTCGCACATGGCTTTGTCCAACAGAGGGCCATCAGAGCTGCGCATGACGATGTTTGCACCATATACGCCATTGTCCTGAAACGGGTAGGAGCCGATAGACAGCGCAGGATATCGCGCGGCCAGATCGGCCAAGGGGCCTGCGATATCGCCTTCGCCGCGGTTGATGCGCAGGGTTTGGCTCAGAAGTGGCGCGCCGCCTGTGAGGGTCGGCAAGACCGTGGCGAGCATGGCTTGGAAGACAGACGGGACGCCGGCCATGACGTGGACATTGCCAAGGGTGAAGCCGGGCGCGACGGATACAGGGTTGTCAATCAGCGTCGCGCCATCAGGGATGCGCGCCATGCGCATGCGTGCGGCGTTGAACTCTCGGCCTGTCTCTTCATAGAAGGCGGCGAGCAATGCGCGGGCATCATCGCGCACATCGATATGTGCGCCGAAGGCTTCTGCTATACAATCGGCGGTGATGTCATCATGGGTCGGGCCAATGCCGCCTGATGTGAACACTGTGTCATAAGCCGCAGAGAGCGCCTGAACCGCTGCGACGATAGCGGGGGCATCATCAGACACAACACGGACCTCTGAAAGCGTGATGCCTGCTTTGGTCAGCTCGCCTGCGAGGTGATGCATATTGGCGTCGCGGGTGCGGCCTGAGAGAATCTCGTCGCCGATGACGAGCATTGCGGCTGTTGGGTTGCTCATGCGGTGTTCCTTGAAGCTTTGTTGGCTTGGGTATAGGCCGTATATCATGCGCTTTCAAACCCCACTTGAGCCTGCGACACTCTTGCGCCGCTATAAACGCTTTCTTGCCGATATCCGCTTGGCGGACGGGCGCGAGGCAGTGGCGCATTGCGCAAACCCTGGCTCGATGATGGGGCTGGCCGAGACAGGCATGCGCATCTGGGTGGAGCCTAATGACGACCCCAAGAAAAAGCTCAAATATGGCTGGCGGCTTGTGGAGCATGGTGGCGGGCATTTTACGGGGGTGGATACCTCTGCTGCGAACCGTGTTGTCAAGGCGGGGCTTGAGGCCCGCGCTATTGCCGAGCTTGAATATGATGTGGTGCGCCCTGAAGTGAAATATGGCGAAAAGAGCCGTGTGGACTTTCTGCTGCAGGGTGGCGTGCGTGATATTTACCTCGAGGTAAAGTCGGTCACGCTGATGCGGACGGCAGGGCTGGCCGAATTCCCTGACTCTGTTACGGCGCGGGGACTGAAGCATTTGCAGGAGCTGGCTGCGATGGTCTCGCAAGGGCATCGGGCTATACTTTTGTTTTTAGTCCAGCGCACGGATGCGAAAGTGGTCAGCGTGGCGGGGGATATTGATGCGGCTTATGCGGCAGGGTTGCGCGCGGCTCTGGCGGCGGGCGTTGAGGCTCTGGCGTATGATTGTGTGATTGACCCGCAAGGTATCACCCTTGGAAAGCCGTTGGATTTGCAGCTTTGAACTGGTGCTGCGCACGGGGCTTGAGGCTTGGGCTGGCCCTTGGGCTTGATCCGATTTATGTAGAACCAAAGTGATCAGATATAGATGAGGCCAGCGCCGTGGGTGAGAAGCATAACGGACCAGTGACGAGAGACGGTATTCGCATTCATAGCGAGGCCGATTTTGCAGGGATGCGCGCGGCGGGGCGCTTGGCAGCCGACATTCTGGACCGCATTGGCGAGCATGTTTTTGTTGGACAGAGCACAGCTGAGATTGACCGTATCGTCGAGGATATGGTCAATGCGGCGGGAGCCAAGTCAGCCACCATCGGTTACAAAGGCTATGAGCACGCGAGCTGTGTTTCGATCAACCACGTGGTGTGTCACGGTATTCCCTCTGACAAAAAGCTCAAGGATGGCGACATTCTCAACATCGATGTGACGGTGATTGTTGACGGCTGGTTTGGCGATACCAGCCGCATGTTTGTGGCGGGTAAACTTGGCCGCAAGGCGGAACGTCTGATCGAGATTACCCATGAAGCGCTGTTCAAGGGGATTGAAGCGGTAAAGCCTGGCAACACTTTTGGCGATATTGGCTATGCGATCCAGAGCTTTGTTGAAGCGCAGCGCATGTCCGTGGTGCGCGACTTTTGCGGGCACGGGCTTGGCACTGTGTTTCACGCGCCGCCAAATGTTTTGCATTACGGGCGCGAAGGCACGGGGCCTGTTTTGGATGAGGGTATGTTCTTTACCATCGAGCCGATGGTGAACCTTGGACGGCCTGAAACCAAAGTTCTGGCAGATGATTGGACGGCTGTGACGCGGGACAAGTCTCTCAGCGCTCAGTTTGAGCACTCGATTGGCGTGACTGCGACGGGCTATGAGATCTTTACCCTGTCGCCTGCCGGGCGGTTTCACCCGACGTATGGCCAGGACTAGGCACGCAGGAGCGTGATGACTGTGCTGCCGTATTTGCGCTGATCCTCTAGCGTGAAGCCTTGAGGCGCATACATTGGCGCGCTTTCTTCCCAGACAACGAGCGCATCCTCAGAGAGCCAGCCTTGGGCGCGGGCGGAGGCAAGGGCCTGCTCGCCCAAAGCTTTGCCATAGGGGGGGTCCAGAAAGACCAGATTGCAGGGAGTTTTGGCTGGAGGAAGGCTTGTGGCGTCACTTTTGAGAAGAGCCGCGTCTTGCGTGCGGCGGGCTTTGTTAAGATTCTCTAGGATGAGCTTTTGGCCTGCACGGCCATTTTCCACATAGGTTACATGGGTTGCGCCACGGCTGAGCGCTTCGAGGCCAAGTGCGCCTGTGCCTGCGAAGAGATCAAGCACGCGCGCACCAGAGGGCTGACCGTAATGCACGAGGATATTGAAGAGGCTCTCGCGCACGCGGTCTGACGTGGGGCGCAAGTGGGCGTCTGTGTCGCCTTGGCCGACCTCTGCGAGCACCAGCCCGCGGTGTTGCCCTGCAATAATCCTCACGCCGACATCAGGGATTTGAGCTCTGTTGCGGGGTCCGTGACCACTTCTGGCGCGGGGGATTTGCCCGCCTCGATGAGGCGCTTGCCGATCATGTAAGCGCGCGGATCATTGGCGGCATCGACAGCGAGGAGCGTCTGCCCCCCGTAATACCAGAAGGAGACTGCGCCGTCTTTTTCGCCTTTGCGGGTGACAACGCGGTCATAGCCTGTGTTGAGCCCCGCGATCTGGAGTTTGACGTCGTATTGATCCGACCAAAACCAAGGCTTGGCCGTGTATTCAACGGCTTTACCGAGCATATTTTGTGCAACGATTTCGGCTTGGTCGATGGCGTTGGGCACAGACTCTAGGCGGATGCGCCCGTCGCGATAAGGGAACGAAGCGCAATCGCCCGCGGCCCAGATATGGGCGTCAGAGGTGCGCCCGTGCGCGTCTGTCATGATGCCGTTGTCCAGCGTGAGGCCTGCGGCTTCGGCCAGAGCTGTGGCGGGGGCAATGCCAACGCCGACAAGGGCGAAGTCTATCTCAAGGGTGGTTCCGTCTGACAGTTCCGCCCCTGTGACGCGGGTGTCGCCGATCAGGCGTTTGAGGCCTGTGCCCTCAAGGATATTGACGCCGTGTGCCGTATGCAAAGTGCGGAAGTAATCTGATGTTTCGGGGGAGGCGACGCGCTGTAGGATACGGTCGACCATTTCGACCAGTGTGACATTGAGGCCCTTTTTGGCGGCCACGGCAGCGGCCTCAAGACCGATATAGCCTCCACCAATAATCAGGACGCGTTTGCCTTCGCCAAATTCTGGCTCCATCGCATCGACATCCGTGAGGCCGCGCACAACATAGACGCCGTCCAGCGCGCCGCCGATTGCGGCGGGCAGGCGGCGGGGGGTGGAGCCTGTTGTAAGGGCAAGCTCGTCATAGCTCAGCGTCTCTGCGTCAACGGTCAGGGTCTTGGCCGCAGGATCAATAGCGCTGACATGTGCACCGAGGCGCAGGGAAATGCTCTGATCGGCATAATAGCTTTCGGGGCGCAGGTAGAGCCGCTCAAGTTCCATATCGCCCAAGAGATAGGCCTTGGAGAGTGGCGGGCGCTGGTAGGGGGGCGCAGTTTCCTCGCCTATCAGGGTGATCGCCCCATCAAAGCCTTCATTGCGCAGCTTGGCGACAAGAGACGCGCCAGCCTGACCTGCTCCGACAACGACGATATGAGACATTAGTGTGATCCTTCTGCTGGCCCTGACCGTAAAGAACCCTATATGGTTTCAAGAGACAATCGCAAACAGGGAAAGACACGGATTATGACGATTTCAGTTGGAGACAAACTACCAGAAGTGGCTGTTATGACGCTCGGCGCGGACGGGCCAGCGCCTGTGGAGCTGGGCGAAAAGCTCAAAGGGCGCAAGGTTGTAATCTTTGCTGTTCCGGGCGCTTACACGCCGACCTGCCATTCGGCACATGTGCCAAGCTTTGTGCGCCAGAAAGAGGCACTGGCGGCCAAAGGCGTGGATGAGATTATCTGTCTTTCGGTCAATGACCCTTGGGTTATGAACGCATGGGGCGAGGCCACGGGTGCGGCAGGTGAGGGCATCACCATGCTTGCCGATTCTTCAGGTGCTTTTACCAAGGCGATTGGCATGGATTTTGATGCGCCGCCCGTTGGCTTTGTGAGCCGCTCCAAGCGCTATGCTTTGATGGCGGAGGATGGCGTTGTGAAAGTACTGCACGCCGAAGAGAGCCCTGGAACCTGCGAAATTTCTGGTGGTGAAGCAATGGTTGCTGCTCTTTAAGCCAACCAAATTAGAGAACCTCGTTTGGCCCCCTTGCCGAGGGGGCCTTTCTTTATGCGCTTTTACATTGTCGTCAGACGCATTAGGCAGCACTAACTTCAAAGGTCAGGGGCCGAGCATGGCGCAAAACGCGACGATTTATAAAGTTGAACTGTCTGTGTCTGACATGGATCGTCATTACTACGAGACCCATAAGTTGACTGTTGCAAAGCACCCGTCGGAGACGGATGAGCGCTTGATGGTTCGCTTGCTCGCTTTTGCTTTGAATGCGCATGAGCAGTTGGAGATGACCAAGGGGATTTCGACGGATGACGAGCCCGACATCTGGCAAAAGAGCTTTAGCAACGAGCTTGAGCTATGGGTTTCGCTCGGGCAGCCGAGTGAGAAGCTTGTGCGGCAATCCTGCGGCAAGGCGCGTAAAGTGGCTATTTACAGCTATGGCGGCCGGACTGCAGAGATGTGGTGGGACAAGCTCAAGAACAGCACGAGCCGTTTTGACAACCTTCAGGTTATGAACCTCTCGGAGAAAGACACTGGCGAGCTGTCCAAACTGGCGAACCGCTCGATGAAACTTCAGATCAACATTCAGGACGGCGAAGTTATGGTCAGCGGTGATGAGGGCATGGTTTATGTGACGCTTGTGGAGTGGAAAAGTGTGGCAAGCCGAGGGTAGACTCTGCTAACGTGACAGATCAAACATTGGCGTTCCAAGCGCGTGACCGCAACCTCCGCTGTGCGGGACGAAGCTGCCATTTCGCTGCGGCTGCGTGAAGGTCGGCTTTTGTAGTCTGGGCTTTTCGACCCCTTTGGAGCTTGGGGCGCTATCTATAGAATGCGGTTCGAATTCTGGTGCTTAAATCGGCGATATCCGGCACGCCCTCGGCGTCCACTTTTAGCACTTCGCCAATGCCCAGTGGAAAGCGGTCTGCCCATGACTTCATTCGCTTTTCCAGTTCACTGACTTCATTTTGATAGTCCATGTGACCAGGGTGCCTTGTTCTCGCCAGGAAACGTGCCAGTGCAAGTTTGGGCGAGCAGGTGCAGAAAACTTCAACGAGTTGGTCGTACTCGTCGGTCAACCAATTGGTCGGAGTTCCGCTTTCATCAGTACTGAGCAGAGGACGCCAACGCGAAACAAGAACGGCAGAGCCTGAACGCGCTGCCTCGTCTTGAAAGGTTTGATCGCTTTGTCTGCTGAAACGCTTCCGGTCTTTCAAGGATTGAACACCAAATTGTTCAAAAAGGTCCTCAAGGAAGTCGTCTTTATCAAGAAGCTCAAAGTCGAGACTATTGGCAAGCTGACGAGCTATTGTCGTTTTTCCGCTTGCGGGAATACCTGTGACGATCACACCGTACTTCATCATCTACTGGCCATCCTTTCCTTGAAACCCCAGATGCCCATTGAGGCACCCTTTAATACAAAGTTTCCTTGTAGCGCTGTTCTGAATAGGATTGCTCCGTCGAAGTAACTGCCATTTTAGAGTGATCCTGAACGACTTGGTACATTGAAGCGATTGGACGTTCTTTGGGCCAAGTCTCTGGCTGCCACAGACCCGCCCGCATAGGCGCTTTCCCGCAATGAATGAAAATCTCGTTTGCTGTGATGCGTAATACAGTCTTTGGGCTGCGACCATTTATCTGAAAACCATCGCAAAGTTCAGGATCATCGCAGATTTCGGCGCGGCCATTCACTCTCAATGTTTCGGTTACAGACGGGATCATAAAGAAGGTGGCGACGTTAGGATGCGCCAAGATGTTCAATAATCCGTCGATACGATTGTTTCCCGGTCGATCAGGTATCAGTAGAGTCGTTTCCGATTCAATTCTCGCAAAACCGGCAGGATCGCCTTTGGGTGATACATCGAGATTTTTGCCATCGGACGTTGCGAGAACAAGAAAAGTGGCGTGTTCAATGAACTGTCTGCAATGACAGTCGAAATGTGAGATGATCTTTGCTTCAGCATGTGGTGAAGCTTCTCCGTAGATCTTTCTGAGCTTCTCGGGGGTCATCGCACATATCCTAACCAGATGACTGCTAGATACCAAATTGGTCACCATACGAAAAGCCAACTCTTGCCCCCCGGAACAATCCGTGGGTGGAACCCGAACTGAAAGACGACATTCGTGCGCTCTGCAGCATGCGTCTTTTTGGGCTTTGACCTGTCGTTCGCTGCACCAGCATCAACCACTCTCAAAACGACTGATTGTTGAACATTTCGTCAAACTTTACTTAGAAGCTCCCCCTTCACAAACTGTCCATCTTTCGTGCGAGCTTGGCGTCAAGTGAGCTGAGGCCGCCTGCGTCGTGGGTTGTGAGGGTGACGGTGACGCGGTTGTAGACATTGCTCCATTCTGGGTGGTGGTTCCACTTTTCGGACCAGAGGGCGGCCTGCGTCATCCAGCCGAGGGCCTCGGCGAAATCTTTGAACTTGTATGTTTTTGTGATGGCGTCGCGGGAGGTGTCCTGCGCCCAGCCGTTTTCAAACAGGGGCGCGAGGAGTTGTTCGCGGGCTGTGTCACTGAGAACTTCTATCAATCTTGTTCCTCCCTTTTGTCGGATTTGAACGGGCCATAGCCTGTCAGTATTTCGATTTCTTCGCCAATCGCGCGGCGCTCTGACACGAGATATTGCTCAACTGCGTGTGAAAAGCCCTCGTCAGCGAGCCAGTGCAGCGAGTGGCAGGTTGTGGGCAGATACCCGCGCGCCAACTTGTGTTCGCCTTGCGCACCCGCTTCGACACGAGGCAGGCCCAGCTCAATGGCGGCCTCGATGGCTTGATAGTAGCACAGCTCGAAATGCAAGCAGCGGTGATCTTCGACACAGCCCCAGTAGCGGCCGAAAAGCGCCTGCTCGCCTATAAAGTTGAGCGCCCCGGCGATGGGTGTGCCGTCACGCTCGGCCAATATCAGGATCATGTCGTCGCGCAGGGTCTCTTGAGCGATATCGAAAAATTCGCGGGTCAGGTAGGGCGTGCCCCATTTGCGACGGCCTGTATCTTGATAGAATTGCCAGAAGGCGTCCCAATGTTCGGGTTTGATCTGATCGCCTGTGAGGCGACGGATGGTTCCGCCAAAGTCTTGCGCCTCGGCGCGCTCGCGGCGGATGTTCTTGCGCTTGCGTGCGGTCAGGGTTGTGAGGAAGTCTGAAAAGGTTTCAAAACCGTGGTTTTCCCAGTGAAACTGCTGGGTGGTCCTGCGCAGAAGGCCCATGGCGGCGCCTGCTATCGCTTCATCTTCTGTGCAGAAGGTCACATGCAGCGAACTGACGCCTTGCTCTGCGGCGACTTGGATCGCGCCTTGGACGAGGGCGGGCATGGCAACCGTTTCAAAGCCCTCGCGTGCGAGGAAGCGCGGGCCTGTGGCAGGCGTGAAGGGCACGGCGATTTGGAACTTTGGGTAATACTGCCCACCTGCGCGGGTGAAGGCATCGGCCCAGTTGAAATCAAAGATATATTCGCCTTGCGAGTGTGATTTGCCGTAGAGCGGCGCGCAGCCGATGATCTGGCCGCCTTGGTGCACCGTGAGATAGAGCGGCTGCCATCCTGTGCCAGGACCGACCGAGCCGCTTTCTTCGAGTGCTAGAAGGAAGCGATGTGTTGTGAACGGGTCACGGGGGCGCGGACCGAGGGCATGGGCGCAGGCATCCCAATCGGCTTGCGGGATGTCGCGCAAGCTGGGATTGAGCCTGATTTCAATTTGCGCGTCACTGTCCATCTTGGCCTCAATATTGTTGCAGACAGGCGCGCTTTCAAGCGGGCAAGTAGCCTTCGAACGTGACGTTATCGGCGATTTGGCACGCGGCTTGCTCTTCTGTACTGGAGCGTATGGTCCAGCAGAGAATTGGCACGTTTTGGGCTTTAAGGGTTGTCACAGGGGCACTTCTTAAATCGCTGGCCTGATGACTTATGAAGCTTGAACCCGTGCGATTAAAATCGGGGATTGGGACAAGCTCGACGAGGCGGGCCTTGGGGATTGTGGGCCAGTCTTCGGGGAGATAGTCACATGTTGTGAGGCCCCGCGGGATATGGGGCGCGAGGGCGGCGAGGGCTGCAACGGAATGGGGATTGAACGACATCAATGCGACATCGCCGCTGTAGCCTGCGAGGGCATTGATGGTGGCATCTTCGAGGGGGCCGACATTGGGGCCAAGAGCGCCATCCTGATCCTTTAGCTCGATCAGAAGCGGCACGCGGCCTGCGACAAGAGCGAGCGTCTCAGACAGTGCCGGGATACCTTCAACGCCGCCTGTGAGGGGGATCTCGCCAAGCGCGGCGGCTGTGCGCTGTGCGACTGCGCCTTTTTCGCTCGTCAGGCGTTCAAGCGAATAGTCATGGAACACCATCGCGATGCCGTCTTGAGAGAGTTGCAAGTCCAGCTCGATCCCATAGCCGCGGGCAATAGCGGCCTCAAAGGAGGCGAGGCTGTTCTCCGGGACGCCATTTGACAGGCTATGCAGGCCCCGATGGGCAATCGGAGCCTGAAGGAAGCTTTGGGGCAACGCAGATTTTTGCATTATTTGATCTCGAAGATGCCTTCGATTTCTACTGCGACGCCGAGGGGCAAAGAGACTGCCGAAACGGCTGAGCGTGCGTGGCGGCCGATGTCGCCGAGTGCTTCGACCATGAAATCGGAGGCGCCATTGATCACCTTGGGCTGCTCTGTATAGTCGGCTGTCGAGTTTACAAAACCGACAAGTTTGACAACCCGCATAAGGCGGTCCAGATCACCGTCGCAGGCAGCTTTGAGCTGTGCGAGAAGGCTGAGCGCACAGGTGCGCGCCGCGGCGGCGCCTTCTTCTGTTGTCATGTTGTCACCAAGCTTGCCGACAATAAGGCCGTCTTCTCCATTGGAAATCTGGCCTGAGACATAGACTGTGTTGCCTGTCACGACGAAGGGCACATAGTTGGCTGCGGGCGCTGGGGCAGCAGGCAGGGTGATACCCATCTCATTGAGGCTTTGTTCTAGTTTGCTGCTCATCTCGTGTCTCCTGAATTTGGCGAGTCGGGGTGAGGCTAGCGGGAAATGCGCCGCGCCGATACGGCAAAAGCGACTTGTCTTATTCGCGGAAGGCCTGCTCGAAATAATCCCAGAGCGGTTTGATGAGATAGTCCATCGGACTACGCTCAGAAGTGAGGATGAAGGCTTCGGCGGGCATGCCTGGGATAAGCACGGCACCCTCGGGAAGCTTGGTAAACTCGCCTGTATTGAGAGCAATTTCTGCGCGGTAATAGGATGTCCCGTGGGCCTCATCAATGAAGGCATCGGCAGATACGGTGACGACTTGGCCTTAGAGCTCTGGCGTACGGCGCTGATCAAGGGCTGAGAAGCGCAAGTTTACGCTTTGGCCTGCGTAGACTTTATCAATATGAATAACGGGGACTTGAGCCGCGATCACGAGGGGGCGGTCTTGTGGGACGACATAGAGAACGGGCTCAGCCGCGCGGATGACGGCGCGTGGGGTGTTGACGGTGAGGCCATAGACAATACCTGAAGCTGGCGCTTGGATGGCGAGGCGGGACCGCCGCTTGGAAAGACGCTGGCGGCGCTCTCTCAGTTCAAGCTCTTGCACGCGCAAATCGCGCAGCTGGCTGATAGCCTCCTCCCGCAGGGAGCTGGTGAGCTTCAGACTTTCAATATCAAGTTCGGTGGTGCGGCCTTCGGCTTGGGCTTTGCCAGCGCGCAACTCGCCGACTTGTCCCAAGAGGCGCGCTTCTTCTCGGCGCAGTGCGAGCACACGGGAGGCTTGCGCGAGGCCGCGTTCCAGCAGGCTGTTTTGGGCCTCCAGCTCTTCGCTGATCAGGGCTATTTGCTGAACGAGAGCTTCTGTTTGAGCCTCTATGCCACGGACCTGATCGAGGATTTGCTCACGGCGTTTTGCAAGTTGTTCACGCTCGCGGGTGACGCTTTCAGCGCGGGCATCAAAAAGGCGTGTCTGACCATCCATCAGCTCAGCGATTTCGGCTGAGGTTTTGGCGAGCTGGCCAAGCTCTGGATCGAATGTGAGGGCGGCAGATGTATCCCGTTCGGCCTCAAGGCGCGCACGGCGGGCCATCAGTTCGAACAGCTGACTTTGCACGATTGTGAACTCTGAGCCAAGCGAGGCGCTGTCGAGCTTGATGAGGGTTTGACCTGCAGACACTCTCTCGCCTTCCTTGACCAAAATCTCGGCCACAATGCCACCGTCGAGATGCTGAACGATCTGGCGGTTTTGTTCGACTTCGACGCGTCCTGATGCGACGATGGCTCCCGCGAGAGAGCTGAAAATGGACCAGCTGCCGAAGCCGCCGACGAGCAGCATTAGTGCGAACAGACCGACAAAAACAGGCATGCGTGCTGGCCAAGTACGGTTGATCTCGGTGCGGGCTGCTTGGGCTCGGGTATTGCTCATACGGCGCCTCCACTTTCGCCTTTGGTGGCTTGCTTGGTGATTTCGGAGTGGTTCTGGACCATACGGCGCAAAACCTCCTCCTTGGGACCAAAGCTGAGAACACGGCCTTCTTCGAGCATCAGGAGGATGTCGCACTGCTCGATTGCTGCCGGTCGATGGGCCATGATCAGGACGGACTTACCTTCTTTGCGGAAGGTTGAAATGGCCCGATTGAGCGCTTGGCTGCCGTCATTGTCGAGGTTGGAGTTCGGCTCATCAAGGATCAATATAACGGGGTCTCCGTACATGGCACGCGCCAAGCCGATCCGCTGGATCTGTCCGCCTGACAACCGTCCGCCGTTTGCCGAAACTTTGGTGTCATACCCGTCAGGCAAAGCGACGATCATTGCATGAGCATCCGCTCGTTGCGCAGCTTTTACAACCGCGGCGGCATCAGGCGCCAGTGAAAGGCGGGTAATGTTTTCGGCTATCGTCCCTTCAAAGAGCTCGACGCGCTGGGGCAGATATCCGATGAGGTCGCCCAGAATGGCGGGGTCGTATTGATCAAGGGCCGCGCCATCGAGGCGGATTTTGCCACCTGCTGGACGCCATGCGCCAGTGAGTGCGCGGGCAAGGGATGATTTGCCTGCACCTGATTTGCCGATCACGCCGATCGCTTGGCCGGGCTTGACCGTGAAGTTAACCACCTTGAGCGACGCCTGAGCTTCACCGGGAGGCACAACCGTGACTTGGATCACTTCCAAAAGAGCATTCGGGCGCGGAAGGGGCATGCGCGAAGGCTCTGGGGGAACGTCTGATAGCAATTGTGCCAAGACTTGCCATCCCTTGCGTGCGCGGGCGAAAAGTGGCCAATGGCCAATGGCCAATGCTCATCTCAATCGGAGCGAGAGCGCGGCCCATCAGGATGGAACCCGCGATCATCGCACCTGGCGTGAGCTGATTTTGCAGCACGAGGTATGCGCCGAGGCCAAGCATGGCGGACTGGAGCAAGAGGCGAAAGGCTTTGCCTGACGTTGTGAACACTCCGCTCAGATCCGCTGCGGTCATATGCTCTGACAGAGAGGCCGTGCGGGCCTTTTGCCAGCGCGCGAATGCAGATGCGCGCATCCCCATTGCTTCGATCATTTCGGCTTCGGAGCGGATCTGCTCAGACAAAATTTCGGCATGGGCGACCGCGCTGTTGGCACGGTTTAGCGAACGGCGTGTGGCCAAGAGATTTGTAAGGGTGAGTACGATCAGAAGGGCACCGCCGAAAATGGCGAGATAGCCTAACCATGGGTGGAACAGGAATATCCCAAAGAGGAAAAGCGGCGCGAAGGGCATGTCAAAGAGGGCCATGAGCGCGGGGGAGGTGAGCAGGCGTTGCACTGCTTCCAGATCGCGCAGGGCCAAGGCCGTTTCGTCCTGATGGCCGAGGGCATTTTTGCGCATAACGGCGTCAAAGACACGCTTGTCGAGGCGCGCCTGAAAACGCGCGCCATGATCCGCCCGCGGGCATAATCAAGCAGGCCCATCATCGTATATAGGAAGACCACAAGGGCGGTGAGCGCGAGGAGTGTAGCGACGGAGCGCGAGCCAAGAACGCCGTCATAGACCTGCAGCATATAGAGCGGGCCCGTGAGCATCAGCAGGTTTACAAAGGCACTGAATACGCCCGCGGCCCAAAAAAGAGCACGCGACTCACGCCGTACCGCGCGCAACTCTTCAAAGCCGAACTGGTTACTGGTTACTTTCATGCGCACTTCATAGGCATAAACCCTTATGGAATCCTCAAATCACGCGTGTTATTGCGCATTTGAGGCGTTGGCCTGTTTCCAAACTGCCACATATTCGCAATAACACAGTTGACTGGTTGGGCTCAGGGCTCGGATGTCATAGATGGGTAAGATGGATTTGAGTGGGGAGGTTGTGTTGCAAAAGGGATTTTTGAAACCTGTTGCACTGATTGCCGTGATGGGGTTGGCTGCCGCCTGCACAAAGCGGGATGCGGGGCTGGACCCGTCCGCTGTATTTGACCCCTATGTTGAGACCAATCGCAACAACCATGAATTCAACAGAGCTGTGGATCGTGCACTCGTACGACCTGCGAGCAAGGGCTATGTGAGCATTGTGCCCAGGCCTGTGCAAAGTGGCGTCAGCAATTTCTCTTCCAACCTGTCGCTTCCGGGAACGATCGTGAACAACGTGCTCCAAGGGCGCATTGGTGAGGCTGGACAAAACACGCTGCGCTTTGCCTTGAATACCACGCTTGGGATTGGCGGGATTTTTGACCCATCATCAGAATTCAAGCTTTACCGTGCGAAAGCGGACTTCGGCGAGACGCTGGCTGTCTGGGGTGTGGGCGAAGGCGCTTATGTTGAGCTGCCGCTGATTGGCCCTGCAACAGAGCGGGACGCAGTTGGACGGATTGTGGACCTGTTCACCAATCCTTTGACCTACATGGTTCCAGCGCCCGAAAGTTACTATGGCACGGGAGCTTCTGTGGCGGCACGCCTTGGCGACCGTGGAACTTTTGGAGACACGATCGATTCTGTTCTCTATGACAGCGCCGACAGCTACGCGCAGGCGCAAACGATTTACTTGCAAAACCGTCGGTTTGAATTGGGCCAAGCGGCCCCAGAAGCCGAGCTTGACCCCTTTGATCTGAACACAGAAGGTTTCTGATTATGCGTTTTATGACACGTCGTCACTCGATCAAACTGATGGCTGCGACTGTGGCCAGCTTTGTTCTGACACCCCTGTCAGCACAGGCGTTTTCTAAGGATGAAGCGCGCAGCTTGGTGGATAAGCTCGTGGGCGAGATCAACTCTGTGATCGGGTCGGGCAAATCCGAAGGTGCGATGTACAAAGATTTCGAGCGTATTTTCGCACGTTATTCAGATACCGCTTATATTGCGGCCTATACATTGGGTAATGACGGGCGCAGCGCCACTGCTGCGCAAAAGCGGGCTTATTCTGAAGCATTCGAGACCTATGTGGCGCGTAAGTATGGCCGTCGCTTCCGTGAGTTTATCGGCGGGCGTCTTGAAGTTACAGGCGTGAAGCAGGTCAAGAAATGGTATGAGGTGAGCGCTGTCGCTTACCTGAAGGGGCAGTCGCCCTTTGAAGTGACGTTTCTTGTTTCTGACCGTTCTGGTGGGAACAAATTCTTCAATCTCTACATCGAGGGCATCAACATGCTCCTGACGGAACGAACAGAGATTGGCTCAATGCTGGACAAGCGCCGTGGTGATATTGATGCGCTGGTCGCCGATTTGAAGAACGCCGGGTAGGGGCTTTCCCAGCGCTGGGATGCCTATTTTTATGAGTTTGAGGGTTACATGCGCAAGTTTCTCAAGGCAGCTTTGTTGGCGCTAGTACTGGCTTTTCCACAGAGTGTTGTTGCGAAATGTGGTGACAGCTTTGCTGATTTTGTCTCGGACATAAAGAAAGACGCGCGTGCCAAGGGCTATGATGCGGCGTTGGTTGACAGCTTTTTTGCCAACGTACGGGTTGATCGAAAAGTGCTGAAAGCGGACCGTGCACAGGGGGTCTTTCAGCTCGACTTTACCAGCTTTGCCCGCAGACTTATTTCAAATGAACGGCGCAACAAAGGCGTGATGAATGCCAAGCGCTATGATCGCATTTTTGACCGTGTGGAGCGTGAATATGGTGTGAGTCGCGGCGTTCTGCTGGCGTTTTGGGCGTTTGAAACGGATTACGGCTCGTATCAAGGGAATTTCAACACGCTCAATGCGCTGATGACACTCAGCCATGACTGCCGCCGGCCAGAGCTTTTCCGTCCGCAAGTTTTTGCGGCGCTCGAACTCTACAAGCATGGCGACTTTAGCCCGACCAAAACGACAGGGGCTTGGGCGGGAGAGATTGGCATGGTGCAGATGCTGCCTCAGGATATTATCGACAATGGTGTCGATGGTGACGGAGATGGGCATGTCTTGCTCAAAACATCTGCTGCGGATGCGCTTCTGAGCGGAGCCAAGATGCTCAAGCATCTGGGCTGGCGCGCGGGCGAGCCTTGGTTGCAAGAAGTGGTCGTGCCTGAGGAAATGGATTGGTCAAAGTCCGGGCTGCGCACGCAACTGAAGGCATCTGACTGGGCAAAGATGGGCGTCAAGCCACGCGGTGGAAAGCTGGCGGGACACTTGCCCGCTTCGCTCATTCTACCGCAGGGCCGCAAGGGACCAGCCTTTCTCGCTTATCCCAACTTTCGCGTTTATTTTGAGTGGAACCAGAGCTTCACCTATGTGCTCACAGCGGCATATTTTGCCAATCGTTTTTGCGGCGCGCCCGTTTTTGATGCGGGCCAGCCCGAGCGCGGGCTTGCAGGGGGCGATTTGAAAATTCTGCAAGAAAAGCTGGCGCGCAAAGGTTATGATGTGGGTAAGATTGACGGGATATTGGGCGCTGGTACGCGCGCGGCCGTACAGGATATGCAAAGAAAGCTTGGGCTCCCGGCTGATGCGTGGCCCACGCACCAGCTTCTCAACAGGCTTTAACTTGCGGCGGCAAAGCCTGCATCGAGCGCTGTTAGGATTGTCTGTACATCGGCAGATGTGAGCACGAGGGGGGGGGAGAGGATCACGTTTGGCCCTGAGACTCGCACCATCGCTCCGTTTTGATATGTGACCTCTTGCAGCGTGCCGATGGGCCCTTTGCCAATCGGAGCTTTGCTGGCGCGGTCTGACACCAACTCCAGCGCGCACATTAGACCATGCCCCCCGCGCACATCGCCGATCATCTCGTATTTGTCTTGTAGGGCTTGCAAGCCACTGAAAAGTTGGGCCCCGCGTGCGGCGGCGTTTTGGTTGACCTTGAGGCGCTTTGTTTCGGCGAGACAAGCCAGCGCAGCAGCTGCGCCAACAGGATGGCCTGAATAGGTATAGCCATGACCGATGGCGGCCTTGCCGGTTTTGTCTTCCTCAAAGACCTGCACGACGTCGTCAGCGATCATCACGGCGCCGAAGGGGAAGTAACCGTTTGTTATGGCCTTGGCGGTGCACATAAAGTCTGGTTTGACGCCCCAGTGACGGCTGCCCGACCATGAACCAGTACGGCCAAAAGCGGTGATCACCTCATCGGCAATGAGGAGAATACCGTTGCGTGTGCAGATATCGCGCACGCCTGGCATGAAGCTTTTGTGGGGAGGAATGACCCCGCCAGCGCCAAGGACAGGCTCCATTATGAAAGCGGCGATTGTACCTGCGCCTTGGAAGGCGATTTCATCTTCAAGGGCTTGCAGGCAGAGCTGCGCAAGCTTTTCTGGATCTGTCTCATTGAACGGATTGCGATAGGGATAGGGTGCGGGAATATGGAAGCAGCCCGCCATGAGCGGCTCATAAGCGGTCCGAAAATTGGCGTTGCCATTGACGGAGGCGCCGCCGAAGTGTGTTCCGTGATATCCCTTCTTGAGGCTGAGGTACTTGGTGCGCGCGGGCTCGCCTTTGACCTTATGATACTGGCGCGCGAGGCGCAGGGCGGTTTCGACTGAATCTGAACCGCCTGATGTATAAAAGGCGCGCGTCAGACCGTCAGGCTCAAAGAAATCGCGCAGTTCTTCGGACAGCTCAATCACTGCGTCGTTGGTCGTGCCACGAAAGGTGGAATAATAGGGGAGCTGCTCAAGCTGGGCTGTAATGGCGTCTTTGATTGGTTGGCATGAGAAGCCAAGGTTGACATTCCAGAGCCCGCCGACCCCATCAACGACTTTGTGGCCGTCGACATCAATGATGCTGACGCCTTCTGCGCCGGTTACGATTGTGGGTGGATTTGCGAGGCTGTCGGCGGGGTGCGCCATGGGGTGCCAGAGTGAGCGGGCGTTCTTTTCCTTCAGGAAATTGCTGTCTTTCACGGGTCTGTCCTTTCAAGATCAAGGAGGCGCAGAGCCTCTGCATAGCTTTGAGAAGGGGCCATCACGTCAAAATGCACAGATGGCAGGCCTAGGGCCTCTGCCCCTTTAATGTTGCGGAGCTGGTCATCGACAAAGACGCAGTCGGCGGCGGGTAGGCCAAGCGCTTGCAGGACCAGCTCATAGGCGCGGGCGTCGGGCTTGAGGATGCCTGTGTAGGTCGCGTCGACGATCACCTCGAAGTCTTTGAGGAAGGGCAGCTTCTCGCGGAAGTCTGCACCGTAGAAGAGATCAAGCTCGTTGGAGAGGATTGCGAGGCGAACGCCTGCAGCCTTGCAGGCGGCGATGGTGGTGCGAAATTCGGGGCGTATGACGGCGTCAGGCTCAGCCCCGCGCGCGGCACGCACGAAATCACTCATCTCGCTCCAGTTCTGGCCTGTGAGCTTGCCAACTTCAGCGGTGCGGCTTTTCCAATAGTCGCGCTCCGATATTTCGTCAGCCTGCATTGCGCGCCAGAGGGGGTCGGCTTCGGGCGCGAAGGGCCCTTGCCATGTGAGCGAGCCAGTGGGTAGGCCGAGCGCCTTTTCACTCAGATCATGAGTTTCAAACAGCGTACGGGAAATGACGCCGCCAAAGTCGAGGATCAGCGCGCGTGTATTCATGCGGCGGGTTCTTTCTGGCGATAACTTGGAGGGAGAAAGCCGCCCATCAGCCGTGTCAGGCGTGGGCTTGCGTCCAGTAATGCTGTGCGGATGCGCATACGTGCCTCGGCGGACATGCGCGCCGAGGGCGCGGCGACTGCGACCGCACCGATGCAGGCCTGGCTTGCATCAAAGAGAGGTGCGGCGTGGGTATGCACATCTGTTTCAAAGGCGCTGATGGCCTCCGCGAAACCGTCACGACGAATGTCATCAAGTTTGGCCTTGATCAGTTTGCGGTCTGTGAGTGTGCCTGAGGAGAAGGCTTCTAGAGGGCGTTCCAGCGCGGCTTTGGCAAAGGACGGATCGGCGTAGGCCAGTACGACATGGCCCGAGCTTGTCGCATGAAGCGGCAATATTTCGGCGTCATCCATTGTGACTTGGAGGCCGTGTTGGTGGGCGTAGGCATAGGCGATCGTGCTCAGGACTTCACCATGGAGGAGCGAGACATGAGCGGTTTCGCCTGTGCGCATCGCGAGATCATCAGCCACGCTTTGGGCCAGATCGCGGCGCGGAACCGTTGCTTCGCGCAGGGCAGCGAGCCGTAGAAAGGCGGGCCCGAGGCGGTATTCGCGGCCAGAATTGGTCTGTTCAACGAATCCTTGGTTCTGAAGCTCGGTGAGCATCCGGTGTACCGTTGTCTTGTTCATACCTGTTAGGCGCGCCATTTCACTCAAGCCAATATGGCTCTGAGATCGGCTGAAATAATTCAGTAATGACAAGGCTTTGGAAACGGTTCCCATGGATTTCCTTCTGGCCGAAGAGGCCGGTGTGTATATTTGAAGACAGGCTACGCTTGCTTGGCTTTTTAAAGGTGTTGACAGACTCAGCACGGGTCTGTCAATCTGTTTTAGAACCAAGGGTTCAAATAATGAACCAGCACGATCAGGGAGATAACGATGCTAGGTAACAAGATTCTCGGCGGCGCTTTGGCGCTGACCATGGCCGCCATGGGCGGTGCAGCGATGGCTGAATATCCAGAAAAACCTGTGAGCTTTATTGTGCCTTGGCCTCCAGGTGATTTGGAGGATGTCCTGACACGGATGATTGCCGAAGACTTTCAGGCCGAGTACGGCGTTTCAGCGGCTGTTGTGAACAAGCCTGGCGGCGGCGGCGGGCCGTTCCCTGGTGCGATCGAGGTGGCGCAAGCGCCTGCGGATGGCTACACCATCGGCTCCTTCGTGATCGGGGTGCCTGTCGTAGGACACCAGATCGGGATTGACGAGCTCACACCAGAGAAGTTTGACCCGCTGGGTATTTTCCTCACCTATCCCTTTGTCATCGCGACAAGCAAGGACGCGCCTTACTCCAACATCGACGAGTTGGCTGCTTACGCAAAAGAAAACGATGTGGCGCTTGGGCACTTTGGCGACCCTCTGACACCCACGCAGGTGACCAAAGCAATGGCTGTCACAAAGGGTTTTGAGTGGGGCAGTGACGCTGCATTTGATGCGCTTGATTGCAACACGTTGGCCTCTGGAGATGCGGATGTGATCAACACCACACTGCAGCTGATCCTTCCATGTCTTGATGATGTGAAGGTGCTCGTCTCAATCACTGATGAGCGGATCAGTCTTGTTCCAGATGCGCCGACAGCTGGCGAAGTGGACCCCGAGATGAATATAGCGCTTTGGAACGGTTTGTTCGTTCATAAGGATACGCCTGCGGACGTCCGTGCGAAGATCATTGCTGTTGCTGAAAAAACAGTGATGAGCGAGCGGGCGCAAAACGTCGCCAAGGAAACTGGTGCGCTTGTGTATTGGCAGGGTGCTGATGATGCTGCGGCGCGTGTGGCGCGCAACATCGAAACCGTGGCCAAAATCCAAGGTCTCTTGGAATAAGTCGACAGCAACGGGCTGGGCGAAGATTTTGCCCAGCCTTTCTGTGTCTTGGGGATCGATATGAGCAAAGATCGCAGTGAAGAAATCCGCCGCTTTGATGGACCATTGAGAGGGCAGGCGTTGTTTGCGATTGTCTTTTTGGTGGCCTCTGCTTTGCTCTTGAGCCAACTGGGGAATGAGACCAAATGGGCCAAGGGCACGCAGTTTTTTGCTCAGCCGCGCTTCTGGCCTGCAGTTTCGGTGATAGGCATGGTGCTCTTTGGCGGACTGCATTTGTGGAAGCTGCCGCGCCGCGGGTTTGAGCGGGTCGATGTCGTCGAGTGGAAAATCTGGTTTTTCGCGATTGAGTATGTGATTTGGTTTTTGGCCTACGTGATGCTTGTACCCAAGCTTGGCTACTTGCCGATGACCATCGTTCTCATGCTTACGTTATGCTACCGCCTTGGCTACCGATCGCGCATGATGCTGGGTTCGGCTGTGTTGGTCGCGCTTGCTGTTGTCGTCGTGTTCAAATCTTTCCTCAGCGTCAAAATTCCGGGTGGGGCGATCTATGAATACCTGCCAGATGCTTTGCGCTCTTTCTTTATTCTGAATTTTTGAGGCGTTTATGGATCTGATACTTTCAAGCCTCGAAATTCTAGCGCGCTGGGATGTGATGATTGCGCTTTTGGTGGGCTCGATCGGTGGTGTGCTGATCGGGGCGATTCCGGGTGTGGGCCCCGCTGTTGCGATTGCAATATTGCTGCCTGCGACTTTCAGTCTGGACCCGATTGTGGGGCTCACGGTGCTCTTAGGGATCTATGGCTCGTCCATGTATGGTGGCTCGATCCCTGCGATCCTGATCAATACGCCGGGAACAGCGGTGAACGCGCTCACAACCTATGATGGCTACCCTATGACCACGCGAGGCGAGGCGCGGCGTGCCCTGAGTCTTGCATACTCCTCAAGCTTTTTTGGGGGTGTGTTCTCTGTCATCTGCCTTGTTTTGTTTGCCCCCGTGCTTGCCAAGATTGCGCCGATGTTTGGCAGCCGCGAGATATTTCTTGCTGCGCTCTTGGGCATCATTCTTGTTGTGGTCGCTCATCGGGGCCAAAGCCTTATTGCGGCGGCACTCGCTTGTTTTGGGATATTTCTGCACACGGTTGGCCTTGAGCCCGTGAAGTACTCCAAGCGGTTTACTTTTGAGCAGTCATGGCTCTCGTCTGGGGTTGATCTCATCGTCGTCGTCTTGGGCCTCTTCGCAATTTCGCAGGCCATTTTCCTGCTGCAAGGGCAGGACGAGAAAATTCGCATGACCAAACTGCGGGGCGGGTTGTTTCAAGGCATGCGAGAACTGGCGCGGCATCCACGAGTGGCCACGGCTTCCGCCAGCCTTGGCGTCTTGATGGGAATGATCCCGGGTGTTGGAGAATTTACGGCTCAGTTCCTCAGCTATACATATGCGCAGCGTACCTCAGAACGCCCTGATGACTTTGGTAAAGGCGCAAGTGAAGGCCTGATTGCTGCGGAGACTTCAAACAATGCAGTGCCTGCGGCGGCGATGGTTCCGCTTTTGGCACTTGGAATTCCGGGGGAGGCGCTGACGGCGATGATGCTGTCGGTGTTTTATGTGCACAATGTCGTGCCCGGTCCTCAGCTGTTCCAAAATGATATGGACTTTGTTGTAGCGCTTTATCTGGCGCTTCTGATCCTCAATGTGCTCGTGCTGATCTTTTTATTGTTTGCGACCAACCACCTCATCAAGGTTGTCAAAATCCCCAACCGTTTTTTGGGTGCTTCGATCCTGACACTGAGTTTTGTTGGTGTCTATAGCCTGCGCAATTCCTTCACCGACTGTCTCATTGCAGCGTGTTTTGGCATCTTTGGCTTTGTTTTGAAGCGCCTCAACTTGCCTGCTGTGCCGATCGTTCTTGGCATGGTGCTGGGCGGGATTATGGAAGTGAAACTGCGCGCGGGTATGGCGCGCGTTAAAACGCCTTTTGACTTTATCGACCGCCCCGTGGCGATGATCCTCTTTATTATGATCCTGGGAGTGCTGATCCTGCACTTTCGCTACGTGTGGCAGCAACGCAAATTGCTTAAGGAGGCCAAATGGCAAGCCAAGCACAAATCGACGAGCTTCGCCGCGCAGATGTCGCGCCGCAAAGACTATTTATTGATGGAACGTGGCAAGAGGCTTCGGGAGAAGCGCTCGAAGTATGCTCCCCGATTGACGGACAAAAACTCACCACGATAGAGCGCGCGAGCGCGGCCGATGTGGACCGTGCAGTGGCGGCGGCGCGGGGCGCCTTTGAAGATGGGCGCTGGCGCGATATGCCGCCCGCAGGCCGCAAAAAAGTTCTGCATAAGATTGCCGATCTTATTGAGCAATATGCTGTCGAACTCACCGTTCTGGGCGTGCGCGACAACGGGACAGAGTTTAACATGGCTCTCAAAGCTGAGGCGGGATCGGCGGCGGGAACCTTCCGCTATTATGCCGAGGCTTTGGACAAGATTTATGGCGAGGTGGCGCCGACCGCTCCAGACGTTTTGGGCCTAGTACATCACGCGTCTGTGGGCGTTGTGGGCGCGATTGTGCCTTGGAACTTCCCCTTGATGATCGGTGCATGGAAACTGGCGCCTGCACTTGCGATGGGGAACTCTGTGGTGCTGAAGCCCGCCGAAACGGCCTCGCTTTCGCTGCTCAGGCTTGCAGAAATCTGCGCCGAGGCAGGGCTGCCTGACGGTGTGCTCAACGTGGTCACAGGGCAGGGCTTTGTGACAGGTGAGGCGCTTGCGATGAGCATGGATGTGGATGTCTTGGTCTTTACAGGCTCTGGCGGCGTGGGGCGGCGCTTGCTGGAGTATTCAGCGCGCTCCAATCTCAAACGCGTCTATCTGGAGCTTGGGGGCAAGTCGCCCAATATCGTTTTTGCCGATGCGCCTGATCTTGCGAAAGCAGCCAAGGTTTCGGCGATGGGGGTTTTCCGCAATTCGGGGCAGGTCTGTGTGGCTGGTTCACGGCTTTTGGTTGAGCGCTCTGTGCATGACGACTTTGTCGCGCTGATGGCGGCGGAGGCCGAAAAGCTCAAGGTGGGAGACCCGCTTGATCTTGAAACACAGATCGGCGCGGTAAACTCCATCCCGCAGCTTGAGGGCAACCTTGGTTTTGTGGAAAAGGCGCTGGCGGAGGGCGCGGAGGCAGTCACTGGCGGCGGACGGATACTGCAGGAAACAGGCGGATACTATATGGCGCCTACGATCTTGACGGGCGTTGAGCGTGGGCACAATGTGTTTCAAAATGAGGTCTTTGGCCCCGTGCTATCAGTGACGGCTTTTGACAGTGATGATGAAGCTGTGAGCCTTGCCAACGGGACAGACTATGGCCTCTCGGCGGGTGTCTGGACCTCTAACCTAAGTCGTGCGCACCGAATGGTGCATGGTATTCGTGCGGGGATCGTTCATGTGAACACCTATGGTGGGTCGGACAATACTGTGCCGCTGGGTGGCGTGAAGCAGTCCGGCAATGGGCATGATAAATCACTTCATGCGATTGAAAAATATGTCGACCTGAAAACGGCTTGGATTCAGCTTTGAGTTTGGCGGGCGCGGCAAAAGCGGCTTTGGTTTGGGGGTTTGAAAACTCCCGGATCACGCTGGCTGCGGCGCGCGAGAATGTGGTTTACCGCCTGGACGCGGGCGAGATTTATGCGTTGCGCCTGCACCGTGTGGGCTATCGCAGCGCAGAAGAGCTGCGCCATGAACTTGAGTGGATTGGTGCGATGGCGGAGGCAGGTTTGCCTGTGCCGCGGCCTGTTGCCTTGCCATCGGGGGCGCTTGTCACCGAGGTTGAAGGCCAACTTGTGAGTGTGGTCACTTGGCTCGGCGGCGCGCCGCTTGGCGCGCCTGGCGAAATGAAAAATGTGCGTGACAGGCCTGCGTTTTGCCGAAAGCTCGGCGTAGCAATGGCGGCGTTGCATGAAGCGTGCGATGCGTGGCCGCCGGCGAAGGGCTTTGCCCGTCCTGCGTGGGACCGCGCGGGGCTTTTGGGGGATGCGCCGTTATGGGGGAGATTTTGGGAGCATCCTGATTTGAACGCAGCCGAACGCGACTTGCTGATGGCTGCGCGTGCGCAGGCCGACAAGGCCTTGGCTACGCTTGAGGGTGCGCTTGACTACGGTCTCATTCATGCGGACCTCGTGGGGCAAAATGTCATGTGGGACGGGGCCAATGTGGGCCTGATTGATTTCGATGACGGGGGCTACGGCTTTCGTGTTTTTGAGCTCGCGACATTTCTTTTGCGGTATATGGATGCGCCTGATTACCCCGAATTGCGCGCGGCTCTTTGTGAGGGATACGGGGTGCGCGCAGCGATTGATCCGCAAGAGTTGGATCTATTCTTGATGCTGCGCGCCTTTACTTATCCGGGCTGGTTTATGGACCGCAGGGATGAGCCAAACACGGCTGCGCGTGCGGCGCGGGCCAATGCAACTGCGCTCAAGCTGGCGCAAGCGTTTATGGAGAGATGAGATGAGCCAAGACAAAACGATCCTTATTGTAGGCACGTATGACACCAAAGATGATGAGCTTGGCTATCTGGCAAGTGTGATCCTTGCGCAAGGTGGACGCGTGGCCACGATGGATGTGAGCGTTTTGGGCGAGCCTTCAAAGCCGACAGATTATTCCAAGCATGAGGTGGCCGAAGCGGGCGGAAGCTCCATTAACGCCGCGATTGACGGGGGTGACGAAAACATTGCGATGCAGATCATGGCGGATGGCGCGTCGGCGCTTGCCCTTAAACTTTATCGCGAGGGAAAATTCGACGGTGTGATAGTGCTGGGCGGCTCTATGGGCACTGATCTTGCGCTTGATCTTTGCGCGGCGCTTCCGTTGGGAGTCCCGAAGTATGTTGTTTCGACAGTCTCGTTCTCTGCGATGCTGCCGCCTGAGCGGCTTGCGCCTGATATTCAGATGATCCTTTGGGGCGGCGGGCTTTACGGGCTGAACTCTGTCTGCAAGTCGTCGCTCAGCCAAGCTGCTGGTGCTGTCCTTGGGGCAGCGCGGGCTGTGGAGGCGCCGAACTGGGACAAGCCGCTGATTGGCATGACGTCTTTTGGCAAGACCGTACTGCGCTATATGGTGGCTCTTAAGCCTGCGCTTGAAGAGCGCGGGTTCGAAGTGGCTGTGTTTCACGCGACCGGGATGGGTGGGCGTGCCTTTGAAGGGCTGGCCGCTGAGGGCGCTTTTGCCGCTGCTATGGACTTTGCACCGCAGGAAGTGACCAACCACCATTTTGGCTCAAACATCACCGCTGGTGCGGACCGTATGACCAACGCGGGGCGCAAAGGTATTCCTCAGATGATTGCGCCAGGCTGTTATGATCTTGTTGATTTTGTCGGCTGGCAAGAGCCGCCTGCAAGGCTGGCTGGATATGAAACGCATGCGCACAACCGCTTGCTCAGTTCGGCGATGATCTCTGCACAAGATCGTGGCGAAGTGGCTCAAGTTATCTGCGGAAAGCTTGCGCAAGCGACAGGCACAACTGAGGTTTTTCTGCCGCTTCAAGGCTGCAACGAGTGGGATCGTGAGGGGGCTCCTTTGCATGATGCCGAAGGCCTGAAGCTTTTCATGGACGCGATGCGCCAGCATATGCCAGCCAACGTTTCGGCGCAGGAGCTGGACTGTCATATCAATGATGCTGATTTTGCCGAAGCTGTGTTGGCTACCTTTGATAAATGGCTCGCAGAGGGCGTTGTGACGCGCTAATCTTGCGCTCATGGAATGGCGTGACACTGGAATTTTGCTGGCCGTGCGGCCTCATGGCGAAAGTAGCGCCATTCTTGACGTGCTCACGCCTGAGCGCGGGTTACATGCGGGTGTTGTGCGTGGTGGCGCAAGCCGCAAGATGGCCCCGATTTTACAGCCAGGTGCGCAGCTTGACCTGATGTGGCGCGCACGGCTCGAAGAGCATATCGGCAGTTTTACAGCAGAGCTCATGCGCTCGCGCTCGGCACAGGTGCTGGGCTCGCGTCTCGCTCTGGCGGGGCTCAATACCGTCACCGCTTTGCTGCGCTATGCTTTGCCTGAGCGGGAGGTACATTTGCCGCTCTACCAGCGCACCGAGGCTTTAATGGACCTGCTTGGGCAGGACGATATCTGGCCACTGGCCTACCTCAAATGGGAGGTGGCGTTGCTGGAAGAGCTTGGCTTCGGGCTTGATCTGAGCTGTTGCGCCGTGACCGGCGCGACGGAAGGCTTGGCCTTTGTTTCTCCCAAGACGGGGCGTGCCGTAACGGCGGACGGTGCGGGCGCATGGGCAAGCAAGCTTCTAGAGCTACCGCCTGTGCTGTTGGGAGAAGGTGATGCAGAGGACGAGGACGTGGCGGCAGGCCTGAGGCTGACTGGGTATTTTCTAGCCGAGCATCTTGCACCAGAGCTGGGAACAAAGCCGCTTCCTGATGCGCGCGCGCGGTTTGTGAACGTGTTTGAACGCCGGATCACTCGGCCTTAAAGACCATCTCCCGGCCCTTGTCATTGCTGAGCAAGAGCGTGTCGCCCAAAACTTCAGACAGGGTCATTTCTACAAGAGCGGCAAAGAAGAGGTTTTCAGGGGCCAAATCAGGGCAGGCCATTTTGGTTGCGCCGATTTGGCTTGCATCAAACCACGGGTAGGGCAAATTCATTGTGCCAAAGTAGCGATTGCAAGGCGCTGTGCCCGCAAGCTTGCCTTTATCTGGGAAGCTGAGTGTTGCGCGGGCTGGGAAGGCGGCGCCGTCGATTTCTTGCAAGAGCCATATTTTTGCAGCTCCGCCATAGGCGCGAACTGTTTCGTCAGCTTGGCAGGCGGGGAGTGTTGCCAGTGTGGTGCAGAAAGTGAGGGCGAAGAGGGCGCGCTTCATCCGCTTCACCTCAGTGCCAAGATCAAGTCGACAAGGGTATTCAGCGTGGATTTTGATGTGGCTTGGGCGCTTTTCGGCAGCAGCTGCTGTCCAATCGCTGCTGCATAGAGTGCTTGAGCGATGTCGGGGTTGCTGACGCCCGCGCGTTTGAGGAGCGCGGCGAGGTACTTCTGTCTTGCGTTGTCGATTTCGGCAAGTGCTTGGGCGACGGGCGGGGCAGATTGTGCCCAAGCCCGTATGGCCGGCGTCATGCCCGAAGGGTCTGCCACAAGGAGAACGAATTTTTGCAGCGCTGTATGTGGAGAACTCTGGATTTCTATTTCTGCGATGAGCCCTGTCAGGGCCTCGTCTTCCCAATGCGCAAGCATATGTTTGTGAAAGGCGGGCACATCACGGAAGTGCCAGTAGAACGAACCTTTGGTTGTGTTGAGTGCACGCGCGAGAGGCTCGGCTTTCAGGGCCGAAGGGCCATTGGCTTGAAGCGCTGAAAAGCCAGCGCTGATCCAGTCTTGCTTGCTGAGGCGTGCTTGGGTCATGGCTTGAAGGTACGTGAGCGTATGGTCGCTCGCAAGAGATTTACGACTTAGGTGTTGCCGTCGTTGCCAGCTCCTGCGCCCTTTGCGCGGCTGGCCTCTGTTTCGGGGGCGTAGGTTCGCTGACAGAAGGCATCAAGTGCCGCATATGTATCGCGGGAGCAGGTGGCGCGCCAAACCAGATCTGCGCTTGGCGCTGTTGCGGATTGAAGGCTCAGATCGCTATCCTGTGCGGCGGGATGGATGACATGCAGTCCGCCATCGAGTGTTGCGAGCCCCTTAAAGACTGTGCCTTGCAGGAGGAGGGCTGTGCCTTGAGCTTCTGCAAGGGGGCTCAGAAAAGGGAGCAGCAACATTGGTGTGTGACACGTCGCCAAGGAGGGCGATGCGCCATCGACCAATTGGCATCCCAGTTTGATCGGGCAGGAGCTGTCGTGTGTTTCTCCCGCCTCGCGCGCGGTGAGATATGTGAGAAGTGCCTCTGCCCCTGCGAGGCCTGCGGCGGACAAGCGACGCACCGCTTGGCCTGCTTCTTCCGCCTCGCCGAAAGAAAACCCTGCGCCGCGCGCAGCTTTGCGGCAGTGACTTTCGATTTCGCCCATAGAATAGCTCATGGCGTGGCTCCGTAGACCCAAGTGTCTCCTTGCTCTTCTACAAGCTCATTTGGGTAGGGAGCGCCGCGGAACATGTTGATGCGAACCCAGCGGTCTGAGCGGGGATCAAAATGTGTCGCTCCAAAGAAGCTCAGCTTGGCACGTAGCATGTCGATCGGCTTCATGCTGGCGCTGATAGTATTGTCCCGAATTTCTCCATAGGGGTGGCTCGGAGCCATCTGTACGCGGCGGATAATATGCCGATGTTCGGGGTGGGCAGCGAGAAAGGCGGCCACAGTTTTGTGCTTGGTATCCTCGAGAGTGGCGAACAGAAGGCTGGCGTCTCGCCCTGGTGCGAGGGGTTGTTCATAGGGCTCTAGGGGCTCCTCAAAGCGTTCGCCAAGGCGCGGCTCAAGCTTGGCTTCAGAGACATACCATAGCCGTGCAGAGGCCTCATGGCTTTGCCAATCGGTGGCGAGAGCCCAAGCGTAATGTTCTTGGATGAGGGCTTTCAAGTCGGAGAGCGGCATCGCGCCGTCGATCCGAAAGAGCGCATGTTCATCGGCTTGCATGCAGGCTCCAAGGCCTTCTAGCAGCGCGCCTTGTGGCTCCATGAGGAGCGAAACCAGCAACTCTTGGCCTTCTTCCGAAAGTGCGCTTTCGGACCATAAATAAAGGGCATTCCACGGCTGCGGGGCTGTGCCTGTAAAGTCGATCAGCTTGGCTTGCAGAGCGGCGATGTCTTTGCGTAGAGCGGCGAGCTTGGCCTGCTGGATCGGATGATCGGAGTGCCAGAGTGCAACAGAGCCGCATGCCTTTTCAAATGCGGCTTTGAAGGCGCTGATGTCGGTGACACTCGCATTTGGGAGCACGCGGATTTTGGCGAGGGCGTATTCGCGCGCCGTGATCCAGTTGTTCAAAAGGCGCGGGTGATTGACGAGGAAAGGGGCCATGCCGAGGCCTGTTGAATTGCCTATCCCAAGGCTGCGGCGCAGGCTGGACTTGAGCGGCACAGCTTGTTGGGGCGCTTTCAGCGCGGCCATATGCTCGACCAGATCGGCAACAAAGGCGCGGGTGAGATAGACCGAGAGCATCTCGACCTGAAAGGGCGCTTCAAACTCGGGGCGCTCGGCCACGAAGGCGCGATCGGATGCGCCGAATTTGCCAGAGCCGTAGACTGCAGTTGTGCGCATGAGGTAGCCGACTTTGGCAAGCTCGGCGGCATCGGGCTGTAAGCCTTTGGCGAGGCAGTCGACGACATAATCCCAGAGCCGTGCGGAACGGTTGGCCCGAGACAGCGAAAGCTCTTTGTTGCTAACTCGCCCTGCTTCTTGCAGTGGCACATTGGCGCGCAATCGCTCAATATCATCGGGGGTCGGGGTGCCGTCAAAGAGCGTGAAGGTTGCATCCCATGCGGTTGCGATCACGCGGTCAGAGCGCATCTCATCGGGTAGGTCATGAGCAAAAGCAATGAGAGAATAGGACCGTTCAGGGCCTTGGGCCGTATAGACCGCGACTCCTTCGCCGCGTGAGTTGATGTCAAAGCGCGGGCGGCTGATCTGCCAGTTTTCGCGTGCCAGACGGCGCAGAAGCTGGCGCATGAAGGATAGGCGGCACTGGTGCAGGCTGCCCAAGCGCGACAGCGTCATAACTTGCTCGGGCGGGCGCATCACCAGCTCCGTCATGGCTTTGATCCGAAGTTGAGCTCATAAAAGCGCAACCAGTTGTCGCCCATGACCCCTTCAATTTCTGGCTGGGAGAAGCCAACATCTGCGAGGCCTTGCGCGATGTTTTCAAAGTCGCGGTTGTCTTGATACCAATCGGGCATGGGGGGGAAACCCGGAGCTGCAGCAGAGCCCTCGCCATAGTCGATCTCTTTGGTCCAGCGACCCACGCGCATCCACTCAACGACGGAGTCAGGCTGATCTTGGCAGAGGTCCGATCCGATGCCGAGATGTTCGGCGCCGAACTTTTCCGCGGTGTCGGCGATCATTTGGCAGAAGCTTGACAATGTGCATGCCGATTTGTCTTTGAGGTGGTGAGGGTAGAGCGAGAAGCCAAGCATGCCGCCATTGGAGGTGACAGCGCGGATCACCTCGTCACGTTTGTTGCGTAGGGCAGGCTGCCAAGCGTGCGGGTTGGCATGGGTGATGGCGATGGGCCGTTCGGAAAAGTCCGCGGCTTCAATGGTTGAACGATCAGCGGAGTGGGACATATCGACGACCAACCCCACGCGGTTCATTTCGCGCACCACTTGTTTGCCCATACGTGTCAGGCCGGTGTCTTCATCCTCGTAGCAGCCTGTCGCGAGGAGCGATTGGTTGTTGTAGGTTAGTTGCATGAAGCGCGCGCCGAGATCGTGTAGGATTTCGACGAGGCCGATATCATCCTCTATGGGTGAGGGGTTTTGAAAGCCGAAGAAGATCGCCGTCCGACCTGTTTCATGTGCATGGCGTACGTCGGCCGCAGACCGCCCCTTCACGATAAGATCAGGGAACTGCTCAAGCCAACGGTTCCATTGCTCCATATTAAGCACGGTTTCACGGAAATTCTCGTGATAGGCGATCGTAACATGCACCGCATCTAGGCCGCCTTCACGCATTTGGCGAAAGATTTTCTCAGACCAGTTGGCGTATTGGAGGTTGTCGATGCGATACATGGATTTACTCTGGCAAGCCTGCGGAAATATAGGCGGTTTTGACTGTTGTGTAGAACTCAGCAGCAGCAGAGCCTTGTTCGCGCGGGCCATAAGAGCTTTCGCCACGGCCGCCAAAGGGGACGTGATAGTCTGTGCCTGCGGTGGCGAGATTGACCATGACACAGCCTGAGCGGGCACGGGCACGGAAGTCACTGGCGCGGGCAAGTGAACGCGTTACGATACCAGCGGTGAGACCAAAGCGGGTATCGTTGACGGTATGCAACGCTTCGTCGTAACTGCCAACTTTGATAACGGCTGTCAGCGGCGCGAAGAGCTCTTCACGATTGATTTCCATCGTGTTGGTCGTGTTGAGGAACACACCGGGCGTCATGTAATATCCCTTTGTGGCGCGTTCGACCTCTTCTCCACCGCAAGCCAGCTCGGCCCCTTCGGCGCGGCCCTTGGCGACCCATGCGAGGTTTTCCTTGAGTTGCGCCTCACTCACAACAGGGCCGATCTGTGTGCCCTCTTCCAGAGCATGGCCGACTTTCATGGCCTTGGCCCCGGCAACGAGCTTTTCCACAAAGGCGTCATGCACAGCTTGGTGCACAACAAGGCGTGAAGAGGCGGTGCACTTCTGTCCTGTGCCGCCAAAAGCTCCGCCAAGAGCGACAGCAACCGCGAGATCGAGATCGCCATCATCCATCACGGCCAAGGCGTTTTTGGAGCCCATTTCCATTTGCAGCTTGGTGAAATTGCAAACGGCCGCTTGTGCGATTCCGCGGCCCACGGGAACCGAGCCTGTAAAGGAAATGGCGTTGATGCCGCGATGCTCGACGAGCTTCTGGCCCACGTCGCTGCCAGAGCCCATTACGAGGCTGAAGAGACCTTTCGGTATATCTTGGCGCGCAATGATTTCAGCAAGCGCATGTGCAGAAGCAGGTGTGGCATTTGCAGGCTTCCAAATCACGGCGTTGCCATAGGCCAATGCGGGTGCAATTTTCCAGCTGGCTGTGGCCGTGGGGAAGTTCCACGGGCTGATCACGGCAACGGTTCCGACAGGCTCGCGGCGAATGTCGATATCAACACCTGGGCGCACGGACTGTGCGTTTTGGCCAAGCTGACGGAGCACTTCGGCGGCGTAATAGGTAAAGAACTGGCCTGCGCGGTAGACCTCGCCCTTGCCCTCGGCGAGGGGCTTGCCTTCTTCGCGACTGAGCAGTGTGCCGAGCTCTTCGGCGCGCGCCATCATTTCGTTGCCGATTGCATTGAGAACAGCTTGCTTGCGCTCAAGACCGTAGGCGGCCCATTCGACTTGGGCGGCTTGAGCCGCCTCGACGGCAGTGTCCAGCTCTTGCACTGACGCTTGGGCATACAAGCCGACCACTTCGGATAGATCCGATGGATTGTAGTTTTTAATAGCGCCTACGCCTGTGCTCCAGGCGCCTGCGATCAGATTTGGTTTGATGTCGGTCATAAGGTTTCCTTGGCCAAGGTTTGATCCTTTTTGGCCCTTGCAGGGCTTAAGAGCAAACGAATTTCGCTGAAGTTTGCTTCAGATTTCTTGAAATGAGGCTGCGCGCAGAGCGTCTGTGAAGTGTAGCACAGGAGTAAGCAGCTGGTCTTCGGTCCGGTGCATAACGTGTACGTGCCGTTTTGCTTTGCTATCTTTAAGTGGGAGAAACACCAGATCATCTTCGCCAGCCCCCAGTGCGCGCATGGGCAATATCGAAATTCCTGCACCTGCGCGCAGAAGTGCGAGCAGAGAGGCGGTGTTGTGCACAAACAGCCTCGAGCCCGCGCGCATGGTTTCAAATGCGGGATCGTTTATTTTGTCACATAGCCCGTTGGCGATAAGTGTTTCTTCAGTAATGTCGGCCCAAGTTAGGCTGTCCCACCTCGGGGCAAGGGGATGATCCGCGCGACAGACTACCCCGAACGGGTCGCAGAAGAGCTCAAAGCGCTCAAAGCCTGCTCGCTCGGGGAGGGCGGCAATACCGATATCTGCTCGGTCGGCTTCCAGCTCGGCCAAGACGCCTGCGCTGTCCAGATCGCGCAGTTCGATGGAAACATCGGGATAAAGCTCGCTGTAGGATTTTATGATCTCAGGGAGAACAGTTTGCGCAACCGAGGGTGTCACGGCAAGGCGGACTTCTCCATGGGTGGCTTGCGCCAGCCCTTCGATGCGCCGCACCGAGCGAGCGAAATGGGCGATCTCTTGCAAGGCTTCAGTCAAGATTGCTTGCCCGAGCGGTGTGAGTTTTGATTTGCGGCTGCCGACAAAAAGCGGGGCGCCCAAGTGCTCCTCAAATTGCTTAAGGGCCATTGAGATTGCAGAGGGTGTGCGCCCCAGAGTGTCTGCCGCCATCGAGAGTGAGCCTGTTTCAGCCACTGCACAAAACACGCGTAAAAGATCTATTTTTAGGGTCATGGCATAATCTTGCAGGCGCGACGGGCTGTGTCTAGCGCTGCCTTGCGTTTGAATGGCTCGAGCCTATTTTCCTTGAGTGATTGACGCGTTTTCGCGTCAGCTTTTTTGCCACAATCAGGATTCATCCTGTGTTTTCGGGGGTATGCAGGACGAATCGGTCGTGCTAGCCTCAACTCACATAATAAAAACAAGATCGAGGCAGGCAGTAGTGATGGAAACGGGCTTTAAGGGCACGTTAGTTATCTCTTGGCCGCAAACAAAAATAGACGGGCTGGCGCATGCGCCAGTGGTAGACCTGAACGTTGGGGCAACGTGGTCTTGGCAGGGAGACGCTGTGCGCGTTGATGGGCCTTCCGAGCTATTGCGGCTGGACAGAGCGGACGATGAAGCAAACCTCAGACGGCGCGCGGCGCGCATGGTGCACCGTCTTGTTGGCGCAGCAGTCAATGATCGAAGCGACCTGTTGGAGGATGCGCCAGAAAATTTGAGCGACAACAGCTTTGTTGTGACAGATGGATCTCAGAGCTACACGGTAACACTCAACGAGCTTGGCGCTGATGCGCAGCCATTGTTGATGTTTGTCGATCAGCTCCCTCCGAAAGGCCGCGATCTTTGGGTCGTCCATCAGAGTTTTGAGCCTGCCCGGCAAAGCGCCGAAGGGCCAGACGCGGGCGGCGTGATTTGCTTTACGCCAGGCACGCGGATTGAAACCCCCGACGGGTTGCGGGCCATCGAAACATTGAGACAAGGCGACTACGTGCAAACAAAAGATGCGGGCGCGCAGGAAATCCAATGGGTTGGTCAGCGGCGGATGACGGGCGCACGCCTTTTTGCGATGCCCCGTTTGCGGCCGATCCGCTTTCGAGCGGGCGCGTTGGGGATCGCGCGACCTGATGAGGAATTGGTCGTATCACCCGAGCATCGTATGCTCGTAAAGGGTGCGATCGCACAGGCATTGTTTAACACGGATGAGGTTTTGGTGCGGGCGAAGGACATGCTCAACGACAAAAATATCGTTGTGGATAGTCAGTTGAAAGAGGTGACCTATGTCCACCTTCTGCTTCCAAACCACCAAATTGTCTGGGCCAATGGCGTGGAGACGGAAAGCTTTCACCCTGCCAACACGGCACTTTCGACCTTGAGTGAGGAAGACCGTGAAACCTTGTTGCAGATGCGCCCTGACTTTGAGGTTCAGCCTGAGCGCTATGGTGCTTTTGCGCGGCGCAATCTTTCGGCATCGGAAGCGGCGATCCTTGCACACGAAGCCGCGTAGGGGCTTGAGGCTCAAAATAAAGGGTTTGCGCTTGACTCAGGGGCGCGCGCAGATATAAGCGCGGCTTCATTGGTGTTGGTGGCCCTCGCAAGAGCCAGCCTGTCAGGAGTAATCCAGAGGACAACGCCCTTCATAGTGGCCCATTGGGGCCTCGCTCTTAGAAGGAGATCAGCCGTGACAAAACGCACGTCTGCCAAGTACAAAATTGACCGCCGCATGGGCGAAAACATTTGGGGCCGCCCCAAGTCACCTGTCAACCGTCGTGAATATGGCCCCGGCCAGCATGGTCAGCGCCGTAAGGGTAAACTGTCTGACTTCGGTCTGCAGCTGCGCGCCAAGCAGAAGCTGAAAGGCTACTACGGCGACCTGACAGAGAAGCAATTCCGCCGCATCTATAAAGAAGCAGAGCGCGTAAAAGGCGACACAGGCGAGAACTTGATTGGTCTGCTCGAGCGCCGCCTTGATGCGGTTGTTTACCGTGCCAAGTTTGTTGCGACAGTTTTTGCGGCACGCCAGTTCGTAAACCACGGCCACGTCACTGTGAACGGCAAGAAGGTAAACATTCCTTCATACCGCGTCAAAGAAGGCGATGTGATTGAAGTGCGTGATCGTTCCAAGCAGATCGCTGTTGTAATCGAAGCCACTCAGCTTGCAGAGCGTGACGTGCCTGACTACATCGATGCGGATCACTCCAAAATGAAAGCGACATTCGTACGCGCTCCTGGTCTTGGCGATGTGCCATACCCAGTTGTGATGGAACCAAACCTCGTTATCGAATATTACGCACAAAACTAAGCACGCGTATTTCGCAAAGCTTTATGAGAGGGCTGTGGCGGGATACCGCTGCGGCCCTTTTTCTTTGCTGGCAGCGAGAGGTATCTGCCAGTATGACCTGTGAGGAATTTGGAGAGAAATATGAGCCTTACACCGCAAGCAGGGATCATGAATATCGCACTTTATGAGGGTGGAAAGTCTAGCATTGCTGGGCATTCTGATGTTTTGAAGCTGTCCTCAAACGAGAACCCGCTTGGCCCGCCTCCCGCAGCGATGGCTGCGATCGCGCAGGCGGCCAGTGAGGTGCATCGCTATCCCTCGACCGACCATGCCGAGCTACGTGCGGCAATCGGCAAGACCTATGGGCTGGCGCCTGAACAAATCATCTGTGGCGTCGGGTCTGATGAGGTTTTGCAATTCGTCTGTCAGGCTTATGCAGGCGTGGGTGACGAGATCATCTACACCGAGCACGGCTTTTCTATGTATCCGATCCTTGCGCATATGGCGGGGGCCACGCCTGTACAGGTTGCTGAGGCCGAGCGGGTTGTGAGTGTTGATACGATCCTTGCAGCTGTGACGGAGCGCACGCGGGTTGTTATGCTTGCAAACCCTGCAAACCCGACGGGAACGATGCTGCCTGATGGGGAGCTTGAACGGCTTGCGCGGAGCTTGCCCGCGACCGTGATTTTGGTGATCGATGGGGCATATGCAGAATATGCTGAAGGCTATGATGGTGGGGCAGGCCTTGTGGCCAAGCTTCCCAACGTGCTGATGACGCGGACGTTTTCAAAAGTCTACGGGTTAGGTGGATTGCGCATTGGCTGGGGCTATGGGCCGCGTGAGATGATTGATGTCATGACGCGGATCAGACAGCCGTTTAACCTGTCAACGGTGCAGCTTCAGGCGGCGCAAGCTGCAGTGGAAGATATGGACTGGGTGCCAACCTGTACGGTTTTGAACGCGGCTCAGCGAGCGCGGCTCGCGGGGGCATTGCGCCAACTGGGTGTGGCATGTGACGAGAGCCACGCGAACTTTGTGTTGGCGCGCTTTGCGGATGAGGCAGAAGCGGCGGCTGTTGATCTGGCCTTGCAAGGCGAGGGCATATTGGTGCGACGTGTGAAGGGGTATGGCTTTCCTGAAGGGCTCAGGATGACTGTGGGCAACGAGGCGCAGACTGGCCGTTTGATTGCGGCACTTACGAATTGGCGGGAGACCCAGGCATGAGCCAGACATATGAAAAAGTGGCTCTGATCGGACTGGGCTTGATCGCGTCGTCGATGTTTTGGGCCATGAAACGCGGCGGCCTTGCGGGCGAGGTGCGAGGCTATGCGCGCTCAGGCGAGACGCGTGATATCGCGCGGGAGATCGGCTTGTGTGATGTGGTTTGTGACAGTGCGGCAGAGGCTGTGAAAGACGCGGACCTCGTTGTGCTCTGTGTGCCTGTGGGCGCGATGGGCGCGGTGGCGCAAGAGATTGCCCCACACCTCAAAACAGGTGCGACCGTCAGCGATGTGGGTTCTGTGAAAAAGGCTGTGATTGATGCAGTCGGTCCGCATCTTCCTGAAAATGTGCACTTTATTCCAGCACACCCTTTGGCAGGGACCGAACATTCTGGCCCGCGCGCTGGCTTTGCCGAGCTGTTTGACAACCGATACACTCTTCTTGTTCCCGCCGAGGGCGCGCCCCTCGAAGCGGTACGGTCCCTGCGTGATCTTTGGGAAGGGATTGGCGCGAAGGTTGAGGAAATGGATGCGGAGCACCATGATCTGGTGCTCGGTGTTACCTCTCATGCACCGCATTTGATTGCCTATACGATGGTTGGTGTGGCCGATGATTTGCGCCGCGTGACGGACAGCGAAGTGATAAAATATTCTGCGGCGGGGTTTCGCGATTTTACTCGGATTGCGGCCTCGGACCCAACAATGTGGCGCGATGTATTCCTCAACAATAAAGACGCGACACTTGAAATTCTGGGGCGCTTTACTGAAGAGCTGTTTGCGCTTCAACGCGCGATCCGCACAGGGGACGGGGATATGCTGCACGCATATTTCACGCGCACAAGGGCGATCAGGCGAGGCATTATCGAAGCGGGGCAGGATACAGACGCCCCAGATTTTGGTCGGGTTAAAAAACAATGAACAAAATATTTAAGGCATTGTTTTTGTTGTGTTTTGCCTCTTCTTGTTCATTCTTTGGTGCTCCGAAGGCTGAAAAGCAACGCGACTCAGGGCGTTCTGTGCCTGGCGCGGTCTGTGGTGATCCGTCACTTCAGGGAGAATATGTGGGCCATGTTCCTGGCAAGCTTAGCGGGTGTGGGATTAACGACGCTGTAAAGATCAGCGCGGTGAGCGGTGTTGCCTTGAGGCAAGGGTCCTTGATGGACTGCGGCACAGCTAAAGCATTGAAAACATGGGTTTAAAATGGGGTGAAGCCTGCTTTTGGCAGGCATGCGGGCGGTGTGAGCTCGCTGAAAGTTGCGGCACATTATGTTTGCCGCACGCGCAACCACAAAAAGGGCGGGCGGATCAGTGAGCATGGCAAGGGCCGCGCCATAGATATTTCGGGTTTCATTATGAAAAATGGGAGCGAATACAGTGCCTTAAGAGACTACGGCAAGGGCAAAGGTGGCAAGGCGATACGGGCGGCGCATAAGGCGGCGTGTGGGCCTTTTGGTACAACGCTTGGCCCTGGCTCGGACGGGTACCACGAGGACCATTTGCACTTTGACACAGCGCGCTACAGCGGCGGATCTTACTGCAAATAAAAAGGTTAACGGCCCTGATTCTAGGGGGGCGAAAAGCGTGCACAACCCGTGCACCGACAAAACGGAGTTTTGCAGTGTTAATAGAGCGCACGGTGATGTGCGCTGGCCGAGATGAGCTCGGTTTCGAATTTTCGCTGCGCGAAAATCCGACCAGCTGGGGGGTCAGCCCCACAGACCGCAGGCAGAGCTGGGGGGCCAGCCCCCCAGACCCCCCGGGATATTTCTGGAAAGAAAAAGAGCGGGGCGGGTTAGCCTTCGTTTATCTCGCCTTTTAGGCGGGCGAGGTAGGCGCGCATGTAATTTGTGCGCTCTTCAGCGATCTGGCGGGCTGTGGCGGTTTGCATGGTGTTGGCCAGAGTGAAGAGTTTGGATTGAAAATGATCGAGGGCGAAGGCGGTGTCGTCGGGAGGGCGGCGCTCGGCCATGGGATCTTGCGGGTCATAGAGCGGGCGGGCGAGAGCGCCTGAGACCATGAGCATGCGTGCAAGGCCGATGGCTCCAAGGGCGTCGAGGCGGTCGGCATCCTGCAGGATTTTGGCTTCAAGTGTTTTGGGATGCATATTTGCGGAAAAGCTGTGGGCTGTGATGGCGTGTTTCAGCGCGGGGATTTTGGCCTCGGGAAATCCGCAGGCGCGAGCCAGCGGGGCGGCGGCTTTGGCCGAAAGGCGGGAGGCCTCTGCACGGTTGGGTGCGTCTTTCGCTAGATTGACGAGATCATGGAAGATTGCGGCGGCGTGGAGCAGGTCCAGATCGACGGGGGCGTTTTCGCCTTTGGCGATGTGTTGGCAATTGGCCCAGACGCGGCGGATGTGGGCGAGGTCATGGGCGCTGTCTGCCGCACTATCCGAGCCTGCGGCCCAATGCGTAAGGAGCGCAGTCTCGTAAGGACAGTCGCTCATCGGATCGAAAGGCGCGGCGCGGGGGCGACGGGGATAAGACCAATTTTGATATAGCTGCCTGAGAATGTCAGTGGGATATCCAGCGTTTCTGGATTGCCTGAGAAATTGGCGAGGAGGGACAGGCCCTGTTCGATCTGATCGGTCAGTGCAGCGGGCAATGCGCCTGAGGCTGTGGCCAGTGCGAGAATGTCGCGCCAGTTGCGGGCTTTGATTGTGACCGTGCCTGTAGGTAAGCCTGTACGATCTACAGAAAGCTCGCCAGCGGCGGCAAGTTTGAGCTGGCCCCATTCGGCCTCGGCGAGGTGGAGCTTGATCTTTGTTGGTTGGGGCCGGCTCTCTTCAAGGGCTGTAATATCCCATGGTTTGGTAAAATCTAGAGTGGCATCGGCGCGAAAGGATGTGAGCGCCTCGGGCAGCTCGCCTGTGAGCGCGGCGGGAAGTGGCGGGGCGAGGCCATCGGCATTGAAAGCGGCGCGATAGCTTGAGGTGTTTTCTCGAGTGAGCGCAGTTTGTAGTCCGGCAATATGAATGCGTGCGCCCGCCTCTGGCGTGATTGTGAGGGCTGTGGCCGCGAGATTGGCGCGATTGAAGGCGAGGTCTGTCTTGGGCTCCATGACCATGGAGGCCTGCATCTTTTCACTCTTGAGCGCAAAGCGGGCTTCTGGCGTGCGCAATGTCTGGAACTCGGGGAAGGCAGCAATGATATGGTTTGGCTTATAGCTTAGGGCGAAAAGCTGAACGAAGGGGGCCGACCATGCGAGCCCTGTGGCGGGGTCAGCGAGGGCGGGGTCAGTCAGAGTTGTGTCAAACCGGTTGGGGAAGCCTTTGACCGAAAGGTCGGAGTGCTCGGCTTGCCAGCCTTCACTTTGGCGGGCGTCAAACCACGCGGCGAAGCCAGCCTTGACGCCGGCCGCGCCGATGAACCAATAGCCAGACCAGAGCGCGGCCAGAGTCACGATAAGAACGAGCAGTTTTTTCACGCGTGCACCTTTTCCCTCATGTGGTGATGGTGTTTATGGGGGCAGGCGCGCGAAGGGACAAGTGATATGACGATGTGAGTGTTTGGCTATGGGTCTTTGATCTGGAACCCTGGCTTTGAAGTGGATGAGATGCGGATTGCCACGCTTGAAGGCTATGCCCGCAGCTTTTGTATGCGTTCGATCCATCACCGCGGAACAGAGGAAAACCCAGGACTTGTACTGGCGCTCGACGAGATGCCACGGGCGCGCTGCCATGGGGTCGCCTTTTCTGTGCGGGCCGGGCAGGAGGCAGATGTACTCGCATATCTGCGCGAGCGTGAGCTGATCTCTTCGGCCTATGTAGAGCGCACCCTTGAGATCACGCTGGCCGACAAGCGCCGTGTTGAAGCTGTGACCTATGTGATTGACTCGGCGCATGTGCAGTATTGCGGCGGACTTGATCTGGAAGAGCAGGCGCGGATCATTGCAGGTGCGCATGGGGGGCGTGGGCCGAACAGCGAGTATCTCTTTAACACGGCGGCGCATTTGCACGAGCTCGGGATTTCGGACCCTGAGCTCGATTCTATTGTGGCGCGAGTGAAAATGCTTGGCTGAGGGCCAAAATTTCTGAAATATTTGGTGCGCGTTGATCACAAAGGTAGCCTTTTCTGCGTTTAATGTGCGTGAGCGCACCTAAAATTTCGATCACAAAACCCATCTCTTTTTGATCATGCGGCTGTGAAATCTGTGAAATATTTCAATCGAGAGCTTTTTGCATTCTGTGTAAACACATGAAAATAATTATTAAATTTAGACTTTAGTGAGAAATTTTCCTTGGGCTCACGATTGCGTCGCGCTTTTGCACGGGGCGGTGAGCAGGGGTGTTTTGAAATATCGAGCGGCAAGGCTCAGATTGGTTGCATGCCGGACGGTGAAGACGCCGACGGGAAACAGAAAGCAACCGCGCCATGAGCGCAAAAAAAACATAAAGGACCACATTATGAACCTCGTATACAATACAGTCGCCGCCCTCGCTCTTACTGCAACAACAGCTTTTGCCGCAGGTGTTGAAGGCTCTGCAGTGAGCGCAGACAGCTATGTCGGCCAAGGTACTATTGGTGAAGTTGTGGCAGTGATCTCGACCACGTCAAACAGCACACGCTCGGGCCAAGAGACAATTGACGGCAAGTTGCAACTCAACGTCTTCAAAAGCTCAGACACTATCGTGACAGCCCCGGGCGGCGCGCACTTCCGCTAAACCACAGACGACCCTCTTTTTCAAATCACGCGCCGAAGTGCGCATCTCAACAAAGGATACTCTTATGAAACTCGTATACAATACAGCCCTCGCCCTTGCCCTTACAGCAACGTCAGCTCTTGCGCTTGGCACGGATGGCCCTGCGTCTTCGGCAAATGAATATGCCGTAGAGGCAACAGCAGGCGAACGCATCACGATTGATGCACCCAAGTTCAACAGCAAGCGCAGTGGGCAAGAAGCCACGGACGGTATGCTCCAAGTGAGCCTCTTTGAAGGCTCCGATGCGGTTTCGACAGCTCCTGGTGGCGCGCACTTCCGCTAAGCCTGACTGCGATATTCCTCTCCCTCCCCCTGAAGGCGGCGCGCATATTCTACGCGCCGCTTTTTCTTGTCGGGCGGACGTTGGCATTTTTCTTGGCTTGAGCGTGAGTTCTGCTTATGGTTGACGCAATTGAAATAAGCGTCGGGAGCCGTCACGATGGCGCATCCGGACCGTGAGGCCGAGCTGTATTTTTCGCAACCTTTGAGACAGATCGTTTTGATGCTGTTGGCGCTTGGGCTGGCGGGGTTTGTTACCCTCTTGGCTCTGCCACAGGTATTGCCTGTTTTTGAGGCGAACCCCTATCTCAACGGGTTTATCGTTTTTGTCTTTGCCGTCGGCGTTTTGGCGACGTTCTGGCAGATATATCAAATGATGCGCTCTGTGCGCTGGATCGAGGCATTCGCAGCGGATGTGGCGGAGCGCGAAGGGGTCTTGCCGCCGTCTCTTTTGACGCCTTTGGCCAATCTGCTCAGTGCACGGGCGCACGGGAGGCAGATTAGCTCTGGATCGGCACGCTCTATTCTTGACTCAGTGGCGCAGCGGATCGACGAAGAGCGGGAGATCACGCGGTATATTGTCAGTCTGCTGATTTTCCTTGGCCTTTTGGGCACATTTTACGGACTGGCGACGACTGTTCCTGCGCTTGTTGACACGATCCGAGGTCTTGCCCCCGCCGAAGGGGAGAGCGGTGTTGAGGTTTTTGGGCGTTTGATGAGCGGGCTGGATCAGCAGCTTTCGGGCATGGGCGTGGCGTTTGCGTCTTCCCTTCTGGGTCTTGCCGGCTCGCTTGTTGTGGGATTGCTGGAGCTTTTTGCGGGCCATGCGCAGAACCGCTTTTATCGTGAGCTGGAGGAGTGGCTCAGCTCGATCACCCGTCTTGGCTTTGCCTCTGGCGAGAACGAAGAGGGCGGTCAGGCTCCTGTTTATGACGGCGTTTTAGAGCATATGGCACAGCAGATGGATGCCTTGCAGGACATTTTCCGCGCGGGCGATGCGCGCCAAGCGGCAGTTGATGAGCGGCTTGCGCAACTGACTGGTGCGCTTGAACGGCTTATGAACGAGATGGGCGATGCCAGTCCGACGTTGACCGCGCTTGGCCGTGTGGCTGAAGGACAAGACGCGCTGATTGGCGAATTGCGTCAGCGCAGCGGTAGCAGCACGGAAGCTGGGATTGATGCTGAGAGCCGTATGCGCCTCAGATCGATTGATGTGCAGATGCTGCGCGTACTGGAAGAGATCAGCGCGGGGCGTCAAGAGATGATGGCTGAGCTACGCACCGATATTGCCGATTTGGGCAAGGTACTTGGCGGACAGGGACCAAACACTGTTCGCAAGCTGCGTGTGAGCCAGCAGACGCCCGACACCACTGGAAACGAGGGCTAGCTTATGGCCCTTTCCCGCCGCACCGGGCAGCGCTTTCAGGCCAATATCTGGCCTGGGTTTGTCGATGCGATGACGGGGCTTTTGCTTGTTCTGATGTTTGTTTTGACCATCTTTATGGTGGTTCAATTCGTGCTGCGTGAGACGATCACGGGGCAGGAAAGCGAGATGAACCAGCTAAATGCCGAAATCGCCAAGCTGGCGCAGGCGCTTGGGCTTGAACAGCGGAAGACCTCGGGGCTTGAGGCGCGGGTTGGTGAGCTTGGTGTGACGCTTGAGGCGGCACGCACCCGGGCGGGCGAACAGGCGGCTTTGATCGCAACTCTGCGGGCCCAAACACAGGCGCAAGACGAGGCGCTGAGCGCTGCAGAAGCGCAGGTGACTGCCTTTGAAGCGCAGGTGGCGAGCCTTTTGACGGAGCGCGATTTGGCTCAGAGCGAGGCTGAGGCTTTGCGGGCCGAGAGTGCCGACCTTAGCACGCAGAAGGCGGCTTTGGAGGCCGTGATTGCAGCGGCGGAGGCCGAAGCGGCGGCCAAAGATGAGGCTCTTGCACGGGTCGAGACGGCATTGAGCGAAGAGGAAGCAGCCCGCGCCATCGAGCTGGCGGCAGCAGAGGCTTTGCGTGCGCGCCTTGCAGAGGCGGACACAGAGCTCACGGCGATGACGCTTGCGCTTGAGGCTGCGCGCAAGGACGCGGAAGAGACGCTGACCTTGCTTGCCGCGGCGGAGGCGAAAGAGGACGAGCTTGGCCAACGGATCGCGGCATTGCTGCTTGAGGCTGAATCAGAGGGTGCTGCACAGGCCGCAATGAACGCGGATATGCGTGCGAAGCTCGCGCAGGCTTTGGCAGAGAAGCTTGCGCTTGAGGGAACGCTTGGCGAGACGTTGAGTGAGGCAGAGGCGCGAGCTGTGCTTTTGGCCCAAGCCAACGCAGCGCTCTCAGAAGAAGAGGCGCGCTCGGCAGAGGCGCTGCGCGAGCAAGCCCTGCTCAATCAGCAAGTCGCGGCTTTGCGCGCACAGCTTGGCAGCCTTCAGGCGATTATCGACGACTATAAGGAGCGCGATGCGGCGAGCGACATCCAGCTTTCAAACTTGGGGCAGGATCTCAACGCGGCCTTGGCGCGTGCGGCGGCCGAGGAGCGCAAGCGGCGCGAGCTGGAAGAGGCTGAGCGGGTCAGGCTTGAGGCCGAAAAGCAGAATCTCGAACGCTATCGAAGCGAATTTTTTGGACGTTTGCGCGACGTAATCGGCGCGCAGAACGGTATACGCATTGTGGGCGACAGGTTCGTCTTTTCTTCCGAGGTGCTGTTTGCGCCGGGTGCGGCCAATCTGAGCCGTGAAGGGGAGGGCGAGCTGGCCAAGATTGCAGGAATCTTGCGCAATGTTGTTGGAGATATCCCTGACGAGATTGATTGGGTGATCCGTGTGGACGGCCATACCGACAATGTGCCTTTGTCAGGCGCGGGTGCGTTTGCTGATAACTGGGAACTCTCTCAGGCGCGGGCGCTTTCTGTCGTTAGGTATATGGTGAATTTCCTTGGTATTCCGCCCGAACGGCTGAGCGCCAACGGCTTCGGGCAGTATCAACCTATTGCGAGCGGCAATTCGCCCGAGGCTCGAGCACAGAACCGTCGCATTGAGCTTAAATTTACCGAGAAGTGAGTTGTCAGGAAGTGGCGTAACGGAAAGCTTGCGTAATTTCTCGCCCTTCGCTTGGATCTGGAAATCGGCAAAACGTGGCTGTGACACTAATTTTTGGCGTATGAGAACCTTGTTCGTAGTTATGCTGCGCCAAATTCACGAGGTAATGAGGGGGGCTGATATGCCTGCGTTGAAACCAACGAATTTTAAGGCCGTTATCAAGTGGATCGGTCGTGTAGAAGACCGTGATGCAGGCTTGCGCTCAGAGCCGCTGCGCTCTGTTAGGCTTGGGCTTGACGGAATGGAAGGCGAGGCGCATGGCGGATTTACGCGCGTGTCCTGCAGCCGTGTCACGAGCCAGTACCCCAAAGGCAGCGAGATTGCGAATGTGCGACAACTCTCTGTTTTATCCTTAGAGGAAATGGCGCTGATTGCGGCCGAGATGGGGCTTGAGGCTTTGCAGCCCGAGCATTTGGGCGCATCTCTGGTGATCGAGGGTATCCCTGACTTTACTCATGTGCCGCCATCTTCGCGCTTGCTTGCACCTTCGGGCGCGGCGCTCGTGGTTGATATGGAAAACCGCCCCTGCATCTATCCTGCCAAGGAAGTCGAGGCCGAGCACGAGGGGTATGGCAAGGCATTTAAGCCTGCTGCCAAGAACCGCCGCGGTGTGACAGCGTGGGTTGAGCGTGGAGGGGAGATTGCTCTTGGGGATGAGCTTGTGCTGCATGTTCCTGATCAACCGGTCTGGCCGCATCTGGCGCAAGCGCGCCGCTAGATGAGTTTCCGATAGGCGACAGGCGCAGATTGTGGCTGCGACACTCCGCCGCTATGGGCTTTGGAAATGTCGGATTCCGCGCGCCGCTGTCTCTTTGGGGCCGATAGAAGGGCAGCAAGAGAAGCCGGATGGGAAAAAGGAATCCGCTATGAGCTATAAGTCCGACATTGAAATTGCCCGCGAAGCCAAGAAACGCCCGATCCAAGAGATTGGCGATAAAATCGGGATCGCGAGTGAGCATCTGCTGCCTTACGGCCACGACAAGGCCAAAGTGAGCCAGAGCTTTATCAACTCTGTGCAAAAGAACAAAAACGGCAAGCTCATCCTTGTGACGGCTATCAACCCGACGCCTGCGGGCGAAGGCAAGACCACAACAACCGTGGGCCTTGGCGATGGCTTGAACGCGATTGGCAAGAAAGCGATGGTTTGTATTCGCGAAGCGAGCTTGGGCCCGAACTTCGGGATGAAGGGCGGCGCAGCTGGCGGCGGCTATGCGCAAGTTGTGCCTATGGAAGACATGAACCTGCACTTCACGGGCGATTTCCACGCGATCACTTCTGCGCACTCGCTTCTGAGTGCGATGCTGGACAACCACATCTATTGGGGCAATGAGGCCGATATCGACACCCGCCGTGTGACTTGGCGCCGTGTTGTGGACATGAACGACCGCTCCTTGCGCCAGATCACATCGTCGCTCGGCGGAGTTTCAAACGGCTTTGCACGCGAAGATGGCTTTGACATCACTGTCGCCTCCGAAGTTATGGCGATCTTGTGCCTCTCCAAAGACCTCAAAGACCTTGAAGAGCGTCTGGGCAGTATGATTGTTGCCTATCGCCGCGACCGCTCGCCTGTTTATGCGCGCGATATCAAGGCGGAAGGCGCGATGACTGTTTTGCTGAAAGACGCGATGCAGCCAAACCTTGTGCAAACGCTTGAGAACAACCCTGCGTTTGTTCACGGTGGCCCGTTTGCCAACATCGCCCATGGGTGTAACTCGGTGATTGCAACGCAGACCGCGCTCAAACTGGCCGACTATGTTGTGACAGAAGCGGGCTTTGGCGCGGACCTTGGGGCTGAGAAATTCATGAACATCAAATGCCGCAAAGCGGGTCTTGCGCCTGACTGTGTGGTGCTTGTTGCGACTGTGCGCGCCATGAAAATGAACGGGGGGATTGCGAAAGCGGACCTTGGTGGCGAGAATGTCGACGCTGTTAAAAAGGGCTGTGCCAACCTTGGCCGCCATATCGGCAACCTGAAGTCCTTTGGAGTTCCTGTTGTTGTTGCGATCAACCACTTTGTGACCGACACAGAGGCAGAAGTTCAGGCTGTAAAAGACTACGTAAAGAGCCAAGGTTCTGAAGCGATTGTCAGCCAGCACTGGGAGTTTGGCTCCAAGGGCAGTGCAGAGCTCGCCAAACGCGTGGCCGAAATTGCAGACAGTGGCGTGAGCCAGTTTGCTCCACTGTATCCTGATGACATGCCACTCTTTGAGAAGATCGAGCGGATTGCCAAAGGGATTTACCGCGCTGATGAGGTGATTGCGGATAAGAAAATCCGTGACCAGCTTAAGCTTTGGGAAGAGCAGGGCTACGGCAACCTTCCGGTCTGCATGGCGAAGACGCAGTATAGCTTCTCGACTGACCCGAGCTTGCGCGGTGCGCCAACCGGGCACTCTGTGCCTGTACGAGAAGTGCGCTTGAGTGCGGGTGCTGGTTTTGTCGTGGTTGTCTGCGGCGAGATCATGACAATGCCGGGCTTGCCACGGGTGCCTGCGGCTGAAACAATCCGCTTGAATGACGCAGGCGAGATTGAAGGCCTGTTTTAAGTAAAAGGACCGGAGCATCAAGGGCATTTAGCCCTTGATGCTCCGGTCGCCGCTGCGCGGCTCCATGCCTCCGGCGGGGATATTTAGAGAAAGAAAATGAGGGCGACATGAGCGCGACAATTATTGACGGGAAGGCCTTTGCGGGCACGGTGCGCGAGAAGGTCGCGGGACATGTGAGCCGCCTCAAGGAAGAGCATGGGATCACGCCAGGGCTTGCTGTTGTGTTGGTCGGCGAGGACCCCGCGAGCCAAGTTTATGTGCGCTCCAAGGGTAAGATGACTGTCGAAGTGGGCATGAAGTCTATTGAGCATAAGCTTGATGTGGAGACGCCTGAGGCGGAGCTTCTGGCACTGATTGACAAGCTCAACAATGATCCTGAAATCCACGGTATTCTGGTGCAACTGCCGCTGCCCAAGCACTTGAACGAAGACCTTGTGATCAACTCGATTGACCCTGCCAAGGATGTGGACGGGTTTCACATCTCTAATGTTGGTTTGCTTGGCACGGGACAAAAGAGCATGGTGCCTTGCACGCCGCTTGGCTGCCTTATGATGTTGCGCGACCATCATGGCTCTTTGAGCGGGATGGATGCTGTTGTGATTGGGCGTTCAAATATTGTTGGCAAGCCTATGGCGCAGCTTCTGCTGGGCGATAGCTGCACGGTGACGATTGCGCATTCACGCACGAAAGATCTGGCCGATGTCGTGCGTCGCGCGGATATCGTTGTGGCAGCTGTCGGGCGGCCCGAGATGGTCCCTGGGGACTGGATCAAAGAGGGTGCGACCGTGATTGATGTGGGGATTAACCGTATCGAGCGTGACGGCAAGAACAAGCTTGTCGGAGATGTAGACTTTGACAGCTGCGCGGCGCGTGCTGGGGCGATCACGCCTGTGCCTGGCGGTGTTGGGCCGATGACGATTGCTTGCCTGCTGGCCAATACCGTGACGGCTTGTTGCCGTGCCAACGGGCTTGCCGAGCCTGAGGGGCTGACGGCTTAAATCTTTGAGAATTATAGGATTTCAGGGCGCGCTGGCGAAGGCTGGCGCGCCCTTTTTGTCAGGTTTCTGAGCGATTAGTTTACGATGTCTTCTTCTTTGACGAACATGTTGGCCCATGCGCGGTCAATCAGGCTGGGCGACATCTTGTAGGGAATGCCCTCAAAGTCGCAGATGGCGCGCATCTGGTCGATGAGAAAGCCGGGCTGATAATTGGCGTAGATGTTGTCGATCGTGGGGTATTTGACCTTGAGCAGGTGCACCAAGGCGGCCTCGCCGAGCTCCATTTTCTTGGCGCGGGCGACCATGGCGAAAATCTTCAGGAAGTTTTCCTGATCGGGGCCGTCGATCTTGATTTTGAAAAAGATACGGCGCAGCGCAGCTTGGTCGAAAATCTTGTTGGGGTGGAAGTTCGTTGAGAAGATCACGAGGGTATCAAAAGGCACCTCGAACTTCTCACCTGATTGCAGCGCGAGGATATCTTTGCTCTCTTCGAGGGGAACGATCCAGCGGTTGATCAAGGCTTGGGGCGGTTCTTTTTGGCGGCCCAAATCGTCGACGATGAAGATGCCGCCAGTGGACTTGAGCTGCAACGGCGCTTGGTATGTGCGCGCTGTTGGGTTGTAGACGAGATCAAGCATATCAAGGGAGAGTTCGCCGCCTGTGATGACTGTAGGGCGGTCGAATTTGACATAGCGTGTGTCAAAGGTCACGCGGCGACGCAGGGATGTGGGATCATCTTCTTCCTCATCGACGGCGGCGTGCACGATCGGGTCATAGACCGTGATCACCTGACCTGCGTATTCGATAGCGCGGGGGACATAGACCTTGTCGCCCATCGCGTCGCGGATGCCATTTGAGATTGAGGATTTGCCGTTTCCTGGAGGGCCATACATCAAGATCGAGCGGCCTGCGGAGACGGCTGGGCCAAGATGGTCAAGAAGCTCGTTTGGCAAGATCAGGTGGCCCATCGCACTTGTGAGTTGTTCTCGTGTGACCTGAATATTACGGATTGACTGGCGCTTGATCTGTTCGCGGTAGACCGCGAGCGGAACGGGCATAGCGCCGAAGTATTCAGACTGAGACAGCGCATCAAGCGTGCGCGATTTGCCTCCGTCGGTGAGCTGATAGCCCATCTCGCCGCCTGCGCTGGCGTTGAGTGTGCCAGTGGCCTCGACGAGCTTTTGCTCTCGGGCCATGTCGATCAGTTCCTGCGTCACTTGACGGGGGAGGCAGATGGCGCGGGCCAACTCGCTCACCTCGTTGATGTTTTTGCGAAACATTGTCTTAAGAGCAATGTCACGCATCATCACGAGGGGAAGCTGCATATCATCCAGCGTTTTGGGCGGAGGGGGAGCCATGACGGCCGTAGCTTGCATATTCATGTGACGCCTCAGTCTACTCGTTAACACGGGCCAGTCTTGTGCCAGCCTTTTGAACAGAGTTTAGCCGCCCTTGGCCCGAGCCCCAAACAAAAACCGTGCAAAGGCCAATATGGCCCCATAAAGTGCATAAAAAATGAAGAGGTTGTGATGCAGAACGCACAGGCAGGCCGTGTTTTGGGGCTGATTGCGGGGGTTTTCGGGGGGATTGTTGTATTGGCAGCCCTGCGCGGCGGGTTTGATTTTGCCAAGCACGAAACCGATATGCTGCATCTTGTTGATCTTGTCTTGCGCCTTGAGGGTGGGGCAAAGCTTCATGAAGACGTGATGACGCCCTTGGGGCTTTGGGGGCTTTTGCCTTTTGTGGCGCTCAAAGAGGCGGGGCTTGGGCTTGGAGCTGCTCTTAAATGGGGGCAGATTTTAGTGGCAGGGCTGCTCCTGCTCCCGACAGTTTGGGTGGCTGTGAGCCGCTTTCGCACCGTGCCATTGGCTCTGGCGTTTGGGGCTGTGGTACTCTTTTTGGCAGCGGGGATGGTGTATGGCGGCGACGATGTGAAGCTGTCGCTGTCAATGCATTACAATCGCTGGGCTTGGGCGGTTGTATTCTTGCCTCTTGCTTTGGTGATCTTGCCTGCGGAACGCGAAAATGCTCTGGCGGACGGGGCCGTGATTGGCGCGGCGATGGCGGCTCTGATTTTGATCAAGGCGACCTATTTTGTGGCCTTTGCACCTGCTGTGATCCTAGGACTTTTGCTGCGCCGTCAAGGGCGGGTGATTGTAATATCTGCGGCTGTTGGCCTTGGACTTTTGGGGCTGCAAACGCTCGTTTCCGGTTTTGGCTTTTGGCAGGCGTATCTTGCTGATCTGCTCGCTGTTGCGCGCTCGCCTGTGCGGCCTGCGCCGGGACAGGGCTGGGCGCAGGTGATGTTGTCGCCGGCTTATGCGGCGGGGACATTGCTGGCCATTGGCTCGGTGCTCTGGCTGCGCGCAAGGCTCAAAGAAGAGCCTGCAGGGCTGATCCTTGCGGTTCTTCTGCCAGGGGCGATTTATGTGTCTTATCAGAACTTTGGTAACGATCCTCTGTGGCTTCTTTTGTGGGGACTGGTGCTCTTTGTTTTGGCGCAGGGGCAGGAAAAGAGACGCAGCCTTGGTCTGATGGGGGCGCTCGCGCTGGCGTTTGTGGCGGCGCCAGCGATCAATATTGCGATGAGCCCTTTGCGCCATGTCTTGCAGCCGCAGGCGGCGTTTGAGCCTTTGATGGCGCGTCACCCTGACCTGCGTGGAGTGAGCGTTCGGATTGAGGGGCCATTGGGGACTTATGCCTTAGAAGACGAGGACAGCGTGTGCACGCTTGCGGGCGGCTCTGTGGCACATATGCGGGCCATGGCGGAACGGCTTGAAGGCGCTGGGCTTGGCGGACAGCCCGCCTATGTGGCGGGGCTGTTCAACACGCTTTGGCTCTACGGCGACTTTGAGCCGCTGACGGGCGGTGCGCCTTGGTATTATGGAGGTTTGCCCGGGATCGAGAACGCGCGGCTCTTTGTGCTGCCTGAGTGCAGCTTTAAACCCGAATTTAAGGCGCTTGTGATGGAAGAGATTGCGGCTCGGGGCGTCGGGCTTGACCCAATCTATCAAGACGTCCTGCTAACGGCGTTTCGGGTTCAGCTTCCGAAGTAAGTGCCCATGGCGATATAGAGCGCGAGAGTGCCGCCGAGACTGAGGCCCATCGGGAAGTCAGACACGACGTTCCAGCTTTTCCAATCTGGCGCGAGGGTGCGCAGCTTGGTGTGTTTGGCAATACGGTGTGTGACAAAGGCGGCAAGGAGATTGGCCGCATAGAGCGCCATAAGAATGCGCAGATCACCCAAGGCTATAAAGGGTGCGGCAGCGGCAGCGAACTTTGCATCGCCCGCGCCCATCGCGCCTGTGGCGTTGAGCACGATACCCACCAGAAGCACAACGACGAGTTGCGCCAGCCGCCAGAGATAGTCTGGCCATGGCATGACGAAGAGACCAAGCAGAACGAAAACCAGCGCGAGGGCGATCACAGCTTTGTTGGGGATTTTCATGGCCCGCAGATCGTTCCACGCGGCCCATATACAGATCGGCAGCACGAATGGCAGAAAGAGCCATGCCGCGAAGGATGTCTGCTCCATCATCGGCTTTAGTTGCTAACGTTGCTGTCAAGCGCGCGCAGGGAGCGCACGGCGGCTTCAAAGTGCTGCGGATGAGTGTTGATGGCTTCTTGGAGGAGGCCTTTTCCTGTCTCGACATCGCCTTGCTTGATAGCCGATAGGCCAAGAGTGTGCAAAAGCTGGGCGCGTTCGACCTGAGACATCGGGATGACGGGCAGGTTATAATCGCGCTGAGCGCCACGGGCCAGAACCATGTTGTTTTTGGCTGTGAAGAGCGAGCTGTCTTGGCGGATTGCGTCTGCAAACAGGCGTTCGGCTTCTTTGAAGTCACCGCGGCTGAGCTTGGAATAGCCCCAGTTGTTCAAGACGCCTGCGGGACGCGTTGTGAGACCCACGGCTGTTTCGTAAAAGCTGTCTGCTTTTTTCCATTCTTTGTTGCTGTCGGCCACCATAGCTTCAAGGCGGTAGCGCTTGAAGGTTTCATAAGTCGGGGGGACAGCATCAAGCGTGGCTTCGGCTTTGGGCCAGTCACCTGCGCGCAGAAGGGCATCGGCGTAATCGACCCGGTCTTCATCGGTTGCGCCGTCCAGTTTCATCAGGCGCTCATAGACGGGAACGGCCTCTGTCGGACGTTTGGCGCGGATCAGAGACTGACCAAGGCCACGGTGAAGATCAGCACGATCGGGGTTTTCGGCGACTGTGCGCTTGAAATAGTTGACCGCTTCATTGGGGTCGGCGACCGTGAGCATAATGTCACTCAGGTTGCTTTCATCAACTACATTTACGTCTTGAAATGCGCGGTTGACCTCTTGATCACCTGACTTCTGGCAGCCAGCAAGCGTAGCTATGCCCAGAAAGCACATGGAAACTACTCGAAAATGGCGCATTTGCCTGCGTCCTTTTACTGCCTCTGCCTCGTCATGGTATCGATCTTATCAGAAAGTCGCTGCTTCCGCGCCGTACCAATTTATATTTTTGCTCTTCGTTGCTCTCTGTATAGTCGGAATTCTCCGATTTTACGAGTGCTAAGCCTAGATTATCGCGAATTGAGTCACTTTGGCCATCATCGAGTGCATAGGCCTGCTGAAATATTTGCGCGGCTTCGGCAAATTCGCCACGCTCCATCAGGATCACTCCCAGATTGTTCCAGGCTTCGGGGACGGCATCGTCTTCTTCAATAGCGCGGCGCAAGAGCTTTTCGGCCTGCCCGAGCCGCCCGAGACCGATATTGGCGGATCCAAGTGCACTCAGCACATCGACTGTCATACCTTGCGCGGCTGCTGCGCGGGTAAAGGCGCGCAGGGCGAGCTCGTATTCGCCCGCGTCCATGAGGCGGTGACCAACAAGCAAGCCATCCACGGCCTCAACACCAGCCTTGCGGCCCGGCGCGTAGGGGCTGTCTTTGGATGCGCCAAGGCCGCCTGTTGAACAAGCGGCCAAAGCGAAGATAAGAGGGGTGGCCAGTAAAAGCTCGAACCGGCGGTGTGTCATGAAAACCCTACATGTTGCCCAATTGCGTGATGCCGTGAACCGAGGGCCCGACCAGAAGCACACCAGCTTCGCTTTCAAAGCGCATCATGGCTGGGTTGTTTGAGCAGGCGGTCAGCGCGGTGCAGGCCGCTAGAGCGACCGATGCGTTGCGCGTTATTCGTTTTTTCATAAACCCCACCATGTCCCTTACTCCATCACATAACCATAAGAGCCGTTGAAGTCTTGTTTTGCAACCTCGCCGACAACACCGCCTTGTTCACCCGTCGTGGCAACGCGGCCATGCAAGAACAAGTCTTTCTCGGACGGTGGGCGAACACGGTCTGTTGGAAGCGCGAGGGCTTCGCCGCGTGTGGGCGTGACAAGGTGGGCTGTGATGATAATCACAAGTTCAGACTGCTGGCGGTTGTAATCGGCGCTGCGGAAGAGCGCACCGAGGATCGGCAAGTCACCGAGCCAAGGCACCTGGCCTGCACTGTCGCGGAAGTCATCTTGCAGAAGACCTGCGATTGCGAAGCTTTCACCATCGCGCAGCTCGACTGTTGTTTTGGTTTCGCGGCGCTTGAAGGCATCTACAGTGAAGTTGTTGAAGGTTGCGCCATTGTTCGGGTCAATCGATGATACTGCTGCTTCCAGCTCGAGGTTGATCAGATCGCCATCAACCACGCGGGGGATAAAGTTAAGCTCGACACCGAAGGGCTTGTATTCGACCGTGACAGAGCCGCTGTCTTGAGCCACGGGAATTGGGTATTCGCCACCCGCGAGGAACTTGGCCTCTTGGCCTGAAAGTGCCGTCAGGTTTGGCTCGGCCAATGTGCGTGCGACGCCTTTTGTCTCGAGGGCTTCGAGCAAGACACCGACTTGGACGGAGCCTGCATTGAAACCAAAGAGCATAGCGCCGTTGTTTTCATTGATGCCAGGTACTGCGCCACCAAGGGCTGTCGTGATGCCGCCTGAGTTGTTTGTTGTGTTGGTACCGCCGTTGAGGCCAAGGTTGCCGCCTGCGGCGCTGCCATTGAGTGCCAAAGAGGCGCTAAGCGATTTGGACACTGTGCGCTGCATTTCGGCAAAACGTACTTTGAGCATAACTTGCTGGATGCCGCCGACAACCATCAGGTTTGAGACCCGCTCGGGCGCGTAGCGCTCCGCCAGGTCGAGAGCGCGCTGGAGACGTGCCGCGGAAGAAACCGTACCAGAGATGACAATGCCATCATTGGCGGTGCGCACTTCGATTGTCTCGCCGGGAAGAATTTGGCGCAGACGCTCTTTGAATTCGGAGATGTCAGAGGCGACGCGCACATCAACGTTGGTGATGAGGCGGCCGTTGGCATCAAGAAGGGTAAGCGTGGTTAGTCCAGGGGCCTTGCCGAGCACATATATAGTGCGATCTGACAGTGACGAGATGTCTGCAATGGCTGGGTTTGCGATGCTCAGCTCTGCGAAGGGTTGATCACTTTCGACCACGACGGCGCGGTTCATCGGGACTTCAAGCGTACTTGATGTGCCACGTTTGACCACGCGCAGCGACTCTGCCACGCTGATATTTGGAACTGTCGCCAATGCTAACGCAAAGCTTGCGACGGTTGCTTTTAGAATTCTGCTCAATGTCATTGTGACCTGCCTCTCTGATCACATTATTTTATGGGCTTTTTGCCCTTTATTATCGCGACCATGCTTTAGATTGGTTTTTTTTGCAAGAATCAAAGGTTTCAAGGAGTTTGTTTATGTTGATCTAGTGCAACAGACACTCAGTACACCCATGATACTAAGATGGGGCCCCGCCAGAGCACCACGAGGGAGAGTGCTAGAAGGATGCTGACCTCAAGAAGAGAGAGCTTGCGTAACTGTGTCAGGGTTTCGTCCCAGCCTGTTGCCGCTGCCAGCGAGGCAAGGCCTGCGAGCACAAGCACAAAAAGACCGCTTAAAAGCGCATAGTCGCGCCAGCGATGGAAGCCCGTGCTCTTGGGCGCTACTGGAAAGTCACTGCTCATTGTCATTGCCCGAAGGTGTAGGGGCAAAATTGGGCAATTTTATGGATTTGTCGCTAAGTTTGGCCAAGAAAAAAGCAGGCCTCAAAGGAGACCCGCTTTCTATCATGATGCTGGTCGGCTCAGACCAGTGTTGCCTGCGTCGCGGCGCGCATTTCTTCTTCAGTCACACCATCAGCGAGTTCGACGATCTTGAGGCCGCCTTCAACGACATCAAGCACACCGAGATTAGAGATGATGCGGTCCACAACGGCCTTGCCTGTGAGCGGCAGGGTGCATTCCTTGAGGACTTTGCTTTCGCCATGTTTGTTGGTGTGATCCATGACCACAACCACACGGCCCACGCCAGCCACAAGGTCCATGGCGCCGCCCATGCCTTTGACGAGTTTGCCAGGGATCATCCAGTTTGCCAGATCGCCGTTCTCGGCGACTTCCATTGCGCCCAAGATCGCCATTGCGATTTTGCCGCCGCGGATCATGCCGAAGCTCTGGGCGCTGTCAAAATAGGCTGTCTGGGGCAGCTCTGTGATGGTCTGTTTGCCCGCATTGATCAGGTCTGGATCTTCTTCGCCTTCGATCGGGAAAGGGCCCATGCCAAGCATGCCGTTTTCGGACTGGAGGGTCACTTCAACACCTTCGGGGATATAGTTGCTCACGAGCGTCGGAATTCCGATGCCGAGGTTTACATACCAGCCGTCTTGCAGTTCGAGTGCGGCGCGTGCCGCCATTTGATTGCGATCCCACATATTATGCGCTCCGTACTGTGCGTTGCTCGATGCGTTTCTCGTGATCGCCTTGGATGATGCGGTGCACGTAGATGCCGGGCAGGTGAATGTGATCAGGGTCGAGCGAGCCGGTTGGTACGATTTCCTCGACTTCAACGACGCAGATTTTGCCTGACATAGCGGCAGGCGGATTAAAGTTGCGCGCAGTTTTGCGGAAAACGAGGTTGCCTGTGGCGTCTGCTTTCCACGCTTTCACAACAGCGAGGTCCGCGAAAAGGCCAGTTTCGAGGATATAGGTCTCGTTTTCGCCATTGGGGCCTGTCGGGAAATCTTTGTGCTCTTTGCCATCGGCGATCACTGTGCCGACACCTGTCTTGGTGTAGAAGCCAGGGATGCCACATCCACCAGAGCGCAGGCGCTCGGCCAATGTCCCTTGGGGGTTGAACTCAAGTTCAAGCTCACCAGAGAGATATTGGCGCATGAATTCCGCATTTTCACCAACGTAGGACGAAATCATTTTCTTCACTTGCTTTGTTTGAAGCAAAATGCCGATGCCAAAGTCATCTACGCCTGCGTTGTTTGAGGCAAAGGTGAGGTCTTTGGTGCCAGCGTCTTTGATCGCTTGCAACAAAAGCTCTGGCAGGCCGCAAAGACCGAAGCCGCCCGAGGCGATGAACATGCCATCAAAGAGAAGGCCGTCCAGCGCTTCGGCGGCTGATCCGTAGACTTTTTTCATGGGAGAACTCCTGAGGGAAATGGTTGGCCAAGTTTTGGCGCGCGGGCGCAAAGGAGTCAATCACGGCAGGGTTTCTACTTAGTCCCCCCGCCGCTCATTTCAGTCTTTCTTTGCAGCCGTTTTCTTGGGCGCAGCTTTTTTCGCAGCGGGCTTTTTGGTTACTGGCTTCTTTGCGGCGGCTTTTTTCTTGCCGCCCTTGGCTGCCTTTTCGGCGATCCATTCGACAGCCTGTTCGATAGTCACATCCGCTGCTTCGACATCTTTGGGAATCGTTGCATTTACCTTTTCCCACTTCACATAGGGGCCATAGCGGCCTTCCATGACGTTGATTGCTCCACCACTCTCGGGGTGCTCACCCAGCTCTTTGAGCGGCTTTGCGGCCGCCGAACGGCCACGACCCGGGTTGGCGCGCTTCTCAGCGAGTAGTTCCACCGCGCGATTCATACCAAGTTCAAACACATCATTCGGGTCTTTGAGGTTGGCATAGGTCGGCTTTGCATCGTCCGGGAGCTGGTGCATCACATAGGGCCCGAAACGGCCAAAATTGGAGGTGATCATGCCGCCCTCCGGGTGCTCGCCGATTTGGCGTGGCAGGCTGAGAAGCGTGAGAGCCTTTTCAAGGTCCATCTCGTCTTTTTGCCAGCCTTTTGGCAGCGAAGCGCGTGGCGGTTTTTTGTTTTCGGGGGTCGGCTCGCCGCGCTGGACATAGGGACCGAAGCGGCCTGACTTGAGCCAGATCTCATCGCCTGCGTCTTCGCCAAGCACACGCTCGTCGCCGTCGGCGCCTTCGCCCGCGATCGGGCGGGTGTAGGTGCATTCAGGATAATTCCCGCAGCCAACGAAGCCGCCGGTGCGTGATGTTTTCAGATGCAGTTGGCCTTGGCCACATTTCGGGCAGATGCGCGGATCACTTCCGTCTTCGCGCGCTGGATAGAGCTGTGGCGCGAGGGCTTCGTCGAGGACATCGAGCACTTCGGAGATGCGCAGCTCGCTTGTTTCGGCGATGGCGACGGAGAAATCGCGCCAAAAACGCTCGAGAACTTTTTTGTAGTCACGGTTGCCAGCAGAAACATCATCAAGCTCGTCCTCAAGCGAAGATGTGAACTCGTAGCCGACGTATTTGCGGAAGAAGTTCAGCAAAAATATCGTAACGATGCGGCCTTTGTCTTCGGGGAAAAGACGGTTTTGTTCTTTGCGCACATATTCGCGGTCTTGGATCGTGGTGATAACGCTGGCGTAAGTTGAGGGGCGGCCAATGCCGAGCTCTTCCATGCGCTTTACGAGTGTTGCTTCGGTATAGCGGGGGGGCGGCTGAGTGTGGTGCTGTTCGGGTGTCACCGACTTTTTGGGAGCGGCTTCGCCTTGGCTGATCTGGGGCAGGCGCTTGTCGTCATCATCAACAACAGCGTCATCGCGGCCCTCTTCGTAGACGGCCATGAAGCCGTCAAACAAAACAACCTGACCTGTGGCGCGCAGTCCGACCTGTTCATCTTTTGAGCCGATTTCGACTGTCGTACGCTCCATGCGAGCGCTTTCCATTTGGCAAGCGAGTGTGCGTTTCCAGATCAGCTCATAGAGCTTGGCTTGGTCTGCATCGCGCAGCTTGAGCGCAGCTGCGTCCGCCTCAAGATTGGTTGGGCGGATACACTCGTGCGCCTCTTGGGCGTTCTTGGCTTTGTTCTTGTAGATACGTGGCTCTTTGGGGACGTATTTGTCACCAAAGCGTGCGGCAATCGCAGTCCGGGCTTCTGTTACGGCCTCGGGGGCCATGTCGATACCATCGGTCCGCATATATGTGATGTGACCCGCTTCATAGAGGCGCTGTGCTGTGCTCATACAGGCGCGCGCACCCATGCCAAACTTGCGGGAAGCCTCTTGCTGAAGCGTTGATGTCATAAACGGGGCAGAGGGGTTGCGCGCGGCAGGCTTGGCCTCGACCGACGTGATCGACAGCTCGCGGCTTTCGATGGCTTGTACCGCGAGCTCGGCCTGTGTGACATTTGAGATATCAAACTTCTCAAGCTTTTTGCCAGCAAGCACGGTGAGGCGGGCCTCGTAGTCTTGACCGCGCGCTGTGCTGAGCACGGCCTTGACGGTCCAGTATTCTTGCGGATTGAAGGCTTCGATCTCCATCTCGCGCTCAACGATGAGACGCAGGCAGACCGACTGCACACGACCTGCGGAGCGCGCGCCTGGCAGCTTGCGCCAGAGCACGGGGGAGAGATTGAAGCCGACCAGATAGTCAAGCGCGCGGCGCGCGAGGTAGGCCTCAACCAGCGGTGCGTCGATCTCGCGGGGATTTTTCATCGCCTCGGTGACAGCGGCTTTTGTGATTGCGTTGAAGACAACGCGGCTGACGGGCGTGTCTTTCTTGATCGCTTTGCGCTTGCGCAGAGCTTCCTCCAAGTGCCAGCTGATCGCCTCTCCCTCGCGATCAGGGTCGGTTGCGAGAATGAGGTTTGGATCATTTTTGAGAGCGTCGGCAATGGCTTTGACATGCTTGCGGCTATCAACGCCGATTTCCCATGTCATGTCGAAATCGTTCTCAGTATCAACCGACCCGTCTTTGGGCGGCAGGTCGCGTACGTGACCATAAGAGGCAAGCACGGTGTAGTCGGACCCCAAATATTTATTGATCGTTTTGGCCTTGGCCGGGGATTCGACAACAACTACGGGCATAAACTTCCTCTCAAATTCGCGGGCTCTGTGGCCGCGCAAAATGTGGCCAGCGCATAGGGAATGTCAATGCGGTGATTGTAGTTCAGTCTGAAAATACAGTGAACGGCGGGCTTTCAGGGCTCATTTTACAGCTCTTTTGTGAGCATTCCACCTGCTGCGCGACTGATCTTACCGTCAAGTTCGAGTTCAATAAGAACGGGGCCAATTGTGGCTGCAGGCTGGGCCAGATCGCGGATCAGCTGGTCTTCGGGCAGCGGCGAGGGGCCGAGGCGCGAGAGGATTTGCTGATGTAAAGCAGCCGTTTCAGCCAAGTCGCGCCGCTCTGGCGGGGGCGGTGGGATATTGAGCGATAGTTCGGATTGTGGTGTGGGCGCGCCCGGGGCGAGCGGCGCAAGTGTTTCAAGAACATCAGCGGCAGAGCGCACAAGTGTGGCGCCATCACGGATGAGCATGTTGCAGCCAGAGGCGCGGGCGTCAAAGGGGTGCCCTGGTACAGCGAGCACCTCGCGGCCCTGATCCAATGCGTTGCGGGCCGTGATCAGGCTGCCAGACTTGGCGGCGGCCTCAACGACGACTAGACCGATAGATAGCCCAGATATCAGCCTGTTACGGCGAGGAAAATGGCGCGCTTGTGGGGCAAGGCCCATGGGTTGTTCGCTGATCAGAAGGCCTTTGATCGAGATATCCCGCGCGAGATGTGCGTTTTCTGACGGGTAGATGATACCGACGCCCCCTGCGAGCACCGCGATTGTGCCGTGCTCTAAACTCGCGATGTGAGCGGATGTATCAATCCCGCGGGCGAGCCCAGAGACGATGACATGGCCCTGCTCAGAGAGCTCAGCCGCCAACATACGCGCCGTTCGCCCGCCAAGAGAGGAAGCGTTTCGCGCACCGACCATGCCGATGGAGGGTTTGTTCAGGAGGGAGATATCGCCGCGCGCCCAGAGGATCGGGGGGGGGGATCGGAAAGATCATACAGCGCTACGGGGTATTCAGGCGTGCCGTAGCAGATGAGCGTTGCGCCGGCGTCAGCACCACGGGAAAGCTCGGCGCGTGCAGTTTCTTCACAGAAGGTTTGGTAGCGCTCCACACCTGCAGCGCGGGCAATTTCGGGGAGGGCGTCAAGCGCAGCGGCAGGGCTGCCATGTTCAGACAAAAGACGGAAAAAAATTGCAATCCCGACACGACGGGAGCGCAAGAGACGAAGCCACAACACCCGATCATCTTCCGTGGTGGGTGGGAGTGGGGGGTGAGTGGAAGGATGTAAACCTTCAGGCATCATGACTCCGTTCTCTTAC
>NZ_JAQWYD010000071.1:0-23111 GCF_029254145.1 Lentibacter sp.
ATCTCGTTGTCGAAGTGGCCGATGTTACCGACGATCGCGTTGTGCTTCATCTTGGACATGTGATCGGCTGTGATGATGTCCTTGTTGCCGGTTGTCGTGATGAAGATGTCCGCCGTCTCGACGACGTTCTCCATGGTGTTGACCTCGTAGCCTTCCATCAGTGCCTGAAGAGCGCAGATGGGATCAATCTCGGTGATCACTACGCGTGCACCTTGGCCGCGCATGGACTGGGCCGAGCCCTTGCCCACATCGCCGTAGCCGCAGATGACTGCGACCTTGCCCGAGAGCATGACGTCGGTGGCGCGCATGATGCCGTCCACGAGGGAGTGGCGGCAGCCGTACACGTTGTCGAACTTACTCTTGGTCACGGCGTCGTTGACGTTGATCGCGGGGAAGGGCAGTTGGCCCTGCTTGAACAGATCATAGAGGCGGTGAACGCCAGTTGTTGTCTCTTCTGAGACGCCCTTAATCGCATCGCGTGTTTTGGCAAACCAGCCAGGTGTTTCGGCCATGCGCTTCTTGATTTGCGCCTTGATCACTTCTTCTTCTTCAGACGTTGGAACCGCAAGCACATCCTCGCCCGCTTCCATACGTGCGCCGAGCAGCACATAAAGTGTCGCGTCGCCGCCATCATCAAGGATCATATTCGCGCCCTCGTGGAACATGAACGAGCGGTCAAGATAGTCCCAATGCTCCTCAAGTGACTGGCCCTTAATCGCAAACACAGGCACACCAGATTGTGCAATAGCGGCTGCCGCGTGGTCTTGTGTTGAGAAAATATTGCATGATGCCCAGCGGACATCCGCGCCAAGCTCGACCAGCGTTTCAATCAAAACAGCTGTTTGAATTGTCATATGAAGCGAACCAACAATACGCGCACCCTTGAGCGGCTTGTCTTCGCCATACTCCTTGCGCAGAGCCATAAGCCCCGGCATCTCAGTTTCTGCAATATTGAGCTCTTTGCGGCCGAAGTCCGCAAGCGCGATGTCTTTTACAATGTAGTCTTTGGACATAGGGATACCTGTATTAAGCCAATTTGGCTTGGCGGTATCACTTTATCCGAAATTGCGCAATCTTGCGCAGACCTCAGCTGGTCTGCCCTGACACTTTTGTGAGCGTGGATTGGCCTTGCCAGTCTGTTCCAGTGGCCAAAATACAGGACTGTCCTGTTGTGTCAGTGCTGATCACTGTAAATGTACCCGCCTCAGGCGACGCCCATACCTCGACAACAGCTGCTTCGCCATGAAGCCCGCCGCCTGCAAGGTTTTCGTGATAATCGCCTTTGAGACGCTCCACCATCACATCCCGTGTGGTGCAGCTGTCCGCATATGCCGGAAGCGACGTCAGGATCGCTGCACAGCCCAGAAAAAGCGCAAACATGCGCCGTGTGTAAATTCGCTCGATCATGCCAAGCTCCTCGATGCTACTCTCAATGTTAGGCCTATTGATTGGCCCTTTGGGTCAGTTTTTCCCGACCACATCCTTACAATACGAATTAAATGTGGCAAGAAAAGGGCGCAGTCATCCACAGGGGTCGAAAAATGGCAAAATCAGCACCAAAACAAGCCCGCGCCTGGCAGCGGATGCTCTCCGGCCGCAGGCTTGATCTGCTTGATCCCACTCCGATGGACATCGAGATCGAAGATATCGCTCACGGCCTCGCCTTTGTTGCGCGTTGGAATGGCCAGACTCAGGGTGATTTCGCCTATTCTGTCGCCGAACATTCCCTACTCGTCGAGGCGCTCTTTGCTCGGATCGTGCCCACCGCCGAGCCCAAGTGGAAGCTTGCAGCCCTCCTGCATGACGCTCCTGAATATGTGATCGGGGACATGATCTCCCCTGTAAAAAACGCTGTTGGCCCCGGCTATGAGGACCTTGACGAGCGCCTCACGGCTGCCATTCACATTCGCTTCGGCTTGCCTGCCAAAACACCACCCCTCATCAAAAAACAGATCAAAAAGGCCGACAGGCTATCCGCTTGGCTTGAGGCCACTCAGATCGCAGGCTTCTCAGTGGCAGAATCCGACAAGCTTTTCGGAAAGCCTGATCCTGCTCTGCTTGAAGGCCTCAGTATTTCTTTGCGCCCGCCCGTCGAGGTCCGCGAAGGTTTCACTGCGCGGCACAAAACGCTGCTTGCCGAGATCGGCTGATGCACATTCGCCCTGCCAGCGCTGTTGATGCCCGTAGTCTTTCCGAGCTGCTCAACGAGATCATTGCTTTGGGAGGTACAACCGCACTTAAGACGCTTACAAAAGCGGATATGATCACGTGGATCGTTTCTAATCCCGCCCAATATGCCTTTTTGATGGCCGAAGACGAACGCGGCGACGCCCTTGGCTTCCAAGCCATTGGTCCACGAAAGAGCTTGCCGCCCGAGGCCTGCGATATCGCAACATTCACGCGCTCTGGAAAGGCACAGCTGGGCATTGGCTCGGCCCTTTTCAGCACCACAGAAAAGAAAGCTAAAGCCCTCGGCTATCGCTGGATCAACGCAACCATCCTGAACCAAAACACAGGTGGGCAGGCTTATTACCAGTCTCGAGGATTTGAACCCTATCAGTACACATCAGAGCGTGTTTTTATGCGCTTTCTCCTGCACTGATCAGGTCTAGTTCGGCCTCTGTGAGCGGCCCCCAAGCAACGCCTCGCTTGATAAACCCGTGCCGCTTCAGGAGCCTGCCAATCATTTCAAAGTCAAGCGCACTGATTGCGCGCTTCTTGCCAAGGCTTACTTCTGCTCCTTCCGAAAGAGCGTTAATCGTGAGTGGCTTACCGCCCATAAACGCAGCCATGTGCCGCCTAAGAGAGCGGCTCGCCACGCGTTCGCGCCGCAGGATAACAGCTGCCTTCTGCTCCGGACGCGCCACCATCGCAAACAAATGAAGCGCCGACCCATCAAGCGCCACAACCCGCCGCGCCGCCTTGTAGCGGGAGATCTGCTCTTCCAGCCCGTATTCTTCTGGCCAGAAGACAGTATAGCCTGCCTCCTCCATCCGCGCATCCAGCAGCTCTTCGCCAAGAAAACCGCCCTTGTCCACGGGTTGAAGCGAGCGCGAGATAAACAAATCTCTCGGCCCCTCAGCTGCAACATCGCGGGCAAACTCTGCCGCGACATAGCGGCGGAACACGCGCGTGCCAGAAGCGATTTTTCCAAGACCAAAGCCCTGCCCCGGAACAACAAGCGCCTCGATATCCGTGACTGCGCTCACCACACGAACAGGAACATCTCCAATCAAAAGGCGCAGATAGTCCTTTGCAAAAGGGAGCAGCTCGGCCTGCCCCCGAGTTACAAAAACAATCCCCTCAATCTCGTCACGGTATTTTCGCACAGCCCAAAGCCAGGCAATGCTTTGCATCTGGAAATGTCCAAAATGGTGGTAAAGCACCCCGCCCCAAAGCCACTTGCCCGCGAGCTGCGCCTCGGCTTCTACTGGCAGGTTCGGGGCATAGGTGATCAGCTCATCGCGCCGCCATGTCGCGGCCATAGGCAAGAGCGCGCCCTCGCTGTCGAAAACACCTGTGTAAAGAATACGGCCATCAAGCTCTTGAGGCGGCACAACGCGCGCGCGCTCGTACTCTCGGACAGATTGGGACCAGCCGCCCTTGGGGTTCGGCGGATCTATCGCCTCAGCGCTCACCTATTTGGGGCTGCGCTTGGCCAGAATGCGTTGAAGCGTGCGGCGGTGCATATTCAGCCGCCGTGCAGTTTCGCTCACATTGCGGTCACACAACTCATACACTCGCTGGATATGCTCCCAGCGCACACGGTCCGCACTCATCGGATTTTCGGGCGGTGGCGGCAATTCTCCACCATTGGCCAAAAGCGCATTTGTAATATCTCGCGCATCTGCAGGCTTGCTCAGGTAATCGGTCGCGCCGATCTTTACAGCCGCAACTGCCGTGGCAATCGCACCATAGCCTGTCAGCACAACAACGCGGCTATCGGGGCGCTTCTCGCGGATCACTTCAACCACATCGAGGCCGTTTCCGTCCTCTAGGCGCAAATCACAAACTGCATAAGCAGGGGGGCGCGCAGTCGCGATCGCTTTTCCAGCAACAACAGACCCAGCGGTCTCGACTTCAAACCCACGTTTTTCCATGGCCTTGGCCAAACGGCGCAAAAACGGCTCGTCATCATCAACAAGCAATAGGGATTTGTCTTCCCCGATATCAAGAGGCTCTTCCGACACGTGGCAACACTCCCCCATTTGCGCTGAAACAAGTCTTAGCTTGCCCCTTGCCCGCCGTCAAACAAACCTACCGTCACTTTACAGCTTATCCACAAAGCACTGCACCCGATCAGCCATTTGCTCGGGGCTTTCATCGCGCTTAAAAAAGTCGATAAAGCCCTGCTCTGGTGTCACAAGGTAGGTGAAAGTCGAGTGGTCCACGAGATAAAACTCGTCGCCTTCTTCTGGATCTTGCTTCTTGAAATAGGTTCGATACGCCATGCTTGCCGCCTTTACCTGTTCAGCAGAGCCCGTCAGCCCGAGCATTTCAGGGTGCATTACATCCGTAAATTCGGCCAATGACTCAGGCGTGTCTCGCTCAGGATCAATCGAAATAAACGCCGTGCCCACGTCATATCCGCGCTCTTCTAAGAGCACCGCAACTTCGCCGTTGCGAGAGGTGTCGAGCGGGCAGACATCTGGACAGAACGTATAACCAAAATAAAGCAGCGTCGGCTTCGTAATAACGTCTTTATCCGTTACGGTCTTGCCTGTCTCGTCCACAAGCTCGAATGGCCCGCCAATTGCAGATGTACCGCCCGCGACAGCGCCAATGCGGCATTCCGCAAATTTGTCGCCCGAACCACCAGCAAAATATGTGTATCCAAAGGTTCCAATCAGGAGGGCTCCAGCGGCTGCGGCCGCTCCAATCGCCAAATTCCGTGACATAGGTCTTCCTTTCTTGCTGCATTCTTAGCATGCTCGCGTTTCTACTTTCTCATTTAGGCGGCCAAACACAACATGCAATCGGACAATACGCCTCAACCATCCCCCGCCTATCCACTGCCTGAGGGCTTGCGCCGCGGAAGCTATATTCGCTTGCGGACAATCATCTGGCTCAGATGGGCCGCCGTCTTTGGCCAACTCGCCGCGCTTTTTGTGGCAGAGCGCTATTATAACCTGCGCCTTGAAGTTAGCCTGTTTTATCTCGTGATCGGGGCCTCGGTGCTGGCAAACCTGATTGCAATGTTTGTGTTCCCTCAAAACCGCCGTCTTTCGGAGCCGGAAAACTTCTTTATGGTTCTGTTTGATTTGTTACAGCTCGGCGCGCTGCTTTTTCTTGCAGGCGGACTAAACAATCCGTTTTCCGTTCTGATTGTCGGGCCCGTCGCCGTCTCGGCCGCGGTGCTCTCTACGCGAAGCACAATCACCCTCGGGCTGATCACTGTCCTGATAGCCTCTGTCCTCAGCCAGTTCTATTACCCCCTGCGCACAGACCAAGGCTATATATTGGGGATTCCCGAGATATTCATATTCGGCACATGGGCCGCCGTTATCATCGCTGTAACCTTTCTGGGCGTCTACGTCCGTCGCATTGCGCTAGATGCCAATGCCATGTCGGAGGCCTTTCAAGCAGCACAGCTCGCCCTCTCCCGCGAACAAAAATTGACAGACCTTGGCGGAGTTGTCGCCGCCGCTGCGCATGAGCTTGGCACCCCTCTGGCCACAATCAAGCTCACTAGCTCCGAGTTGCTCGACGAGTTCCCCGAAGGCAGCGAGCTGCGCGAAGACATCCAACTGATCGTAGACCAAACCGATAGGTGTCGCGATATTCTGCGCTCAATGGGACGCGCTGGCAAAGACGACATCTACATGCGCCAAGCCCCCGTCACCACTGTGGTACAAGATGCGGCCAGTCCACACATCGGCCGCGGCCGCGACATTCACTTCCATGAAGAAAGCGCCGACGGAACGCCTCAACCCGAAATTTACCGCAAACCTGAAATTATCCATGGCCTGCGCAACCTCGTCCAGAATGCTGTCGACTTTTCTCGCACCAATGTCTGGGTCGAAACGATTTGGAGCGCCGATAGCATCACCGTCAGAATTCAGGACGACGGCGGCGGCTTCCCGCCTGGAATGATCGGACGCATCGGTGATCCTTTCATGCGGCGGCGCACTAATTCACAAGACCGCGCCCGCAAAACCGCCTACGAAGGCATGGGCCTTGGCCTCTTTATTGCCAAGACATTGTTGGAGCGGTCCGGCGCAGAACTCAACTTTGCCAACGGCCCAAGCCACAGCCAGCAAACAGACTCAGAGTCACACCGCTCGGGCGCACTTGTTATTGTACGCTGGAAAAATGACGATATCACAATTGACAAAAGCGAGGGCCGCACACCCCTCGGCGCCAATCGACCAATCGAGATTTAAATAAAGTTAACTATTATTTAAGAAAATTTACACCAAGATAAGGCACGTCTTGGGAATGTAACGATGTTGTTAGAAACTATAGATATACTTGTGGTCCTCATTGCAGGTTTGGTTACAGCTGCAGTTATCTTTTCAGCCGCTAATCTTGGAAATCTTTTTTTCAAACCAAAGGTTTCGCCACCCTCCCGCTATGCTGAGAGTCCTTGGATGCGCTTTTCTGGCCAGTCCTGTATCTCTGCCAGCCGCACTGCTCTCGAGATTGTAAAAGTCGAAGACGCACAATCAATCGCGTGGGAGCAAGCTCGCGATGCCCTAAAAATCCGCTTTGCCGATCTGCCCAAGATATTGCCAGATCCGTTTGATGAAACCGCCCAAGAGAGTTATGCCTCCAGGTTCCCAGATGACAGCGGCATGCTACACATCGATGGAGACGGATAAACCCTTACCATCACAATCACAGACGAGGCGCCGCTCAGCCCCGTCGATAAACACCGCGAGTTGTCGCACCGTGTCGAGCTCGAAATACGCGAAAACGCAATAGACAAACTCACGCATCCGATGTGGGCCATGTCAAAAGGCCAAGTCATCTGGTCCAACAAAGCCTTTCGCACACTCCAAAGAGCAAAAGCCAGCACAGGCAGTGAAATCAAAGAAGTCTTTCACTTTGATACGCTGCGCGCTCTGAGCGGTCAGAGCCAAAGAGTTTCCATCTCTGTTGGATCTTCTCAAAGCGAAGCGCATTGGTTTGATATCTCGAGCGTGGAAGTCTCCGAGGATGTGCTCTTGAATTGCGCCGTCAATGTTGACGGGCTGATCGCTGCCGAGACCGCCCAACGCAAATTTGTTCAGACGCTCGCCAAGACATTTGCCCAGCTTTCTACAGGCCTCGCCATTTTTGATCGTGATAGGCGTCTCGTCCTTTTCAATCCCGCGCTGATTGATCTGACATCACTTCCGCCTCACTTCCTCTCGGCCCAGCCCAATTTGCAGAGCTTCTTTGACCGCCTCCGCGACAACAGGATCATGCCTGAGCCTAAAGACTATTCCTCTTGGCGCCGCCAAATCGCCGATCTCGTGGTGAAGTCCTCTGACGGCCGCTATCAAGAGACATGGCGCTTGCCCAATGGCCTCACCTACCGCATCGTCGGGCGCCCCCATCCCGACGGCGCCATCGCGATCTTGATCGAGGACATCAGCGTAGAGGTCTCTCTGACCCAACGCTTCAAAGGGCAGCTCGAGCTGCGCAACATTGCCATGGAGGCAATGGAAGATGCCTGGTATGCTTTGAATCCAATGGGACAATTCTATTCTGGAGCAAGGCCTTTGCGCGCTTTCTCGGCCTCCCAGATACTGAGCAAGCTGCGAGCTACACGCTTGGAAACATCATTCAGCTCTGGAAAGACAAACTCGAGCCAGGTGCAATACGCGATACGCTTTCAGCCCGCATGCGTCACGGAAGCGAGCGACAAGGCAGCCTGACCCTTCTCAGTGGCGAAAAACTCGACTACGATCTGCGTGTCCACGAAGGCAATGCAACCATCGTCACCCTGCACACAGCTGCCCTCATGAAGCGTGATCTGCCGCCGACAATCGTAGCCGCAGAAGCAGGCTAAAAGCCCTTGCAGCGCCGTGCTCCAGAGGCCATCTTCGGCCTATGGCGCAATTTGAACATACCGTAGTTTTAGGCAGCGAAAGCGCCACCTCCCACTTTGCAGCGGCCCTTGGTGTGCGTCTTTCTGCGGGGGATACTGTTCTACTAGAAGGCGGCATTGGCGCAGGCAAAACCCACCTCGCCCGCGCATTGATCCTCTCGCGTCTGAGCGTGCACGAAGATGTACCATCACCGACATTTACCTTGGTGCAAACGTACGAGGCAGACAACGGCCTCGAGATTTGGCACGCCGATCTTTACCGCCTGACCGACCCGTCTGAACTTGAAGAGCTCGGGCTCACTGAAGCTTTTGAAGAGGCTATCTGCCTCATCGAGTGGCCTGACCGCCTTGGCAGCCTACGCCCCGCGACTTCGCTCACGCTCAGGCTTGACCTAACAACGCAGGAGGGCGAAAGAGTACTGCATATGTCCGGCCCCGAACGCTGGTCTTTCCTCAAAGAATTGAGCTTCACATGACTGAGCGCTACAATCTTTCTACAGATTTTCTTGCCGCTGCGGGCTGGAGCGATGCCGTCCGCGCCCCCCTTGCTGGCGATGCATCCAACCGTCGCTACGAGCGCTTACAGGCCGGCGACGGATCTCCCGCTGTCCTGATGGATGCTCCTCCCGAAAAAGGGGAAGACGTTCGTCCGTTCGTGGCCATCGCAGAATATCTTACAAGCCTCGGCCTCTCGGCCCCACACATCCTTGCCGCCGATCCAGAGCATGGCTTTCTACTCCTTGAAGACCTCGGAGACGATCTTTTCGCCCGCGTCGTGCTCAGTGCGCCAGCACTGGAAACAGAGCTCTACACCGCTGCGACAGATGTGCTCCTCGCCTTACACAGCCATACGCCGCCACAAGGCCTCGCACCCTATGATGCACCCGTAATGGCCGATATGGCCGCTCTCGCTTACCGCTGGTATGGCGCACAAGAGACGGGCAGCATGGCCGCGCAGTCGGAGGCATTTCACACCGCCTTTCAGGCCCTTCTAAATGCACATATCCCTGACCAAACGGTGCTGATCCAGCGCGACTATCACGCCGAAAATCTTCTCTGGCTCCCCACGCGCATTGGCCCTGCCCGCGTCGGCCTGCTTGATTTTCAAGACGCGATGCTGGGTCACCCCGCTTATGACCTCGTCTCACTGCTGCAAGATGCTCGACGCGATGTCCCGCCCGCAATCGAACAGAAAATGCTCGCCCACTACATCAACGAAAGCAGGCATGATGAAACAGAATTCCATGCCGCCTATGCCCTTCTCGGTGCACAGCGCAACCTGCGCATTATCGGCGTCTTTGCGCGGCTCTCGCTCTTGGCGGGCAAGCCTCATTACGTTGATTTCATCCCCCGTGTCTGGGACTATCTAATGCGTGATCTGGAGCACCCTTTGCTGTCAGACATACGCACACAACTTCTCGCCGATTTGCCCGCGCCTTCCGAAGCGCTCCTCACAGAATTGAAGGCCAAATGCGGAACACTCCAAACGCTCTGATGATCTTTGCCGCAGGTTTCGGCACTCGTATGGGCGCGCTCACAGCGCACCAGCCAAAACCGATGGTCAAAGTCGCTGGCAAACCACTGATCGATCATACTCTCGCGCTCGCCGCGCCACTGGGTCTCAAAACGGTGGTCAATCTGCACTACCTCCCGCATATCCTTGAGCAGCATCTCGCAGACAGCGGTGTCACAACACTCACAGAAGCCCCCGACATCTTGGAAACGGGCGGGGGCTTGCGAAATGCACAAACTCATCTTGGCAGTGGCCCCGCTTTCACGCTCAATTCTGATGCCCTCTGGCGCGGCCCCAATCCACTCAGCGCTTTGCAGGCCGCATGGGATTCAGACAAAATGGATGCGCTCCTCCTCTTGATACCGCGCGAAAATGCGCTCGGTCACAAAGGCATGGGCGACTTTATTCTAAGCAAAACAGGCCAGATCACACGCGGCGCAGGCCTTGTTTATTCGGGCGCACAGATCATCAAGCCAGAGTTGACAGAAGAGATCAACGAGCGCGCTTTTTCACTCAATCTTGTTTGGGACAAGCTCCTCGCCTCTGGGCGCCTTTATGGGCTGCCCTATTCTGGCCAGTGGTGCGATGTCGGCTCCCCTGAAGGTATCACACGGGCCGAAAGGATGCTCAATGACACCCCTGTTTAATGGTTCCAGGTTTCCCCAACTCTTTGGCACTCCTCTTGGCGCAGACTTTCCCCGTGCACTTGTTGATGCCCTACAAACTGCGTATGCCGGCAAACCGCCCGAGGCTTTGGCACGCGTACATCTTGTTCTTAACACCCGTCGCATGGCGCGCCGTGTGAGTGAGTTGTTTGACGAGGGCAACGCGCTCCTGCTGCCACGCATCTCGCTTATTTCTGACTTCGCCACCCTCGATCCACACTGCCCGCTGCCCGCGTCAGAACCAGCCTTGCAGACCAAACTGGCGCTCTCAGTCCTAATTCGCTCGCTGATCGAAGCAGAGACCAAAACAAAAGATCACACAGCCATCGCGCCCCGCGAAGCGGCCTTTGATCTGGCCGAAAGCCTCACCGCACTTATGAGCGAGATGCACGAAGAAGGCGTTGCGCCCGATGCCGTCGCGGCGCTGGATGTCACAGACCAATCAGGCCATTGGGAGCGCGCTCAAGACTTCCTCAAGATTGTGCAAACTTACGCCTTAAGCCGCGATGGGCTAACAACAGCGCAACGCAGCCGCAAGATCACAGAAGCGCTCGTTGCTCGTTGGTCCGAAAGGCCGCCAAAGGACCCAATCATCATTGCTGGCTCCACAGGCTCACGTGGGCTCACATCCGCCCTCATGCGCGCGGTTTCAAAGCTGCCACAAGGTGCTGTCGTTCTTCCGGGCTTTGACTTTGCTTTCGCCGCAGAAGCTTGGCCGCGCCTCCCCGATGGGGCCATGTCTGAAGATCATCCACAATACCGTTTTCAAGCGCTTCTCGCGGCCCTTGAGCTTGCGCCGAAAGACGTAAAGCAATGGCCCGCAGGTACGGCACCATCAGAGGCACGCAACAGACTTCTCTCCCTGGCCCTACGCCCCGCACCTGTCACAGATCAGTGGATCGAAAACCGCTCCGAAGCCGCGCTGATCGCTGAAGAAGCGACAAGCGGGATCACGCTCCTTGAGGCCAACTCCCAGCGGGACGAAGCTCTCGCCATCGCACTGCGCCTACGCCAAGCTGCAGAAGACGGCCAACAAGCCGCCCTAATCACCCCTGATCGCGGCCTTTCACGCCAAGTCACGGCGGCACTCGCCCGTTGGGGCATCACGCCTGATGACAGCGCTGGTGAGCCGTTGCATCTCTCCCCCGTCGGTCGCTTCCTGCGTCATGTGCAAGAGGTGCTCAGCCCCCGCGCACTTACGGCAGAAGCCCTCATCACACTTCTCAAGCATCCGCTCTGCAATGCCCTCGAAGAGCGCGGCACACACCTGCGATACACGCGCGAGCTTGAGCTTTATATTCGCCGCAAGGGCGTGCCCCAGCCCGACATAGAGACGCTTCTGGCCTTCGCCACCGCCCATAAAGACGAAGCCGCACGCCTCTGGGCCACTTGGGTGTCCGAAGCGTTTTTTGGCCTCAGCATCGTGGGCGAGAAGCCTTTGGAGATGCTCATCAAAACACATTTGGAAACGGCGGAAGCTCTCGCGCGCGGACCCTCAATAGCAGAAACACCGCTCTGGAAAAAAGACGACGGCGCAGAAGCGCAAAAGCTTTTCAACAGCTTGCTCGCCTGCGCCTCTGCCGGCGGTGAGATGACGCACTATGACTATGTCAATCTGATTGAGTCCTCTCTCTCCTCTGGCGAAGTCCGCCGCAGCGAAACGACACATTCTGGCGTACTCATCTGGGGCACGCTTGAGGCCCGTGTGCAGGGCGTCGATCTCCTTATTCTTGCTGGGCTCAACGAAGGCAGCTGGCCAGAAGCTCCCGCGCCCGACCCTTGGCTCAATCGCGCCATGCGCGCCAAGCTTGGCCTGCTTCTGCCCGAGCGCCGAATTGGCCTCTCCGCCCATGACTTTCAGCAAGCAATTGCTGCAAAAGAGGTCTGGCTCACTCGGGCCCATAAATCGGATGATGCCGAAACAGTTCCCTCTCGCTGGGTCATTCGCCTGACCAATTTGCTAACAGGGCTTTCTCAAGAACGAGGCACAAAAGCCCTTGGCGAAATGCAGGCGCGCGCCAAACCTTGGCTCACACGCGCCAAGCAAATTGATGCTCCTTTGGCCCTGGTCCCACAAGCCCAGCGCCCTGCGCCAGTGCCCCCTCTCACAAATCGGCCGCGCACACTCTCAATCACCAAAATTCAAACGCTCATCCGCGATCCATATGCAATTTACGCACGCCATATCCTCAAGCTCAATCCGCTCAATCCCTTGCAAAAAATGCCCGACGCACTCCTGCGCGGCACAATTCTGCACACAGTCATGGAAGACTTCATCAAGACGGCCAGCGTCGACCCTTCGCAACGCAATCGTGCCACTCTCAGCGCACTGGCCCGAGATATCCTTGAACGTAGCGTCCCTTGGCCCGCAGCACGCCTTATCTGGCGTGCCCGCTTTGAAAAAGTCATAGATAGCCTTCTCAAGGAAGAGGCCGAGCGCGCAAAAAACGGACAATTCCTCAAGGTCGAGGCCGAAGGGCAGCTCGAATTGAAAGACATCGGCTTCTCCCTCAAGGGCAAGGCCGACAGGTTTGACCTTCTCAATGACCAAACACTCGCGATCTATGATTACAAGACGGGCAAGCCCTCTGGCCCTGAAGTCCGCAAGAGTTTTGACAAGCAGCTCCCGCTGACTGCGGCAATGGCGGCGGAGGGCGCCTTCAAGGATATTCCAGCCACAGCCATTGGCAGGATTGGTTACATCGGCCTGGGTTCGGATTGCGGCGAGTTCCTTCTAAAGCCCGAGGAATACGACACAGCAAATATTCTCGCCGAATTCAGAAAGCTTATCCTAGCGTTCCTATCTCCAGACAAAGGCTACCCCTCTCGCCGCGCAGTTCAGAAAGAAAGCTTCGCAGGTGACTATGATCACCTCGCCCGCTTCGGCGAATGGAGCAGCACTGACGACCCTGTAAAAGAGGTGCTGACATGAGCGCTCGCCCGAATGACGCAACCATCGCCCAGATTGATGCTGCGCGGCCGGACGCCTCTACATGGCTTTCCGCTAACGCAGGCTCTGGCAAAACCCGCGTGCTCACAGACCGCGTCGCACGACTTCTGCTTGAGGATGTCGACCCGCAAAATATCCTCTGCCTGACCTATACCAAGGCCGCCGCCTCCGAGATGCAAAACCGCCTGCTCAAGCGCCTAGGCACATGGGCGATGAAGTCTGACCCAGAGCTAGAAAAAGAGCTTGCCGAGCTTGGCGGAGCAGTTGCTGCTGATCCCAGCTATTACAAAAATGCCCGCCGCCTCTTCGCCAAAGCGATCGAAACACCGGGCGGCCTGCGCATCCAGACGATCCACTCCTTTTGCGCCTCACTGCTCCGTCGCTTTCCGCTTGAAGCGGGCGTCACCCCCCAGTTTACCGAACTAGATGATCGCTCATCCGCCCAGCTGCGCGAGCAAGTCGCCGATGACCTTGCCACCTCATCTGAGGGCAAGCTTCTACTCGATATGATCGCCCACCTCGGTGGCAATGAATTTGAAAAATTCACGGCAAGTATCGTCTCTAATAAAGAAAAATTCGCCAGAGAGCTAACGCACGCTGACGTTTGCAAAACCTTCAACATCCCCGCTGACCTCACCCAAGACAAGCTTCTGTCCAAAGTCTTCCTCGGCGGAGAGGTGGAGTTGATCGCGCAGATTTTACCTTTCCTCGCAGCAAGCGAAAAAGTGAGTGACAACCGCGCGCACGACAAGCTCGCAACCGTCAAAGGCCCAAGCCTTGGCGCGCTTCTGACGTTCGAGTCAGCCTTCCTCACAAGCAGCGGCAAAAACCCGTTCTCCGCAAAGCTTACGAGCTACGCCACCAATGACACCCGCAAGCTTTATTCGCACCTCACCCCCCAAATCGAAGCGCTGATCCTGCGTGTCGAGGCCGCACGCCCGCGCCGTGTTGCCCTCGCCGCCGCTCAAAGCACTCTTGCGCTTCACGCCTTCGCTCGGGCCTTTCTTGCGCGCTATGACGCAACAAAACAATCACGTGGCTGGCTCGATTTTGATGATCTCATTCTCAAAACAAAAGCACTTCTAACCAATCCACAGGTCGCCGAATGGGTGCTCTATCGCCTCGATGGCGGGATTGATCATATCCTTGTTGATGAGGCGCAAGATACATCTCCAGAGCAATGGGCAGTGATCGAAGAGCTCGCTCGCGAGATCACATCGGGCCAAGGCGCACAGGCCGAAAAGCCTCGCACCATCTTTGTCGTTGGTGACAAAAAGCAATCGATCTATTCGTTCCAAGGCGCTGACGCGGCCGAGTTTGGGCGCATGCAAAACCTCTTCCAGGACAAGCTTTCGCTCCACGATAAGCCACTGCATAGCCGCAACCTCGCGTATTCCTTCCGTTCCGCCTCAGCCATTCTGAACACGGTCGATGCCGTTTTTGAGGAGCAAGACAACGCAGCTTTTGAAGCAGACGCACGCCATATCGCTTTTCATGAAACAATGCCGGGTCGCGTCGATATCTGGCCAATCGTTGAAAAAAGCGACAAGGCAGAAGATCCGCTTTGGTATGATCCGCTTGATATCCTGACCCCGGATGATCCTGTCTCAGTGCTCGCTGCCAAAATCGCGAGCAGCATCAAGCAAATGATAGACAGCAATGCGCTGATCCCGACAAAGCATACAGACGGCATATGGCAAGCCCGCCCCATACACGAAGGCGATGTGCTTATTTTGCTCCAGCGTCGCTCTGAGCTCTTCCACGAAATCATTCGTGCCTGCAAATTGGCAGGGCTTGAAGTCGCGGGGGCTGACAGGTTGCGCATCGGTGAGCAAATCGCCGTCAAAGACATCACCGCCTTACTCAAGTTTCTTGCAACCCAAGAAGACGACCTTTCACTTGCCGCTGTTCTGCGCTCGCCACTCTTTGGCTGGTCCGAACAGGAGCTCTTTACGCTGGCTGCAAATCGCAAAGGCTATCTCTGGGAAGCGCTCCGCAGTGAAACAGTGACACATTCCGCAACTCTCGAAATACTCAACGACCTTCGTCGCGTCACCGATTTTTTGCGCCCCTATGATCTCATTGAGCGCATTCTGACGCGCCACAAAGGCCGCCAGAACATCCTCGCACGGCTTGGATACGAAGCCGAAGACGCACTCGACGCCTTTCTCACGCAAGCTCTGAATTACGAACGCGCTTCTGTCCCCTCCCTGACAGGTTTTCTCAGCTGGCTCGAGAGCGACGACCCCGAGATCAAGCGACAGACCGAAGCTGCTGGCAAGCGCATCCGCGTGATGACAGTCCACGGCTCAAAAGGGCTGGAAGCGCCCATCGTCATTATGCCCGACACCGCCGATCGAAAAAATGAATTCAGAGGTCAAATCGTCGGTGTCGAAGGCACAGCACTCTATAAACAAAGCAAAGACGACTCGCCCGCCATTCTTCAGGACGCCGTGGATCAGCAGATCGCCGCGCAACAGGCAGAAAGAGAACGGCTGCTATACGTCTCAATGACTCGAGCCGAAAAATGGCTGATCATCGCCGCCGCTGGCGAAGCCAAAAGTGGTGGCAACAGCTGGTATGAATCAGTCTCTAATGCAGCCGAAAAGCTTCCATTTGAGCCAGTGAGTCATGATGGCCAGATTATCCAGCGCCTAGAGTCAGGCGACTGGACTGCGCTTAAAGACCACTCCCAGTCTGACCTGCCCCAAGGCGCTCAAATACCCCTTGAACCTGAGTTCATGAAGGCCGCACCCGACGGACCGTCACGTCCTCAAACATTTTCTGCCTCAAAGCTCCCCGGCCCCAAAGCCCTTGCTGGCCCCGATGGCCTTGATGAGACTACGGCAATGCGCTTTGGGACAAAGGTTCATTTGCTGTTAGAGCATCTGCCAAGCGTCGCGCCAGCCGAGCGCTTCACATTGGCCCAAGGCCTGCTGTCTGGTTATGATGAAAAAGAAGAAAATACAGCAGTTTGCGCAGAAGTAGAGACTGTTTTGTTAAACAAAGCTCTCGCGCCCCTCTTCGCAGAAGATGCACTCTCTGAAGTCGCCTTGAGCGCACCCAGCGCCACTTTGGGCAAGCGCTTGCATGGCATTATTGACAAAATCGTCCTCTCCGGGGACCGTGTTCTCGCTGTTGACTTCAAGACAAATGCGACCGTCCCAGAAACGCCGCAAGACACGCCTCTCGGTATCCTGCGCCAGATGGGCGCCTACAGCGAAGCCCTTGCCCTCATATACCCCAACCGCAAGATTGAAACGGCCATTCTCTGGACCAAAACGGCCAGTTTGATGACTCTTCCTCAGGATATTGTGATGAAGGCCTATCAGGACACTACATATCTTGACGATCTGCCACCCACTACCTAGGTTCTGATCAAGCGAACCCAATCCCATTAGGAGAGAACCAATGGCCACTGTTGCTGTCACCGACGACACATTCGACGCCGAAGTCAAAAATTCAGATATCCCCGTTGTGGTGGATTTCTGGGCCGAATGGTGCGGCCCCTGCAAACAGATCGGCCCGTCACTGGAAGAGCTCTCCGCTGAAATGGAAGGCAAAGTCAAAATCGTGAAAGTCGACGTTGACTCAAATCCAAACTCAGCCGCAGCGATGGGCGTACGCGGCATTCCTGCGCTTTTCGTTTTCAAAGGCGGCGAGCCTGTGGCCAACCTCTCAGGCGCACGCCCGAAAGCACAGCTCCAAAGCTGGATCGAAGACGCGATCTAAACAGCGAGTCAGATTTCTAAAGAGAGCCCCGCCCTGGAGCGGGGTTTTTTATGCAATCCACCCAGCGGTCCGAAAGCGCAAGGCAATCTGAGCCTCCGCCTCATCCCAGCCTGCATTGATCGACATTTCTTGCCAGAACCACCAAAGATATCGCTCAAAATCGGGCCGCATTTCGGCCACCCGTCCAAGCGCCTCTTCGACGCCCAAGTCATGCACATTCGCCGCGATATGGTGAAAATCAATTTTACCAAACAGCGCAGCAGGCTTGCCGAAAAAATACCCGAAAAACGCCGCGCCCGAGTTCTGGCTAACAACATAGTCGCAGGCAGGCAAATATCGCTCCATCTGCCCCATCACAACAGTCACACGCTCGAACCTGTGCTCAAACTGCTCGAGCGCATCAATGTCGCTGACCGAATAGAGCTCCTTCGGGTGCATCCCGATTACAACAGGCCGCTCGCTGTCCGCGTCCAAAACCGCCTCGATCATCTCAAGAGGCGAGGCCGCCTGAAAAGAGCGCCGCTCCGAGATCCGCCCCTGCAGCGGCACATAAACATACCCCTCACGGCTGGAAGCAGCTTCGCCAAACATCCGCTTGCGCCAGTTGCTTGTGAACTGAGCGGCCTTGAAGCTATTCACGGTTTCAGGGTCAAACACCGCGCGCACCACATCCCATTTCCAGCGCTTGTCACTCGCCTCAATCGCCCAAAACGGATAGGCATAAACGCGGCGCATAACGAGCGTATCTGCAGTCATTGGCTCCCACATATGCACCAACGCATGCCCCGAAAAGGGCTCGTTCCGCCGCGCCTCATCGGCAAAAGAAACATCAAGCCCGCCCCTACGGAGCACGCGCTCTACTTTGCCCAAAAAGTGATGCTGCCCAGCCTCGGCGCTGGCTTTCATCTCAGGCTCAAGAAAGATCGTCACACATTTGCTCATGCCAAAGTGCTAGCCCCGCAATCATCTCCAAACAAGCCAAACCTTGTGCTCATGCCTCCAAGCCGCCATATATTCTGACAAGTTGAAGGAGGCACCAATGGCGCAATCAGATTTTCCCGGTTGGCACGGAACAACAATCGTCGCCGTCAAAAAAGATGGAGAAGTCGTCATCGCTGGCGACGGTCAGGTGAGCCTCGGCCAAACCGTCATCAAAGGAACTGCCCGCAAGGTTCGCCGCATTTCCCCGGGCGGGCACGATGTCCTCGTCGGCTTCGCAGGCAGCACTGCTGACGCCTTTACGCTTCTGGAGCGCCTCGAAGCCAAGCTCGAAGCCACTCCAGGCCAACTTGTCCGCGCCTGCGTCGAGCTCGCCAAAGACTGGCGCACCGACAAATACCTGCAAAAGCTTGAGGCCATGCTTCTCGTTTCTGATGGCCGCGAGCTCTTTGTCATCACAGGCGCTGGTGATGTGCTTGAGCCAGAGCACAATGTCGCCGCGATCGGCTCGGGCGGAAACTTCGCTCTCGCCGCCGCCCGCGCCCAGATGGATACCAAGAAATCCGCAGAAGAAGTCGCCCGCACAGCCATGGCCATCGCGTCCGATATCTGTGTTTACACAAACGGAAACCTGACCGTAGAAACCATCAAAGGCTAATACCTTCTTCTTTTCCTAAATATCCTGGGGTGAATTGGCCGAAGGCCAAGAGGGGCAAAGCCCCTGCCCCGGGCGGCGCCAAAGGCGGCGCAAACCCTTCTAAAAGCGAGACCCAAAATGACAGACCTAACCCCCCGTGAAATCGTCTCCGAGCTGGACCGCTTCATCATTGGTCAGGCCGATGCCAAGCGCGCAGTCGCCGTGGCGCTGCGCTCTCGCTGGCGGCGCAAGCAACTGTCTGATGATCTGCGCGATGAGGTTTATCCGAAGAATATCCTGATGATCGGCCCGACAGGTGTCGGCAAAACCGAGATTTCCCGCCGCCTCGCCAAGCTGGCCCGCGCACCCTTCATAAAGGTCGAGGCGACAAAGTTTACGGAGGTCGGCTATGTGGGCCGCGATGTCGAGCAGATCATCCGCGATCTTGTTGATACCGCTATTCTCCAAACCCGCGAACAGATGCGCGAAGACGTTAAGGCGCGCGCACATTCCGCCGCGCAAGAGCGCGTGATCACGGCCATCGCCGGCGAAGATGCCCGCGAAGGTACGCGTGAAATGTTCCGTAAAAAGCTCCAATCAGGTGAGCTGGACGATACAATCATGGAGCTTGATATCGCCGATACCTCAAACCCGATGGGCGGTATGTTCGACATCCCTGGCCAGCCTGGCAGTCAGCCCGGCATGATGAACCTCGGCGAGATATTCGGCAAGGCCATGGGCGGACGCACGACCCGCAAAAAGCTTACAGTCGCAGAAAGCTATGGCGTCCTCATTTCAGAGGAAGCTGACAAACTGCTTGATGACGAACAGGTCACAAAAGCCGCGCTTGAAAGCGTCGAGCAAAACGGAATTGTCTTTCTCGACGAGATCGACAAAGTCGCAACCCGTCAGGATTCCCGTGGCGGCGATGTTTCCCGCGAGGGCGTCCAGCGTGACCTGCTTCCGCTGATCGAAGGCACAACCGTAAGCACCAAACACGGCGCCATCAAAACAGATCATATCCTGTTCATTGCATCAGGTGCCTTCCATATCGCAAAGCCCTCTGATCTCTTGCCGGAGCTTCAAGGCCGTCTTCCCATTCGCGTGGAACTGCGCGCACTGACCGAGGATGATTTCGTGCGCATTCTCACAGAAACAGACAATGCCCTCACGCTGCAATACTCTGCTCTCATGGCAACAGAAGAAGTCACTGTGACTTTCACAGAAGACGGGATCAAAGCCCTCGCCAAGATCGCCGCCGAGGTAAACGCCACGGTCGAAAATATCGGGGCGCGCCGCCTCTACACCGTGCTCGAGCGGGTCTTTGAAGAGCTCAGTTTCTCAGCGCCCGACCGCGCGGGCGACGCTGTCACAGTCGATGCTTCATTCGTAGATAAACACCTTGGCGAGCTGCTGAAATCATCTGATTTGTCAGGCTATGTCCTGTAGCGTGCGTATTTATTGCATAATACCAAGCTAGATTGTAATTCTACCGCATAAATCGTATTTTTGTGCTGAACTTTGCGCATTTACCGCATTCCACATGAGCTATCTTCCCTGCCAGCGCACAGGAGAAGTAGCACATGCAGGTCGAAACCTACGCCTATCAGAACATCGCACAGTCTCTCAAAGACCACGGCGTCGAGACAATCTTCGGCCTTATGGGCGACGCCAATCTCTTCATGGTCGACAGCTTTGTCCGCGACTGTTCTGGCCGTTTTGTACCCGCTGCACACGAGGGCAGCTCTGTGCTTATGGCCCTCGCCTATACCCATGTTGCAGGCAAGGTCGGTGTCGCCACCGTGACACACGGTCCAGCCCTGACAAACTGCATGACAGCCCTCACAGAAGGTGCCCGCGGTCATATCCCCATGGTGCTCCTTGCTGGCGACACCCCCGTTGCCAACCCCCGTCACCTCCAGAGCATTGATCAGCGCGAGGTCGTCAAAGCGACAGGCGCAGGCTTTGAGCAAATGCGCGCGCCCGAGACAGTCGCGATGGATGTCGCCCGCGCCTTCTACCGTGCCCAAGTGGAGCGACGACCCATCGTGCTCAATATGCCCGCCGATTTCATGTGGCTAGAGGCGGCTCATACGGCCAGCGTTCTAGATGTCTTCACTGCGCCGGGCGGTGTTGCCGAAGGCGAGATCCTCGACAACGCCATCGGCATGATCGCATCCGCGCGCCGCCCGCTTATCCTCGCTGGTGCGGGCGCGGTAAAAGCCCGTAAAGAGATCATAAAACTGGCTGACCGCCTTGAAGCCCCCCTCGCCACCACGCTCAAAGCCAAGGGCCTTTTCAAAGATCACCCTTACAACATCGATATCTTCGGCACGCTCTCAACACCTGCCGCCTACGAGCTGATTGCCCAGTCCGATTGCATCATTTGCTTCGGCGCGTCCCTGCATGACTTCACGACAGATCAGGGAAAGCTCATGAAAGACAAGCGCATCGTTCAGATTGACGTCACGCCCACAGCCATAGGCGGCGGCCTGCACCCCGACGCCGCCCTCGTGGCCGACGCTGGCCTCACCGCAGAGACAATTCTCTACTGGCTGAACGAAGCCGAAATACCCGCGAGTGGCTTCACCCGAGATCTTGATGTCGCGAAGCTCACAGAGCACCCGATCGGCCCGAACAAGACAGCCGAGGGCTGCGTCAACTATATCCACGCGCTTGAACGTCTCGAAGAAGTGCTTCCCAAAGACCGCCTCCTCGTCACAGACGGCGGCCGCTTCATGACGGAGGTCTGGGTCCGCCTCTCTGTCCAGGGCCCCCAAAGCTTCGTCGCAACAACAAACTTCGGATCCATCGGCATCGGCCTTCAAGAAGCCATCGGAGCAGGCGTGGCAGCACCCGAGAAACCTGTTGTTATGTTTACAGGCGATGGCGGCTTCATGATGGGTGGCATTAACGAGTTCAACACAGCCGTCCGTCTCGGCCTCGACCTCATCGTGATCGTGGCCAATGACTCCGCCTATGGCGCCGAACATATCCAGTTCATTGACCGCAAAATGGATCCCTCCCTGACAGAGTTCCACTGGCCGAGCTTCGCCGAAATCGGAGCCTCGCTCGGGGGCCAAGGCTACACCGTGCGCAACAACGCAGAACTAGAAGAAGCCCTCGCAGCGATCCCAAACCGCACAGGCCCGATGATGATCGAGCTGAAGCTCGACCCCCACGACGTCCCACGCATGAGGATCTAAAGCGCCTCGCCTTAAACTTGCATCGCCAATACCCTGCGAGGCTGCGCATTCTCGGGACATTGGCGATACATATGTTTCAGATTAAAGGCGAGACGCTTTAGATAATTTCGTCCTCATCAAACAGCGCTGCCTCTTCAAGCTGCGTGGTAATATCGTCCATCGCTGCTTCGGCAACATCTGTTGATTTCACCGCTGCGATATGAAAGAGCGCGTCGCCCTCGTGCACCACAGGCATGACAGCGCGGCCCACAATGATCCCGCTGTACTTGGTGGCAACTTCGATTTCCCTCTCGCCAAACGGGTCCGCGATCGCAGCGACAATATCACCCTCCTGCACCACATCCCCTTCGGCCTTAAACGTTCTCAAAAGCCCACCCGCTGGCGCGCGCATCCAGTGGCTGTCAGAGCACACAAGCGAACGCGCTTTTGGCTTGGCGATCCCCGCAGTCGGCAAAAGCCCTACCTCGCTCAAAACGCGCATGATCCCGGCAAGCCCCGCCCGCACGGACATCTCGTCAAAGCGCATCCCCTCGCCCGCCTCGTATAGCAGAACGTCAACACCCTTTTTCTTCGCCTCCTGCCTGAGGCTTCCCTCACGCAACGCGCTGGTCAGAATAACAGGCGCACCAAAAACTTGCGCCAATCGCATGGTCTCACGGTTGCTCGCGGAAACGCGCACTTGCGGCAGGTTCACACGGTGTATGGCAGCCGAGTGCAAGTCGATCCCGAGCGAGGAGCGCTCGACAATCTCGCTCATGAAAATATCCGCAAGCCGCGAGGCAAGCGAGCCATGTGGCGAGCCGGGAAAACAGCGGTTGAGGTCGCGCCTGTCGGGCAAATACCGCGAGTGGTTGAGAAAGCCGAAGGTGTTCACAATAGGCACAACAAGCAGCGTCCCGCTCAGCTTCTTGAGGTTCTTCGCGCGCAAGAGCCGACGGACAATCTCAACCCCGATCACCTCGTCGCCATGAATCCCAGCGCTAACAAAAACAGTCGGCCCGTCCTTCTTCCCATGCACCACATGCGCCGACAGCGTCACAGGCGTGTGGTCTGAAAGCGTGCTGACAGGAATATTCACCGTCCGCCGCTCCCCTGCCAAAACGACTTCCCCCGCAATCTCAAAACCCTGCCGCTTGGTCATAATCTGCCCCTCAAAACCTTCACAAACGGTGTCGCAGGTTTTGAAGTGAAGTCAATTTGGTTTGAAGTCTTGGAGGAGTGCAATCTCTGCACGCAAAATCGCTTTCACGGCGGCATGGCCATTCATTTAGAACACAATGGCCAACATGAAGGGCGGGTGGCGGACCTTCGCTGCCGTTCGCTAAGCCGTGCATCTCCGGACCGTGAGATGGTGATCTGACGGAATTTCGGGCCACTTTATGCCAGCCAAACACGTCCTCGCCCAAAGGTGCGCGCCTGCGGCTGCCAAATCGC
>NZ_JAQWYD010000087.1:0-43961 GCF_029254145.1 Lentibacter sp.
TACACCAAAGGCAGCGCCTGCATGGCCTCACGGTAGCTGTCTCCCAACTGGCGATACAGCGTGTCCTTCCCAAGCAGGGCTCGCAGGTGCTTTGGGACATTCCGCTTATACCGGAAGCTGCCATTCGCACGGCGGAACACATAGCGGGGAAGGTTTATCGGCATCTCGTCATTCATGTTCAGGACTGTGTTCTCCAAACCTAACCAAGTGCAACCCAAACCGACCGTCCAAGACTGACAAACCACGGCCCAAACTCGACAAAGTGGTCCCAAAAGCGGTCCCGAAAGTGGTCCTATGCAGGCCACAGCATCAACGTTTGCTAGGTTTTATGAGATAATCGACTGGTTATTGGTGCCCAGGAGAGGACTCGAACCTCCACGTCCATACAGACACTAGCACCTGAAGCTAGCGCGTCTACCATTCCGCCACCTGGGCAGGTGTCGATGGCAGCGCTTTAAGCTTGAGGAATGGCGCTGTCAACGGGATTCAAAAGCTTTTACGTTCAAACACGCCATATCACCTTGCCCAAAGCCGCTTGCGCGCGTAGGAAAAGGCGAGTTTTAAGCCAAACGGAGGCCACCCTATGTCAAAGCTTGTCACCATTTTTGGCGGATCGGGATTTGTTGGGCGCTATATAGCGCAGCAGCTTGCTATGAAAGGCTGGCGTGTTCGAGTGGCCGTGCGCCGTCCGAACGAAGCCTTGCATGTGCGCCCTTATGGTGCCGTTGGGCAAGTGGAGCCAGTGTTTTGCAACATTCGTGATGATGCGTCTGTCGATGCGGTCACACGCGGGTCTGACGCTGTCGTGAACTGCGTGGGCACATTTGATCGCAAGGGCAAAAACAACTTTGGCGCCGTCCAAGCCGATGGGGCAGAGCGAGTGGCCCGGATCGCTGCGGCGCATGGCGTAAAGAACCTCGTGCATATCTCTGCATTGGGTATCGGCCGTGACGAGCTAAGCGAATACGCCCGCACAAAGCGCGCGGGCGAAGCTGGGATTCTGGCGCAGTTCCCCAACGCGATGATCCTGCGGCCCTCTGTTATCTTTGGTCAGGAAGATGGGTTCTTTAACCGGTTTGCAAGCATGTCCCGCATGGGTCCGATCTTTCCGCTGATGGGAGGCAACACAAAGTTCCAACCCGTCTATGTTATGGATGTTGCGAGCGCGGCTGTGATGGGTGTCGAAGGCAAAGCCAGTGGCATATATGAGCTTGGTGGGCCTGAAACGAAAACTCTGTGCGGATGGATTGATGTGATCCTGGCGGAGGTTCACAGGACGAAACCTGTTTTCAATGCGCCGATGTTTGTTGGCCGTATGATGGCTTGGGGTCTTGATCTGATGCAGACTCTGACATTTGGAATCGCAAAAAACGGGCTCATCACACGTGATCAGGTAAAGCAGCTCAAGACCGACAATGTTGTTCAAGAAGGTGCGAAAACCTTTGAGGACCTTGGCATTGTTGCAACAGCACCTGAAGCTGTGATCGAGAGCTATCTCTGGCGCTATCGCCCGTCTGGCCAGTATGATGCGATCCGAGATTCCGCCAAAAATCTCAATCTTTAAGCGCTATAGGCAACCGCCAGCAGAACAATACCCAGCGCAACACGGTAAATTACGTAGGGTGTGAAGCTAACGCTGCGCAGAAGCCGCATCATAATGCTCAGAGCGAAGAGGGCCGCAACGAAAGACATGACCGCGGCGACAGCGCCATCGCGGGCGACCTGAGCATCCGCTGTTGCGATCACTTCTGCGCCGAGGAGCGCCCCGCTGGCGATAATTGTCGGGATCGACATAAGCATCGCAAGCTTGGCTGAATCTTGGCGCGAATAACCAAGCATCCGGCCCGCTGTAATACAAATACCTGAGCGTGACGTCCCAGGAATGAGCGCGACCGCTTGCCAAAGGCCCATTTTGATGGCGTCTTTTGCAGTCCAGTCGGCGTCAGTTTTTTCAATTGTTCCGCGCTGGTCGGCCCACCAGAGCAACAGACCAAACAGCAGCATTGTCCAGCCGATTACCGTCATCGAACGCATGGCGTCAGAGAGACCCGTGAGCTTTAAAACGAAGCCAAATGCGATTGCAGGTATGGTTGCAATCATCAGGAAGAACGCGAGCTTTGACCCCGCAGTGTCTATGCGGCCTGTGAGCATACGGGGGATACCAGAAAGGCCCATGGATACATCTCGCCAGAAGAAGATGATTACGGCGAAGAGTGTCCCGATGTGAACGGCGACATCTATCGCTTGGCCTTGATCGGGGGCAGAGGACAGCTCAGAAATCAAAATGAGGTGCCCCGAGGAAGAGACGGGCAAGAACTCTGTGATGCCTTGTACCAGTGCGACGAGAATCAATAGATAAAATGGCATGGGCGCCCCTGCTTTTCTTGGTCTTGTGGCAGCTATAGCGCGCTGTGAGAAAAAGGAAAGATGCTTGATCTGTCCGTTTCGGAATTATTATCTCAACTTTTTGCGCAAAATTGACAATCTGACGCGGCCTTTTCTGACAATGGGTCAATAAAACTGACTTTCTTTTATTTTGATGGTGTATTATTAGGGCTTTAACGAGAAGAGGGAGATTTGGCTGTGGCAAAGCAACCAATGCTGAAATTTGTATCTGTAGAACGTGACATGCCCGAAAAGCGGGCGGCGGGTGCGCGCAAGCAAGACTTCGGCGAGATTTATCAAGAATATGCTAAGGCCAAAGCCGAAGAGCAGGCCAGCCGCTGTAGCCAGTGTGGTGTTCCTTATTGTCAGAACCACTGCCCGCTGCACAACAATATCCCCGACTGGCTCAACCTGACTGCAACGGGCCGCCTCAAGGAGGCCTATGAGGTTAGCCAAGCGACAAACACGTTCCCCGAGATTTGCGGCCGTATCTGCCCACAGGATCGCCTCTGCGAAGGCAACTGTGTGATCGAACAGTCGGGCCACGGCACTGTGACCATCGGCGCCGTGGAGAAATATATCACCGACACCGCTTGGGAAAACGGCTGGGTCACACCTGTTGTACCAGCGCAGGAACGCACCGAAAGCGTGGGCATCATTGGCGCGGGGCCGGGTGGCCTTGCTGCTGCTGAGCGGCTTCGGGCGCAGGGCATCCAAGTCACTGTCTATGACCGCTATGACCGCGCCGGCGGATTGCTCACGTATGGCATCCCCGGGTTCAAGCTTGAAAAAGACGTTGTTATGCGCCGTATTGACCAGCTTGAGCAGGGCGGCGTGACAATGAAGCTGAACTGCAACATTGGCACCGATATTACCTTTGGCGCACTGCGCGGGCAGCATGACGCTGTGATCATCGCAACGGGCGTATACAAGACCCGTGACCTTGGTGGAGAAGGTGCTGCGGCTGACGGGATCGTCAACGCGATTGACTATCTCACAACTTCAAATCGCCTCAGCTTTGGCGACAGTGTGCCAGAGTTTGACAGCGGTGCGCTGAACGCAGCAGGCAAAAAAGTTGTTGTCATCGGCGGCGGCGACACAGCAATGGACTGTGTTCGCACAGCGATCCGTCAAGGCGCGGAAAGCGTGAAATGCCTTTACCGCCGTGACAGAGCGAACATGCCCGGCTCCCAGCGCGAGGTGAACAACGCCGAGGAAGAAGGCGTGATCTTTGAGTGGCTTGCCGCACCTGCAGGCTTTGTGGGCAACCCTGTCAGCGCCGTGAAAGTCCAGAAGATGCGTCTTGGCGCACCTGATGTGAGCGGACGGCAGAGCCCAGAAGTGATCGAAGGGGCCGACTATAATGAAGCCGCTGACCTTGTGATCAAGGCCCTTGGCTTTGAGGCGGAAGACCTGCCAACACTCTGGGACTCGCCCGAGCTTCCCGTGACCCGCTGGGGCACTGTAAAGGCCGAATACGAAACGGGCGCGACAGAGCTGGAAGGCGTTTACGCCATTGGCGATATTGTGCGCGGCGCCTCGCTTGTTGTCTGGGCCATCCGCGACGGACGCGACTGTGCCGATGCAATCCTAACAAAATTTGCCGCTGTTAACAAAATCGCGGCGGAGTGATTCCAGGGGGGTGAAAAGCGTGCACACTGCGTGCACAACCCGTGCACCGCTAAAACGGGTTTTTGCGAAAAGCCCGATCGTGACCCGAGCGTGCGCCGCCCCCATAGGACAACTTGACTGACTTAGACGAGAAACGAGACGAATGACCGAAACGAGAGACATCAGCGGACAGTGCCTATGCGGCGCCGTGACAGTGCAAGCCACTGTGACAGCGCCAACTGTACGCGCGTGTCACTGTGATATGTGCCGCCGTCACACGAGCAGCATGTTTATGTCTCTGAAGACCGATGAGGGCAGTATCCGCCTGAACGGTCCGGCCAAGAGCTTTGTCTCTTCTGATTGGGCCGAGCGCGGCTTCTGTGAGACCTGCGGCTCGACGCTTTGGTATGGGTTGCGCGAGACTGGCGAGATCAACCTTGCCGCAGGTCTGTTTGACAATGCGGGTGGCGCGCCGCTCACCACTGAATTTTTTGCTGATATGTGCCCTGAAGGCTATGCGCTTGCAGGCGAGCATAAACGGCTGACAACTGACGAAACGATTGCGCTGTTTGCGCCTGAGGAGGACTAAAGCCATGACCACATATGATGAAAACTGGGTGCGTGAAGAAGAAGCTAAGCGCAAGTGGATGGCCGAGAACGGGCTCTATAGCGAAGAGGAAGAGCACTCTTCCTGCGGCGTGGGCCTTGTTGTTTCACTCGATGGCAAACCGAACCGCAAGGTTGTGGACAACGGTATCGCCGCGCTTAAGGCGATCTGGCACCGAGGGGCTGTAGACGCGGACGGCAAGACCGGCGACGGCGCGGGCATTCATGTCCAGATCCCTGCGAATTTCTTTTATGATCAGATCCGCCGCACAGGCCACGAGCCACGCATGGACGAGCTGATTGCTGTCGGCCAGATTTTCTTGCCGCGCACGGACTTTGGCGCACAAGAGCGCTGCCGTACGATTGTGGAAACCGAAGTTCTGCGCTTGGGGTATTATATCTACGGCTGGCGGCACGTTCCTGTCGAGATCGGCTGCTTGGGCGAGAAGGCAAATGCAACGCGCCCCGAAATTGAACAAATCCTTATCTCAAACTCCAAAGGCGTTGACGAGGAACAGTTTGAGCGTGAGCTCTATGTCATCCGCCGCCGTATCGAGAAGGCCGTGACCGCGGCTGGCATTCAGGGGCTTTATGTGTGCTCGCTGTCGTGCCGCTCTGTGATCTACAAGGGGATGATGCTGGCTGAGCAAGTCGCCGAGTTCTACCCTGATTTGATGGATGAGCGCTTTGAGAGTGCATTTGCGATCTATCACCAGCGCTATTCCACAAACACTTTCCCGCAATGGTGGCTGGCGCAACCTTTCCGCATGCTGGCGCACAACGGCGAGATCAACACGCTTAAAGGCAACGTCAACTGGATGAAAAGCCATGAGATCCGCATGGCATCAAACTTCTTTGGCGAGCTTGCCGAAGACATCAAGCCGATTGTGCAGCCAGGATCATCGGACTCTGCGGCGCTTGATGCTGTGTTTGAAGTGCTTGTGCGCGCGGGCCGTGATGCGCCGATGGCGAAGACTATGCTTATCCCTGAAAGCTGGAGCAAGCAGGCTGTGGAGCTGCCCGAAGCGTGGCGCGACATGTATAGCTACTGCAACTCTGTCATCGAACCATGGGACGGCCCTGCCGCTCTTGCGATGACGGATGGCCGCTGGGTCTGTGCTGGGCTTGACCGCAACGGCCTGCGCCCAATGCGTTATGTTGTGACGGGCGATGGCTTGCTTATTGCTGGTTCCGAAGCAGGAATGGTTCCGATTGATGAGGCTGGCGTTATTGAAAAAGGCGCGCTTGGTCCGGGGCAACTGATTGCTGTGGATATGAAAGAAGGTGGCCTTTTCCACGACAAAGAGATCAAAGACAGAATGGCGGCAGCGCAGCCTTTTGGCGAGTGGGTCGGCAAGATCAACGAGCTGGACGAAGAGCTGGCGGGTGTCACTGAAGTGCCGATGTTTGAGGGCGAAGATCTGCGCAAGCGCCAGATTGCAGCGGGCTACACAATGGAAGAGCTGGAACAGGTGCTTGCTCCGATGTGTGAAGACGCCAAGGAAGCGCTTGCCAGCATGGGCGACGACACGCCAAGTGCGGTGCTTTCAAAGCAGTATCGCCCCTTGAGCCATTACTTCCGTCAGAACTTCTCTCAGGTGACAAACCCGCCGATCGACTCCTTGCGCGAATTCCGCGTGATGAGCCTCAAGACGCGCTTTGGAAACCTCAAGAACGTGCTCGACCAGAGCAGCGCACAGACCGAGATTATTGTGTTGGAAAGCCCGTTTGTTGCGAATGCACAGTGGGACGAAGTCACGCGTCACTTCAACGCCGGCTTGGTCGAGATCGACTGTACGTTTGAAGAAGCCGCTGGCGAAAATGCGCTGCGCGACGCTCTCGAAAGCATCCGTCAGCGTGCGGAAGACGCTGTCCGCTCGGGCGCGGGGCATCTTGTACTCACAGATCAGCACCAGAACGAAAACCGTGTCGCGATCCCGATGATCTTGGCCACGAGCGCAGTACACTCGTGGCTGACGCGCAAAGGCTTGCGGACGTTCTGCTCGCTCAACGTACGGGCAGCGGAATGTATTGACCCACATTACTTTGCCGTCCTTGTCGGCTGTGGTGCAACGACCGTAAACCCATATTTGGCAGAAGACTCTGTGGCCGACCGTATTCGCCGTGGCTTGCTCGATGGAACTCTCACAGAGAACATGGCGCGCTATCGTGAAGCGATTGACCAAGGCTTGCTCAAGATCATGGCGAAGATGGGGATCAGTGTTATTTCGTCCTATCGTGGTGGTATGAATTTTGAAGCCGTGGGCCTCAGCCGTGCAATGTGTGCCGAGTATTTCCCTGGCCTGACAAGCCGTATCAGCGGGATCGGTATTCGGGGGATTGAAGAAAAAGCAGTCTCTATTCACGCCAAAGGCTTTGCAACGGGCACAGATGTTCTTCCGATTGGTGGCTTTTACAAAGCCCGAAAATCAGGCGAAACACACGCTTGGGGCGCCAGCACGATGCATATGATGCAAAGCGCCTGCAACCGCGCTTCATATGAGATGTGGAAGAAGTATTCCAAGGCGATGCAATCTAACCCGCCGATCCACCTGCGCGATTTGCTGGCGATCAAACCTTTGGGTAAATCTATCCCGCTGGAAGAGGTCGAAAGCATCACAAGCATTCGGAAGCGTTTTGTCACGCCCGGCATGAGCCTTGGCGCGCTGTCACCAGAGGCTCACAAGACACTCAACGTTGCGATGAACCGTATCGGCGCGAAATCAGACAGTGGTGAGGGCGGCGAAGACCCCGCACACTTCCACCCAGAGCCAAACGGCGACAATCCATCTGCAAAGATCAAGCAGGTGGCGTCAGGGCGCTTTGGCGTGACCGCGGAATACCTCAACCAGTGCGAAGAGCTAGAAATCAAAGTTGCGCAAGGCGCCAAGCCTGGTGAAGGCGGTCAGCTTCCAGGGATGAAGGTCACTGATCTTATCGCACGGCTGCGGCATTCAACAAAGGGCGTGACGCTGATCAGCCCACCGCCACACCATGACATCTACTCAATCGAAGATCTTGCTCAGCTGATCTATGATCTCAAGCAAATCAACCCGCGCTGCAAAGTGACTGTGAAGCTTGTCGCAAGCTCGGGTGTGGGCACGATTGCCGCGGGCGTGGCCAAAGCCAAGGCCGATGTGATCCTGATCTCGGGGCACAACGGCGGCACGGGTGCGAGCCCTGCAACCAGTATCAAGTTTGCAGGTCTGCCATGGGAAATGGGCCTGACCGAAGCACACCAAGTTCTGAGCATGAACAACCTGCGCGAGCGTGTCACGCTCCGCACGGATGGCGGGCTCCGCACGGGCCGTGACATTGTCATGGCGGCGATGCTTGGCGCAGAAGAATACGGAATCGGGACCGCTGCTCTGATTGCGATGGGCTGTATTATGGTGCGTCAGTGCCAGAGCAACACCTGCCCTGTCGGCGTCTGCACACAAGACGAAGACTTGCGCGCCAAATTTACCGGCAATGCCGATAAGGTTGTTAATCTCATCACTTTCTACGCAACAGAAGTGCGTGAGATTTTGGCCGAGATCGGCGCAAAAAGCCTTGATGATGTCATTGGCCGTGCAGATCTTTTGAGCCAAGTCAGCCGTGGCTCGGAAAACCTTGATGATCTGGACTTGAACCCGCTGCTCATCACCGTGGATGGCGCGAAAGCGATCACTTATGATCGTGACCGCCCGCGCAACGCTGTGCCTGATACACTTGATGCCGAGATCGTGCGCGATGCGCAGCGCTTCTTGGAAGACGGCGAAAAAATGCAGCTTAGCTACGCGGTTCAGAACACGCACCGCACTGTCGGTACGCGCACCTCAAGCCACATTGTCCGCAAGTTCGGCATGCGTAACAGCCTTCAGGACGACCACCTGACTGTGAAGCTTACAGGCAGCGCGGGCCAGTCTCTTGGTGCGTTTGCAGCGCCTGGCCTCAAACTGGAAGTCAGTGGCGACGCCAACGACTATGTCGGCAAGGGCCTGTCTGGTGGTATGATCGTTGTGCGTCCACCTATGGCGAGCAAACTGATTGCCAGCGAGAACACCATCATCGGCAACACAGTGCTCTATGGCGCGACAGACGGGAATCTCTTTGCTGCGGGTCGCGCAGGCGAACGCTTTGCTGTGCGCAACTCGGGCGCGAAAGTTGTGATCGAGGGCTGTGGAAGCAACGGCTGTGAATACATGACAGGCGGTATCGCTGTTATCCTCGGTAGTATTGGCGCGAACTTTGGCGCAGGGATGACTGGCGGTATGGCCTATGTGTATGACCCCGATGGCAAGGCGCAAGACCTTATGAACCTTGAAACACTGGTGACTTGCTCTGTAAGCGTGAGCCACTGGGAAGCGCAGCTTAAGGGACTTGTCATGCGCCACGCAGAAGAGACAGGCAGCCGCAAAGCCGCTGAAATCCTGCTGCATTGGGACATGGAGAAGCAGAACTTCCTCCAGATTTGCCCCAAGGAGATGCTTGGCAAACTGGCGCATCCGCTCACCCGCGAGAGCGAGGCCATGCCGGCAGAGTAAGCTATTTGATATACTGATAGAGAAAGGGCGGCCCTCAAAAGAGCCGCCCTTTTTGTTTCCTGTTTAACGACTGAAAATGTGGCGGGAATGCAGCGAATGTTGGCACTCGCTTAAAAAGCTAATTTTTATAAGTGCTTAGGTGATGTGACTCGTTACGCTTTTACTCATTGTTTCATAAAATTTACCTCATTGTTTCCATTTTAACGCCGCTTTGTGGGGCGAAACTTGCCTTTGAGAGCAGTCAAAGGACGAGGCAAATGCCCATATACACAACACGATTCTGGCAAATGGACCCGGCAAACCCTCCGGGCGTTGGAGCGACGCTTACCTATTCGGTTTTGAGCATCAATGACAACAACGGTGATGGCGACTTTGACGCCTTCGACAACGACAGCATCAACGGGATTGATATCTTGCAGTCTTATTCGGGCGATACCGTGACGGTCAATGTTCCGGGTGTGGGGAATGTAACTTACACTGGCACGACTTTTTACATGGCCAACGGGCAACGCTTTTTCACCCCTGAAGATGGCCAGCCGCTCAAAAGCGGAACATTTGTCAGCTCGACCTTTGTGACACCACAGGGGCCGCTCTTTGTCCCCGAGCTTGGACCCGCATGTTTTACCGAAGGAACAGCGATTGAAACGCCTTATGGCGCCGTTCCTGTTGAAAGCCTGAGCGTGGGCGACCTTGTCACAACACTTGATGGCCCACCGCAACCTATCCGTTGGATCGGAAAGACCGTCTTGCGACATATAGGCAAGCATACCCCTGTAAGATTTGAGGTTGGAGCCATCGGAAACACCGAAGTTCTTGTGGTTTCTCCAGAGCACAGAATGTTTGTGACGGGCTGGCAAGCCGAGCTCCTGACAGGCGAGAGCGAAGTTCTGATCGCGGCCAAGCACCTTGTGAACGGCACGAGTATTACGCGCCAGAACGACGGCGGTGTTTGCTACATGCATTTGCTGTTTGACGCGCACGAGATTATCGAGGCGCATGGCGTTTACTCGGAGAGCTACTTTCCAGGACATGCCAAGAGCGCAGCCGAGACGGACGCCGAAGCGGAGCTCGCCGAGCTATTTCCTGAGTTGTTCTTAGAAAACAGCGAGACCTGGCAGCTGGCGCGTCCGGAACTGCGCGGCTTTGAGGCCAGTTTACTAGCGGCCTGATTGAAGCTTTCCTGCGCGCCCAGAGCAACGTATATAAGCAACGTGGCGAAAAGAACGAAACCCAATGCGAAACAGGAGCCTAGGCTTCAGCCCATGCGCTGGCTCAAGCGGTGGGCTATTAGGCTGTGTCTGTTGGTGGTGATTTTGGGGCTTGTAACTGTTACGGCGCACCGCTTTTTTGCGCCACCGCAGGGGATATATATGCGCCAAGAAGCGGCGCGTCTCGGTGGGATCAAGCAGAGCTGGGTAAGTGCTGACGAAATCGCACCTGTGATGTTTCGCTCTGTTGTGGCGGCCGAAGATGCAAACTTTTGCGCGCACTGGGGCTTTGATATGAATGCAATCCGTGCGGCGCTCGCGGACGGGACAGGGCGAGGCGCCTCGACGCTCACACAGCAAGTCGTGAAGAATGCTTATCTTTGGCACGGCCGCAACTGGAGCCGAAAAGCGCTTGAAGCTGTGCTGACGCCGCTTGTGGAACTGATCTGGCCAAAGCGTCGCATCCTTGAGGTCTACCTCAACATCGCAGAATTTGATGAGGGTGTTTTTGGTGTGAAAGCAGCCGCACAGCATTACTTTGGTGTAACGCCAGCCAAGCTGAGTCCGCTGCAGGCGGCACGGCTTGCCGCGATCCTGCCAGCCCCAAAAGAACGCTCGGCCTCCAAGCCTTCAAACTATATTCGAAAGCGTACCGCTCGGATCCGCGACGGCGCTGAAACAATCCGCCGAGACGGGCGCGCCAAGTGTTTCGAGAGTTGAAACTTCGCCGCTAAAGTTGCATTGAAGAACAGTCCCAATCTTTGAGCATCTATTATGGCCACTTTATTTCATGTTCCTCTCTCTCCGTTTTGTCGCAAGGTGCGGCTGAGTCTCGCTGAAAAGCGGATTGAATGCGAGTTGATCGAGGAGCGCTATTGGGAAAAGGACAGCGATTTTTTGCGCCGCAACCCAGCGGCTAAAGTACCAGTTCTGAAGATAGACGGCCGCATGCTTTCGGAGAGTGCCGCGATTTGCGAGTATCTTGAGGAGGTCTACCCCGAAGTCTCTTTGATGCCGAGCGCACCTGAGGCACGCTATGAAGTTCGCCGTATTGTGGGCTGGTTTGATGACAAGTTTCACAGTGAAGTGACAGCAAACCTTGTCTATGAGCGCGTCAACAAGAAGGTGATGGGGCAGGGCTACCCTGACAGTAAAAACGTGAAAGCTGGCGCGAAAGCGATCAAGTTTCATCTGGATTACATGACATGGCTTTTGGAGCAGCGGCGCTGGCTCGCAGGCAATGAAATGACGCTCGCGGACTTTGCGGCGGCGGCGCACCTCTCTTCGCTTGATTATATCTCGGATGTCGACTGGAACCGCTCCGAGACTGTCAAAGACTGGTATGCAAAGATAAAGTCGCGGCCTGCGTTCCGCTCTATTCTGGCAGACCAAGTGTCAGGCTTTCCGCCCCCTCCACATTATGCTGACCTCGACTTTTGAGTCCGATGGACGCGCTGGCAAATAAGCTGCGCGAACAGGCGAGGGCCGAGGGCTTTGACAGCTGCCAGATTTGCGCACCTGACGCTGTGCCCGACGTTCCTGCGCGGCTCGATACGTTCCTTGAAAAGGGATATCACGGACAAATGGGCTGGCTCGCCGAGCGGACCCATTGGCGCGGAAATCCTGCGGCGCTCTGGCCCGAGGCGCGCTCTGTGATCATGCTGGCCGTCAGCTATACGCCTGAGGAGGACCCACTGGAGGCGCTGACCCAGAAAGAAGCAGGGACAGTCTCTGTTTATGCCCAAAACAAGGATTATCACGACCTCGTCAAAAAAGGGCTGAAGCGTTTGGCCCGCTGGCTGATCGCGGAGGCGGGTGGCGAAGTGAAAGTTTTTGTAGATACCGCACCTGTGCCTGAAAAACCGCTGGGGCAAGCCGCAGGGCTTGGATGGCAAGGCAAACACACGAACCTTGTGAGCCGTGAGCTTGGCAACTGGTTTTTTATCGGGTCTATCTTTAGCACGCTCGATCTGCCGAAGGACGCTCCGGAACAGGACCATTGCGGAAGCTGCCGCAACTGTTTGGATGTTTGCCCGACCGGAGCCTTTCCTGCGGCTTATCAGCTCGACGCTCGGCGCTGTATCTCCTACCTGACAATCGAACACCACGGGCCTGTCGACGAAGAGCTGCGCCCGCTTCTTGGCAACCGTATTTATGGCTGCGACGACTGCCTTGCTGTCTGCCCTTGGAACAAGTTTGCGCAAAATGCCCGAGATATGCGACTAAAGCCGCGGGATGATCTGCAAAGCCCGCCATTGGCGGAGCTGGCAATGCTAAATGACACAGAGTTTCGCGAAAAATTCTCTGGCAGTCCGATCAAACGGATTGGACGGAACAGGTTTGTGCGTAATGTGCTCTATGCAGTCGGCAACTCGGGAAGCACAAACCTTCTGAAGTGCGCGCAACACCTGCTGAATGACAACGATGAAACTGTCCGTGACGCGGCGGACTGGGCCTGCAAGCGACTGAAAAACGACGCAAACGGGCAGGACGAAGCGGGCTAAGCCGCTAAACCCGTAGGGCGAACAGGATTTGGAGGCGACATGGCTATTTTGCTAGGTGTGGACACAGGCGGAACATATACCGACGCAGTTTTGCTGCGCGACGAGGAAGAAGTCCTCGCCTCCGCCAAGTCTTTGACCACGCGGCATGACTTAGCCATCGGAATCGGCAAGGCTGTGCAGGCGGTGCTGGATGCCTCCGGGGTTGATCCCTCAACAATCGGTCTTGCTTCGCTCTCAACCACTCTAGCCACCAACGCACTTGTCGAAGGGCAGGGCGGACGAGTCGGGCTTGTCTATATCGGATTTCCTGAAAGCGACCTTGCCAAGCATGGGCTGAATGAGGCGCTCAAGGGCGATCCGCAGATCGTTTTAACAGGCGGCCACGACCACGCTGGTGGCCAAGCGCATACTCTTGATGAAATTGGGCTTTCGGCATGGTTAGAGACTGTTTCAGGCGTGTCTGCCTTTGCGGTTGCAAGTAAGTTTGCCACCAGAAACCCAGCCCATGAGCTACGCGCAATGGAAATGATCCGCGAAGCGACGGGCGCGCCTGTCTCCGCGTCACACCAACTGTCTGCGAAGCTCAACGGGCCAAAGCGTGCGCTCACGGCACTTCTGAATGCGCGGCTGATCGGTATGATCGACAAGCTGATCGTGCGGGCCGAAGACGGGCTGCGCGACCTCGGAATCACTGCGCCGCTGATGGTTGTGCGCGGCGATGGTGCGCTGATCTCTTCAGCACAGGCGCGGGAAAAGCCAATCGAGACAATTTTGAGCGGACCTGCGGCCTCAATTGTTGGCGCGCAATGGATGACGGGGGCACAGGAAGCGCTGGTCAGTGATATTGGCGGCACGACAACCGACATTGCGCTTTTGCGCGACGGACGGCCCAAGATTGACCCCGAGGGTGCGCGCGTGGGGCCGTACCGCACCATGGTTGAGGCCGTGGCAATGCGCACAAGTGGACTCGGCGGTGACAGCGAAGTGCACTTTATCACCGAGGGGCTCAAGGGCGGGCTGACGCTTGGACCAAGGCGGGTTTTGCCCGTGAGTCTGATTGCGCTTGATGCGCCAGAGCTTGTGAAAAGCACAATGGAAACGCAGTTGCGAGCGCCTGCGCCAAGCGAGTTTGACGGGAAGTTCATCAAGCGGGTTGATGGCGTGAGCCATGCGGGACTTGCACCCCGTGATGAGGCGGTTTTGGAACGGGTTGAGGGCGTGATGCCACTGAGCAAAGTGGTCCGTACGCGTATTGAGACACAAAGCATCCGCCGACTTGTGGAGCGGGGGATTGTTCAAGTCTCTGGCGTGACGCCCTCGGACGCGAGCCATGTGCTTGGCTTGCTCGACAGCTGGGACGCAGAGGCGGCACATCTTGCGCTTGAGTTGTTCTGCCGCCGCCGTAAGGGCGACGGGGAGCGGCTCGCCAGAGAGCCAGAAACGCTTGCGAGGCTGATCCTTGATCAGATGACAGAACAGACGAGTTTAGCTTTATTAGAGACTGTTTTTGCCGAGGAGGCCGAAACGTTTGAAACGGAGCCCGCAAGACTGGCACGGCACGAATTGCTGCGCGCAGCGCTCCTTGGACACAGCGGGCTTATCGCGTTGACTGCAAAAGTAAATGTGCCGGTTGTGGGCCTAGGGGCTTCGGCGAGCACATATTATCCTGATGTGGGTGGCAAGCTCGGCTGTGAGATGATCCTACCAGAGCATGCGGGCGTGGCGAATGCGCTTGGCGCGGTTGTCGGGCGAGTGACGATGCGGCGGAGCCTTTCTGTAACCAGCCCATCTGAGGGGCTTTACCGCCTTCATGCGGCGACGGGGCCAGAAGACTTCACTGAGCTTGAACCCGCGCTAAAGGCCGCAGAAGACTGGCTTCGCGCCACTGTTATTCAGGCAGCAAAGGATGCGGGAGCAGACGATATAGAAACATCTGCGACAAGAGAGCTGCGCCGCAGTGAGGCAGAAGCACGCGAGATTTTTGTCGAAGGCCTGGTGACTGTCGAGGCCGCAGGGCGGCCCCGAATTACTGCTTAGGACTTTGGCATAGACGACACGCCAACTTGCGACGGACGCAAGAGGCGATCGTGCAGCATAAAGCCCTCTGTCGAAACCTGAATGATATCACCCGCGTTTGTTCCAGGGACGGGGGCTTCAAACATCGCTTCGTGGATATTTGGATCAAATTTGTCACCAACTTGCGGCGCAATGATAGTCATACCGTGCTTTTTGAAAACGTTGAGAAGCTCGCGCATTGTCAGCTCGATACCCTCGATGAGGGCAGCGGCACCTGCGCGCTGCTCTTCTGTGGCGGCCTCAAGGGCGCGCTTCATGTTGTCATAGACTGGAAGCATATCACGCGCGAGCTTTGAGCCACCGTATTGCTCGGCGTCGCGGCGCATTTTGTCGCCACGCTTGCGCGCGTTTTCAGCATCGGCCAAAGCACGCATGAACTTGTCTTTAAGCGCGTCACGCTCGGCGCGAAGCTCATCAAGCTCGTATTCTTCAGGGAGCGGCTCGGAGAGCTCTTCGGACATTTCGTCCAGCTCGGCCTGCTCGATATCATCCAGGAAATCGTCTTCTCTGCGATCTGCCATGTCGTCACCTTTAACTTTGGTTGGATATAAGCTTGCCAACCAACTGCGCTGTATAATCGACTATCGGAACAATGCGGCCATAGTTCAGCCTCGTGGGCCCTATGACGCCAACAGCGCCGATAATCTTTCGATCAGCGTTCATATATGGAGAGACAACCAAAGAGGAACCCGAAAGTGAAAAAAGTTTGTTCTCTGAGCCAATAAAAATGCGCACACCCTCACCTTCTTCGGTGAGTTGGAGGAATTCGACGATATCTCGCTTGCGCTCAAGGTCATCAAACAGGGTTTTGATGCGCTCAAAGCCCTCTGTCTCGGATTCAGCAATCAAATTGGAACGGCCCCGGACAATCAGGCGCTCGTAGCTTTCTCCCTGGCCTTCCCAGACCGCGAGGCCGCTATCGACCAATTGGCGCGCCAGAACGTCAATCTCTTGGCGGCGGCTGTCGATTTCGCGGCGGATGGTTGTGCCAAGCTCTGTGAGAGTCTTTCCCTCGGCGAGGGCATTGAGAAAGTTTGCCGCTTCGCGCATTGAGCTTGGAGTCGCGCCCAAGGGCGGATTGAAGACACGGTTTTCAACATGGCCATCGGAGAAAACCAGAACAACAAGTGCGCGATCCGCAGCAAGGGGGACAAACTCGATATGTTTGATCGCTGCTTCATGCTTTGGTGCAAGAACGAGCGATGCACCCTGCGTAACACCCGAAAGCGCGGCGCCGACGCGGTCAAGTAGACCGCCCACATCGCCAGAGTTGCGCCCCATTGTTTCATCAATGCGTTGCCGGTCGTTTATCTCAAGCTCATTCACTTCGAGAAGGCCGTCAACAAACATGCGCAAGCCTTGCTGTGTTGGAATGCGGCCAGCACTTGTATGAGGGCTGCCAAGAAGACCCATGAACTCAAGATCAGACATAACATTGCGCACGGTTGCCGCGCTCACCTTTTCGCTCATTGTGCGAGTGAGGGTGCGCGAACCGACAGGATCACCTGAATCCAGATAGCCCTGTACGACGCGACGAAAGACTTCGCGCGTACGATCGTTCATTTCGGATAGAAGCTGTGAATTGTCACTCATTTGGGCTTTCCTCGCGCAGCATTTAAGAACCACGCGCTCCGAAAGGTCAATCGGGCTTGTGTTATGGGGCTTGGGCCTTGTATCCCAACGGGAACAACAAAAGGATTTTGTAATGCGACCTTCAGGCCGAAGCCTAGACCAAATGCGCGATGTAACCATCGAGACAAATGTAACTAAACATGCGGAAGGCTCCTGCATGATCAAGGTCGGAGACACACATGTTCTTTGCACCGCGACACTGGAAGAGCGCGTACCGCCGTTTGTAAAGGGCTCGGGCCTCGGATGGGTCACTGCAGAATTCGGGATGCTGCCACGCTCAACCACAAGCCGTATGCGCCGTGAAGCGACAGCCGGAAAGCAAGGTGGACGCACCGTAGAAATCCAACGCTTGATTGGCCGCTCGTTGCGTGCGGGTGTTGACCGTGTTGCACTTGGTGAACGCCAGATCACAATTGACTGTGACGTTATCCAAGCTGACGGCGGCACGCGCTGTGCGGCGATCACGGGCGGTTGGGTTGCTCTGAAGCTGGCAGTGAACAAACTCATGAAAACGGGCGCTGTGATCACCGATCCGCTGATTGACCCTGTGGCAGCTGTGTCTTGCGGGATCTATGCAGGCCAGTCTGTCCTTGATTTGGACTATCCAGAAGACAGCGAAGCTGGTGTTGACGGAAACTTTATCATGACAGGTTCCAAAAAGCTGATCGAAGTTCAAATGTCTGCGGAAGGCCAAGTCTTTAGCCGCGCACAAATGAACGAGCTTATGGACCTCGCCGAAAAAGGCATGAGCGAACTTGTTATGCTTCAGAAGGCGGCGACCAGTGCGTAAGTTTGACGGAGACCATCTGGTTATTGCGAGCCACAATAAAGGCAAGCTACGTGAAATTGCCGAGCTTCTTGCGCCTTTTGGCGTCAGGGTCAGCTCGGCGGCGGAGCATGGACTGGAAGAGCCAGATGAAACCGAAGATACCTTTGTCGGCAATGCGCGGATCAAAGCTCATTTTGCCGCGAAGGCGACGGGCCTGCCCGCTTTGTCAGACGACAGTGGGATAGTTGTGGATGCACTTGGCGGTGCACCCGGCGTTTACACTGCCGACTGGGCCGAAACGCCAAACGGGCGCGACTTTGGTAGGGCGATGGAAAAGGTCTGGACCTTGCTCGACACCAAGATGGCGCCGTTTCCACGGACTGCGGCTTTTAAGGCGACACTGTGCCTTGCTTGGCCTGACGGGCACGACGAAATCTTTGAAGGTGAGGTAAAGGGAGAGGTTGTCTGGCCCCTACGCGGCGTAGATGGCTTTGGATTTGATCCGATGTTTCAGCCCTTAGGCAAAAGCGAAACCTTCGGGGAAATGGACCCCGCAGAAAAGAACGCGATGAGCCATCGGCAGGATGCTTTTGATAAGCTCGTGAAGCGCTGCTTTGAGTAGCGATTGGGAACATGGCGGCTTCGGCATTTATGTGCATTGGCCGTTTTGTGAGGCCAAATGCCCTTACTGCGACTTCAACAGTCATGTTGTGCGCGAAATCGACCAGTTGCGCTGGCTTAGAGCCTATCTTTCAGAGATCGAACGCTACGGGAGAGAGCTTCCTGGGCGCGTTGTTTCTAGCGTATTTTTTGGCGGCGGTACGCCAAGCTTGATGAACCCAGATGTTGTTGCGGGGGTCATCGACAAAATCAAAGCCACATGGCCTGTGGCCAATGATTTGGAAGTGACGCTTGAGGCAAACCCCGGCTCGGTCGAGGCAGGGAGATTTCGGGCCTATCAAGAGGGAGGCGTTAGCCGCATTTCTATGGGTGTTCAGGCGCTGAACGATCCTGATTTGCGGCGCTTGGGGCGAATACACAACGTTAAAGAAGCACAAGCGGCCTTTCAAATTGCACGCAACACTTTTGAGAACGTCAGCTTCGATCTGATTTACGCGCGACAAGGGCAGACGCCCGACGCGTGGCGTGCGGAGTTAAACGAAGCCTTGGCGCTCGCTGTGGACCATCTTTCGCTCTATCAGCTCACCATTGAGCAAGGCACAGCTTTTGGCGACAGATACAACGCAGGAAAACTGCGAGATCTGCCCGACGATGACGATGCAGCAGAGATGTATGAAATCACTCAAGATGTTTGTGGACAGGCTGGCCTATCTGCCTACGAAGTTTCGAACCACGCCCGTACAGGCGCCGAATGTAGACACAATCTGATCTATTGGCGCTATGGTGACTACGTAGGAATTGGGCCAGGGGCACATGGCCGCATCACCCCGATTGCTGCGCGCTGCGCCACAGAGGCTTACCGGCAACCAAACGCCTGGCTCGACGCGGCAGAGCGCGGAACAGGTGATAAGGCGCGCGAAATCTTGATGCATGAAGACGAAGCAACAGAGCTTTTGCTAATGGGGATGCGCCTGTCTGAAGGCGTTAGTCTGAACCGCTATGAGGCTCTTGCCAAACGGAAGCTAAAGCCGAGCGCGCTCGCGGAGCTGCTAGAGCTCGGGATGGTGGCCCGAGAGGGGGACAGGCTTATCGCGAGCGAGAAGGGCCGATTTGTGCTAAATTCAGTGCTAAGCAAGCTGTTGGAAGACTGAATGCGTATTGTTTGGCTGATATTTGGAGTGCTGTCTCTTGGTGCTGGCTTTGTTGGTGTGGTTCTACCGCTCGTACCAACAGTTCCATTTCTCTTGCTCGCGGCCTTCTGTTTTGCGCGCTCTTCAGAGCGCCTTCACAATTGGCTCGTTATGCACCCGAAGTTTGGCCCATCGATCATGGACTGGCGCGAGCGTGGGGCTATCTCTTTACGCGCGAAACGCATGGCAACCGTCTCTATTGTTGCGGTTTTCATGCTATCTGTTCTGATCGGCCTAAAGCTTACACTGCTTGCCATACAAGCTCTCACGCTTGGATGTGTGCTGTTGTTTATCTGGTCCCGCCCGAACTGATCAACTCAGCTTTGCACAAAGCCCGTCAAGCTCATCGAGGGTTTCATAGCGGATTGTGATTTGTCCAGACTCGCCACCAGAGGAGTGATTCAAGCTTACTTTCATTCCAAGCGCCGCTGAAAGATCGGCCTCAAGGGCAAGCGTATCAGCATCTTTGTCGAGTTTACGCGCAGTGCGTGGTTTGGGCGCGGGTGCGCTTTCTTTCTTCACAAGCTGCTCGGCTCCGCGGACAGAGAGACCCTTTTTCACAATCTCTCGCGCTAACAAAGCTGGATTTTCAGCGGTAATCAAAGCGCGCGCATGCCCAGCTGTCAGCTCGCCCTTATTGAGTAGCACCAAAACTTCGTCCGGCAAAGACAGCAACCGCATCTGGTTTGCGATGTGGCTTCGGCTTTTGCCCAACGCTTGGGCTAGCTTCTCTTGAGTATGACCAAACTTATCTATCAGCTGACGATACCCCGTCGCTTCCTCAACGGGGTTAAGATCGGCGCGCTGAATATTTTCAATAATAGCGACCTCGAGAACCTCGATATCATCAAACTCTCTAATGATAACAGGTACTTGGTGTAGCTGAGCCTTTTGAGAAGCCCGCCACCGGCGCTCGCCAGCCACGATCTGATAAACGCCGTCCTGCCCAGGATACGGGCGCACAATAATGGGCTGAATGACGCCTTTTTCACGGATGGATTCCGCAAGATCAATCAAAGCCTCATTGTCAAAGTGGCGGCGGGGCTGGTCTGGGTTTGGCTTTACCTGCTCGATCGGGAGCATCAGATCCGAGCGGCGCGGAGTGGCCGCTGGTGTCTCAGCGTCGCTTTGTACTTCAGCCATAAGAGCCGAGAGACCGCGACCAAGCCCGCGAGATTTGCTTTTCTTATCGACCATCTTGCTCTCCTAGCGCTTCTTTTGAGCGTTGTTTTTAATCACTTCTTTGCCAAGCGCACGATAGGCCATAGCGCCCTTCGACGTTGGATCATAACTCAGAACAGGCATCGCAAACGACGGCGCTTCGCTCACCCGAACATTGCGCGGAATAACCGTTTTGAAAACAAGATCGCCCAGATTATCGCGCGCATCAGCCTCCACTTGCTGTGATAGGTTGTTGCGACTGTCATACATCGTCAAGACAATACCCTCAATCCGGAGGTTGGGGTTGGCCACTTCGCGCATTTCTCGAATAGTTAACATGAGCTGCGAAAGGCCTTCGAGCGCGAAAAACTCGCTTTGAAGTGGGACCAGAACAGAGTCAGCTGCAACCATAGCGTTTACTGTCAGGAGATTGAGCGACGGCGGGCAATCCACGAGAATATAATCGAATGCGAAGGCATCAATGTCGGGCTGCTTGAGGGCATCTCGAAGCAGATGATTGCGCTTTTCATTGGTATAAAGCTCAATATCTGCTGAGCTCAAATCAACCGTCGCCGGAACGATACTCACGCGCTCTGTTTCTGTTGACTGAATGATTTGATTGAGCGGCGTATCTTCCAAAAGCAGATCGTAAGTCGTGAAGTTTCTGTTCTCACGATCAATTCCGAGGCCTGTGGAAGCGTTACCCTGCGGGTCTAGATCAACCAGCAGAATGTTTTTCTTCGCTTCTGCAAGAGCAGCGGCCAAATTAATGGCTGTGGTCGTCTTTCCAACACCACCTTTTTGATTTGCGATGGCAATTATCTTAGCTGCAGGCGGCCTAGAAAGATCAGACACGTTCAATTCCTTTGATAACTAACAGAACCGCTTCAACATTGGTCTCACTTGTGACCTCTTCATAATCAAACTGCCAGACTTCTTGGGCCTTTTGAAGCTCAGTTCGCCAGTTTTTACCTTTTAAAAAGAAGGCTGTCCCCTCTTTCTTCAAATGTTGTTCTGTAAATTCCAGTAACATTGATAAGTCAGCCAACGCACGTGCTGTGAGAACATCGGCGCTCTGCGCTGGAGCCTTCTCAATGCGCTCGGTTATAACGGTCGCCGATACGCCTGTTTCTCGCAAAACAGTGCGAAGGAACGCTGATTTTCTTTGATCGCTTTCAATCATCGTGATCGAGCTTTCAGGACGGGCCTCTGCACTGGCTATTGCCAGCACAAGCCCTGGAAATCCACCGCCGCTGCCTATGTCTACAATATGTTGGGCGCTTTCTGGAATGTGCCGCATTATCTGGAGAGAATCGACAATGTGACGATCCCAAAGATCGCTAATTGTCGACTTTGCCACCAGGTTTATCTTTGGATTCCACTTTACAAGAGTATCAGCATAAACCTGAAGTTTCGCCAATGTTTCACGTGAAACTCTCTCTAAGCCTTTCATGCTGACTTCTCTTTCTGTGCCTGACGCATTTTGGCAAGGAGAAGCGTTATCGCTGCCGGCGTCATACCGTCTACGCGTGCCGCCTGCGCCAGGTTTTGCGGACGTGCGGCTTGCAATTTTGCTTTCAGCTCATTGGAAAGCCCATCAAGAGGCTGGTAGTCAAAGTCTTGGGAAATAAGGAGATTTTCATCTCGCTTCATAGCATCAACGTCCCGCTGCTGGCGCTCTATGTAATTCGCATAAAGAGCATCCTTTGAAAGTTGATCGCGTGTGTTCTGATCAATCTCTGAAAGCTGCTCATTCACAACCACAAGATCTTCAAAGCTGATCTCAGGGAAAGACAGCAATTGATACGCCGTTCTCTTAGTACCGTCTTGCTTCAGTTGGATGCCGACTTTTTTAAGATCCGTCGCCGAATAAAGCTTAGAATCAAGCATCTTCTTTCCAGATTCCAATGCTTCCATCTTCGTATCAAACGCTCGAGCCCGACCGTCGGAAACACATCCGAGAGACTTTGCGAGCGGTGTGAGGCGTTGGTCTGCATTATCAGCCCGCAACGACAACCTAAACTCAGCGCGAGATGTAAACATCCGGTAGGGCTCTGTGACACCCCGCGTTACAAGATCATCTATCATCACGCCAATGTAGCTCTGTGAGCGACTGAAGGGTACGGGATCCTTACCCAAAACAGATCTAGCCGCATTTAGGCCAGCAACCAGACCTTGCGCTGCGGCCTCTTCATATCCTGTCGTTCCATTGATCTGGCCAGCGAGAAACAAGCCTTCGAGTGATTTGACTCGCAACTCGAGGGTCAAAGCGCGTGGGTCAATATAGTCGTACTCAATAGCGTACCCAGGCTGAGTGATCTTTGCCCCCTCAAGACCAAAAATTGAGTGAACGTAGTCGTGCTGTACATCCTCGGGCAGGGATGTTGATATCCCGTTTGGATAGACCGTGTGATCTGAAAGCCCTTCTGGTTCAAGGAAAATCTGGTGTGATAATTTGTCAGCAAAACGTACAATTTTATCTTCGATGGAAGGGCAATACCGGGGGCCAACGCCTTCAATGTGCCCGCCGTACATCGCTGAACGCACAAGATTTGCAGCGATAATTTCGTGCGTGCGCTCGTTCGTATGAGTGATTCCGCAGGAAATCTGACGCGCTTCGGGAGCGGACGACATAAAGGAGAACAAGGCTGGGTTTTCGTCGCCAGGCTGCTTCTCAAGTGCATCCCAGTTTATCGTGCGTCCGTCAAGACGAGGGGGTGTCCCTGTTTTCAATCGTCCTTTTGGAAGCTCAAATGCATCCATACGTTCTGCTAGCCTTATTGAAGGTTTATCACCCATGCGGCCACCAGAATAAGAAACATCTCCAATGTGAATGAGTCCTCGCAGAAACGTTCCTGTGGTCAAGATGACTTCGCGTGCAGATATTTCGGAACCATCCGCCAAGACGACACCCGCGACGCGCTGACCGTCCATAAGAAAGTCGACAGTTTCGCCCTCGACAATCGTTAGGTTTTCGCGATTTAGCGTCTCTTGCAGCATCGACTTTTGATAAAGTTGGCGATCTTGCTGAGCGCGTGGGCCTTGAACAGCGGGGCCTTTACGACGGTTGAGCAGGCGGAATTGAATCCCACCTTTGTCAGACATGCGCCCCATGACACCGTCCATGGCATCAATTTCTCGAACCAAATGGCCTTTTCCAAGCCCGCCCATAGCTGGGTTGCATGACATAACGCCAATATCGCGTTGTCGTAAAGTCACCAACGCGGTTTGGACGCCCATCCGCGCTGCCGCATGGGCAGCTTCGGTCCCAGCGTGTCCTCCACCAACGACGATCACATCAAAATGTTTCACGTGAAACACTCCCTATTTGCCCAAGCAAAAGCTGGAAAACACCTCATCGAGAACATTCTCGATATCAACGCGGCCAATCAACATGTTCAATGTTTCAAGGGAGATGCGTAGCTCTTCCGAAGCAATATCTGTGAATTCAGGCCCCAAAGCAACACGGTTGGACGCCTCCGCAAGCGAAACCAAGCACCGCTCCATCGCTTCTTTGTGACGCGCGCGCGTCGCCAGGCCCGCCTTTGCCGTCTTGGAGGACAACTTAGCACCAATTTGCTCAACGAGCTCCGCAACTCCAGCCCCTGTCTTACCAGACACCGCCCCAGACTTTTTGCCCGAAAGATCGGCCTTCGGCGCAATCACAATATCATCTGGGGCGGGGTCAAATTCTGGCTTACTATCTGATTCTATTAGGAAAACTCGCAAATCAGCGGCCTTCGCACGCTGAAGAGCGCGAGCAACGCCAATCTTTTCAACTGTGTCGTCAGTTTCACGCAAACCGGCTGTATCAAGCAGAGTGACAGGTAGACCCGCCAACTCCATTCGAACTTCTATGACGTCTCGCGTTGTTCCAGCTACCTCGGAGGTAATCGCTGCATCGCGTCCAGCAAGAGCATTGAGCAATGTGGATTTCCCAACGTTGGGCGGACCAACAATAGCAACTTCGTAGCCAGTACGAATGCGCTCTGCAGCACCAAAACCATCGACCTGAGCCTGCATGGCTGTCTGGACCTCGGCGATAAGTTCAAGAACTTCGGGGGATACATCGACTGGCACTTCTTCATCAGCGAAATCTATTGTGACGGTGAGCAACGCACTTGCGCGGATAAGACGCTCACGCCAATGGGCAGCGAGATCACCTAAACCACCAGAAAACAAGCGTAGCGCTTGCTGCCGCTGTGCCTCAGTCTCGGAGGCGATAAGATCTGCAAGACCTTCAACTTGGGCAAGATCAAGTCGCCCGTTGGCCAAAGCTCGACGTGTGAATTCACCAGGCTCGGCAAGCCGAAGGCCATCAACCGTGCCAAGCTCAGCGAGCAATGCGTTTACAACCGCGACAGACCCATGTGTCTGAAGCTCAACTGTCTCTTCGCCTGTGAAGCTCGCTTTTTCCGAGAAGCACAAAACCAAGGCTTCATCGAGCACCTCTCCAGCCGCAGACCTGAGACGACGCAACCCCGCTTGACGCGGCGCGGGGAGGGAGCCGCAAAGCTGGGATGCAGCCGAAAAGGCTTGCGGTCCGGAAATTCGAACCACAGCAACGCCAGCTTTACCAGCCGCAGAGGCTTGGGCAAAAATAGTGCTCATTTTTCATAACCCGTTGATTTTGAACAGGTTTTACGTGTTCATGGAGTCAAAGAATTCGCCATTTGTCTTGGTTTGCTTGAGCTTGCCCAGCAAGAACTCGATGGCGTCTGTTGTGCCCATCGGATTGAGGATACGGCGCAGAACGAAGGTCTTTTGAAGATCTTTTGGGTCGACCAAGAGCTCTTCTTTCCGGGTGCCGGACTTGAGAATATCCATCGCTGGAAACACGCGCTTGTCTGCAACTTTGCGATCAAGCACAATCTCGGAGTTACCCGTGCCTTTGAACTCTTCAAAGATGACCTCATCCATGCGCGAGCCTGTATCAATAAGGGCTGTTGCGATGATTGTCAGAGAGCCGCCTTCTTCAATGTTACGCGCGGCACCAAAGAAGCGTTTAGGACGCTGGAGAGCGTTGGCATCGACACCGCCTGTGAGAACCTTACCTGAAGATGGAACAGTTGTGTTGAAGGCACGGCCAAGGCGCGTGATTGAGTCGAGCAGGATGACGACGTCTCGTTTGTGCTCAACGAGGCGCTTGGCCTTTTCGATGACCATTTCGGAGACGGCCACGTGACGGGTCGCTGGCTCATCGAAAGTCGAGGAGACAACCTCGCCTTTTACAGAGCGCTGCATGTCCGTCACTTCTTCTGGGCGCTCGTCTATCAGGAGAACGATGAGATAGCACTCAGGGTGGTTCTTTTCAATACTGTGGGCGATATTCTGAAGCAGAACAGTTTTACCTGTGCGAGGCGGAGCAACAATCAGCGACCGCTGGCCTTTCCCGATCGGCGCGACAAGATCGATGATCCGCGCTGACCGGTCCTTGATTGTTGGGTCTTCGATTTCCATTTTCAGGCGCTCATCAGGATAAAGCGGCGTCAGGTTGTCGAAGGCAATCTTGTGACGGGCCTTCTCGGGATCTTCAAAGTTGATCTTGGTAACGTGAGTGAGAGCAAAATAGCGCTCGTTGTCTTCGGGCTGCTTCAAGTGGCCTTCGATTGTGTCGCCCGTGCGAAGTGAGAATTTGCGCAGAATTTCCGGCGATACATAAATGTCATCAGGCCCTGGTAGATAGTTTGCCTCAGGCGCGCGTAAAAATCCGAAACCGTCTTGAAGGACTTCAAGAACGCCTTCACCGCCGATCATCCAGCCTTCTTCAGCACGCTCTTTAAGGATCGAGAACATGATCTCGCCCTTGCGCATGGTTGTGGCGTTTTCGATTTCGAGCTCTTCAGCCATTGTGACCAGTTCTTTAGGGTGCATTGCCTTAAGTTCGGCAAGGTGGAGCTGTTCTTGTGTCTCGTTTGTCATAGAAATGGCCTCTACGCCCGCGAATGCGGCGCTTCATAGATTTGAGAATGGGATTACCTGTACTCCCAGAACGGGCAGGCTTGAGCACCAGATACGCCTGAGGGGCGTATGAGTCAATAAATTAGAACTTAACGACCACGGAAAGGACGATAACAATCATTAGAACCGTCGGCACCTCATTCATCATGCGATAGGTCCGGCCGGTACGGATATTGCTACCACTGACAAAATCTTTTCGGCGAGCCCCAAGCCAATGATGAAACCAAGTCATTGCCAGAGCACTGATTGCTTTCGTCCAAGGCCATAAGGAAGACCAATCAACTATTCCCGGCGTGAAAACGAGGCACAGACCAAAGATCCATGTTGAGATCATGGAAGGATTCATGATGAGCTTAAATAGCTTGAGCTCCATCATCTGAAAGAGGGTGTCTTTTTCATCGCCTGCTGTGCTTTGTTCCGTGTGATGAACAAAGAGCCGAGGCAAATAGAACAGCCCAGCCATCCATGCCATAACAGACATGATATGAAGTGATTTGGTCCACGGATACAGATCAGATAAAAGATCAGACATATTCACCACCCTTTCGTTGACCCCTTAATAATAAATATAAAAGAAAGAAAGGTTGATGATTATGTAGGGTGGCCGAATTCTGTGGATTATTGAGTTATCCATAAGGTTACTCAGGTGTGTAGATACTCTTCTGCTTTGGAATTTTTGAGGCGCATTAAAAACACTAACCATCTGTTAAAATTGATATTTAAAAATAAAATATTAAGAAAATACCTGTGGAGAATCTGTGTATGAATCCCAGAAAGTATAGCTCAACTTGCTTTTGAAGTTATCCTTTTCCACCTGTCGGGAGAGTCAGCCAAACTTCGTGAGGTACGTTAGTTTTCCTCAATTTTGAGGGCGGCGTTGATTGTGCTCCCTTTTGTGCATTAATTACTCGTTAAGTATTACAGGAGTTATCCACATGGCGCGTCAGATCGTTCTGGCTTCGGGCTCGGCGATACGAGGGCAGATGCTTTCGAATGCAGGAATTGCGTTTGAAGCAATTGTGCCACGCGTTGATGAAGAGATGATTAAAATGGCTCTTCAAGCAGAACAGGCAACGCCACGAGATATTGCAGATGCTCTTGCTGAAACCAAAGCACGTAAGATCGGTGGGAAGCATCCAGACAGACTGGTCATCGGGTGCGACCAAGTGCTTGATATTGAGGGGCAAATACTATCGAAGCCTCAGACGCCGGAGGAGGTCAAAGAACAGCTCAAGGCGCTGCGCGGCAAACGCCATAGTTTGCTGTCTTCTGTTGTCGTTTATCATGAGCTTAAGCCGTTGTGGCGACATGTCGGTCAGGTAAGGCTTTATATGCGCGACATTTCGGACTCATATCTTAACGAATATGTTGATCGGAATTGGCCCAGTCTTCAAAGCTCTGTCGGGGGCTATAAGCTTGAAGAGGAGGGCGTACGGCTTTTTAGCCGTATCGAAGGGGATTACTTTACGATCCTTGGCTTGCCGATGATAGAAATGATTAATTACCTGACAGCCTCAGGAGACCTAAAGGCATGAGTTTAAACAGAATTCCTCTGGCGGGCGTTATTGGCTCCCCGATCGCGCACTCAAAATCGCCCGCCTTGCATACTCATTGGCTGAAAACCCTGGGGATTGCCGGGCATTACATTCCAATTGATGTGGCGCAGGAAGACCTTGAACATATTATCAAAACCCTACCCAAAATGGGATTTGTCGGGGTTAATGTGACTGTGCCTTACAAAGAAAAAGTGATGGATTTTGCTGATCTGGTAACAGATCGTGCCGCGCTGATCGGGTCGGCGAACACACTTATTTTCCGCAAAGATGGAAAGATTCACGCAGACAACACGGATAGCTATGGATTCATTCAGAATTTGCGACAGAAAGCGCCTGATTGGGATCCGAAGGCAGGGCCCGCAGCGATCCTTGGGGCTGGCGGCGCTGCGCGGGCCGTTATCGCTGCGCTTGTCGAAGTGGGGGTTCCAGAAATTCTAATTTCAAACCGGACAAAAGCCCGCGCGGAAAAGCTTAAGGCTGACTTTGGTAAGCGTTTGCGCGTCGTCGACTGGGTTCAGGCGGGAAATATGCTTGAAGAGGCGACAACAGTTATCAATACCACATCTCTTGGAATGGTGGGTAAGCCACCCCTCAGAGTCCCGCTGGATGGATTGCAAAAAGGGACTTTGGTCACGGATCTCGTCTATGCTCCTTTGATGACCCATTTGCTCAATGAAGCGAATGAAGCAGGCTGTGTTACTGTTGACGGTCTTGGAATGCTTTTGCATCAGGCTGTACCAGCATTTGAGCGTTGGTTTGGAGTGCGTCCTCAAGTGACAGACGAAACCCGCGCGGCTGTGTTGCGCTGATGGTGTATCGTCTCGGGCTGACGGGCTCCATTGGCATGGGAAAATCGACAACAGCGAAAATTTTTGCTGCTGAGGGCTGTGCTGTCTGGGATGCAGATGCGGCGGTGCATCGGCTTTATGGGCCGGGAGGCTTGGCTGTTGTGCCTATGGAGGCGATGTTTCCGAAAGCCGTGATTGGGGGAGCCGTTTCGCGGGATGTTCTGAAGGATATTATCGGTGCTGACGCAAGTGCTTTGGCAGAGATTGAAAAGATCGTTCATCCTCTGGTGGCGGCCGATCGTGCGCAGTTTGCTGAAACTGCGACAAGCGATATTTTAGTTTTTGATATTCCATTGCTGTTTGAAAAGGATAGCGAGGGCATGATGGACGCTGTTGTTGTTGTGTCGGTGGATGAGGCAACACAGCGCGCGCGAGTTCTGGCGCGGGGGACTATGACTGAGGCTCAGTTTGAGGCGATCAAAGCCAAGCAGATGCCAGATGTGGAAAAGCGTGCGCGTGCTGATTATGTTGTCACAACAGATACGCTTGCAGGCGCTGAAGCGCAGGTGAAGGCGATTGTTAAAGAGATAAGGGCGGGGCTGACGGATGCGTGAAATTGTGCTGGACACGGAGACCACAGGCTTTGAGCCCATGCAGGGCGATCGTATTGTCGAGATAGGCGCGGTGGAGCTTTATAACCACGTGCCAACAGGCCGGACCTATCACCAATATATCAATCCCGAGCGCGGGATGCCGCAGGAGGCATTTGAAGTGCATGGGCTTGGTGACGAGTTCCTGGCGGATAAACCCAAGTTTGCTCAAATCGGTCAGGCGTTTCTTGATTTTGTGCAGGATTCTACGCTCGTTATTCACAACGCGGCATTTGACATGAAGTTTCTCAATGCCGAGCTGAAATGGATGAACCTGCCGCTGCTTCCGATGAGTCAGGCGCTTGATACGCTTGATATTGCGCGCAAAAGATTTCCAGGCTCACCTGCTTCGCTTGATGCACTGTGTCGCCGCTTCAATATTGATAACTCATCTCGCACGCTCCACGGCGCTTTGCTTGACTCCGAAATTCTTGCGGAAGTGTATCTTGAGCTGATCGGCGGAAAGCAGCCTGACTTTGCGCTTTCGACGAACCATGAGAGTGAAACGACTGGAAGTGCAGGGCGCTGGCGGCCACAGCCTCGGCCAACGCCTTTGCCTGCGCATATCAGCCAAAAAGAAGCCGCCGCCCATGATGCTTTTGTAGAAAGCTTGGGCGACGGCGCACTTTGGAAAAAGCTTGGTTGATCAGGCGTCCAGCTTTTTGCCTTCTTCAGCCTGACGGCGCATCAGCTCGTTGCGGTAAAGCGCCATGAAGTCGATTGTTTCGAGGTTAAGCGGCGGGAAGCCACCATCGCGCGTAACGTCAGAGACGATGCGACGCAGGAACGGGAAGAGCAGGCGCGGACACTCGATCAGAAGGAAGGGGTGCAGCTGATCTTCTGGAACGCCCTCAATATTGAAGATACCGACATAGTCGATTTCCATGAGGAAGAGCTTTTCAGCCGTGTTCTCTTTATTCACAGACGTGATTGCGAGCTTGATCGCAACTTCGAACTGATTTTCTGCTGAACGCTTTTTTGCGTCAAGATTGACCTGAACGTTTACATCAGGCGTGACTTCGCCTTGGACGCCCTTTTGGGCGAGGATGTTTTCAAATGACAGGTCGCGGATGAACTGATTGATCACGTTCATTTTAACTTGGGGTGTTTCGGTTTGTGCTTCTGGTGCAGCGCCATTTTCGGCCATGTTATTCTCCATTGAAAAGACTTTTGAAACTCTTGCCGACTGACTTAGCAAGAAGGCTTAGAAGCCTCAATGCCCTAGTGTTTTGTCCAGCCTGATGGGGTATGCGTTGGGCGCTTTGTTTCATCGACTTCATGATAGTCACCATCGATGATGTCGCTGGGGTCATTTTGGTGGCGCTGTTGATCAGGGTGAGCGGTGAAGCCCTGAACTGTCACGCGGCGACGGACATAGGCAAATACAGCGTGGCGCACTGCCGGAATAAGCAGCGAAAAGCCGATAGCATCTGTGAAAAACCCGGGTGTCAGCAAAAGAGCGCCAGAAAACAGGATCATGGCGCCATGGGCTAAAGGCTCTGTTGGATCGCGAAGGTCATTGAACGAACTGCGCAGATTATTCAGCGCGAGTGCTCCTTGATTGCGCAGGAGTGATGTCCCGATCATGGCTGTGAGAACCACAATTAGGAGCGTTGGCCAAAGCCCTATGGCTCCACCAACTTGGATAAAAAGGGCTATTTCTATCAGAGGCACAGCGATAAACGCCACTAAAAGCCACATTTTCTTAATCTCCTGCTTGTCATTGGGCGTAGTAGACTTGAATACGCCCATAACCTACATAGGTGCTGATAGCGCCATTTGCCACGCTCACTTAATGAGGTTTACATGAATTTGCCCATTCTTCAGTTGCTTGTCCTAGCCGGAATTGCGATTTTTCTGATCCTGCGGTTGCGCAGCGTTCTAGGCACGCGCGATGGATTTGAAGCGCCAAACGTGCCGCCAGCGGGCCTTGACGAACGCAAGCGTAAGTTTGAAGTAATTGAGGGCGGTCCCGATCAGGACATTACAGATCATGCGGAAGAGGGCAGTGATACAGCAAAGGCGCTTGCGAGTATGAAGCAGCGAGAGCCTTCGTTTGAGGTCGGTGAGTTTCTGTCAGGAGCGCGTAGCGCATATGAGTTTATCCTGATGGGCTTTGAGCGCGGCGAGTTGGCTGAGATCAAACCCTACATTTCTGAAGAGGTCTATGAGGTCTTCGCTCAGGTTGTGGAAGCCCGTGAGAAGAAGGGTCTCAAAGTCGAAGCTGAATTTATAGGTGTCCGTGAAGTGTCTATTCACTCGGCAGAGTTTCATGCGGCGAGTGGCACGGCGGAGATTGCCATGAAGTTTATTGGTGAGCTGACATCTGTTGTGCGGGACAGCACAGGCGAGATTGTTGAGGGTAAAGAGGGCAAAGTCAAAACCCAGAAAGATATTTGGACATTCGAGCGCGAAATGGGTGTGAATGATCCAAACTGGATTTTGGTTGCCACGGGTGATTGAAGCGTTTTCTTTTAGCGGCAATAACGGCTGGGCTTGTCATGACAGAAGCTGCAAGCGCCGCTGAAGAAACGGAAATTCGTATTCTTGAGTTTTCTGAGCTGGACGGCTGGGAAAAGGACAATCACGCCGAGGCGCTGGCTGTCTTTCTTAACACTTGTAGCGACATGAAATCCCCTGACTGGAAAGGCCTGTGCCGAGCAGGACGGGATCAGACCAATGCTAAGGCTTTTTTTGAGCTGTTCTTTCGCCCTGTTCAGATCACTGATGGTAAGCCTGCTCTTTTTACCGGCTATTTTAAACCAGAACTTGACGGCGATTTGTATCGATCCGAGCGCTTTCGCTTTCCGATCTATAAACTTCCGCCAGAAGCGCGGGACGGCGCTTGGCTGAGCCGTCGAGAACTGGAAGAAACTGGCGCCATGGAAGGGCGCGGCCTTGAGATTGCTTGGGTTGATGACGCGGTCGAGCTGTTCTTTTTGCAGATTCAGGGCTCGGGGCGGATCAGGCTTCCTGATGGGCGGTATATCCGTGTGGGATATGGCGGCAAGAACGGTCATGAGTATCGCTCAATCGGTCGGGAGCTTGTACGGCGGGGCGCCTACAACGTACACCAAGTCTCAGCACAAGTGATCAAAAATTGGGTGCGCCGCAACCCGATCGACGGGCTCGAGCTGTTACGCCACAATCCCTCCTATGTTTTCTTCCGAGAGGTGAGCGAAGTGCCAACGTACAAAGGTCCGCTTGGTGCGATGAATCGCTCTGTAACGGAGATGCGCACTGTGGCTGTTGACCCGCGGTATACGCCGCTCGGTGCGCCTGTTTGGGTCGAGAAGAATGGTAAGGGCAAGATCCGCAAGCTAATGATCGCGCAGGACACTGGCTCTGCCATCAAGGGCGCGCAGCGGGCTGATATTTTCTTTGGCACGGGTGACGAAGCAGGGCTCAAGGCTGGGCGTTTGAAAGACCCCGGGCGGATGATTGTTCTGATGCCGATCCAGCGCGCATATGCGTATTTGCCAGTGGACGAGCAATGAGCCGTCGCAAGTTACATAGAGAAGAGCTTGAGCTTTGGGGGAAAGTGGCTGAAACGGCCGTTCCAATGCACCCAAAGCGCACCAAGACAAAGGACGCGTTGCGTGTATCAAAGCCGGCACCAAAGCGGGCTGTTGAGGCGATGCCAAACTTTGAGATATCTGCGCGGGCGCAAGCATATCAGCCAGCGCATGATGTGATGCCTGATATTCGCGAGCGGGTGAAAAAAGCGCCAGTCCAGATGGACAAGAAGGCGCATGGAAAGCTGAAGCAAGGCAAGCTGAAGCCTGATGCGAAAATCGATTTGCACGGAATGACACAAGATCAGGCGCACCCGCGACTGACAGCATTTGTCATGAAGGCCTTTCAGAGCCAGAAGCGCTTGCTCCTAGTTGTCACTGGAAAGGGCAAGCCGCGCGATGACGGTGGGCCTATTCCCGTGCGGCTCGGTGTGTTGCGCCATCAAGTGCCGCAGTGGCTTACCACACCGCCTTTGGCGCAACTTGTCTTACAGATCAGCGAAGCCCATTTGCGCCATGGCGGCGGCGGTGCTTATTACGTATATCTGCGCCGTCAGCGATGAGCTATTTCAGCAGATTGAGCAAATATTGTCCGTAAGAGTTTTTGGCAAAGCTCTCAGCACGCTTTTGCAGTTCGGCGGCTGTGATCCAGCCACGGGAATAAGCAATCTCTTCGGGGCTGCCGACTTGAAGACCTTGGCGCTCTGACAGCGTGCGGACAAAATTTCCTGCATCAAGCAGAGAGCCATGTGTGCCGGTATCAAGCCAGGCATAACCACGGCCCATTTGCTGCACGTTGAGGAGGCCGTCGTGAAGATAGCTTTCCAGAAGCGAGGTGATTTCAAGTTCGCCGCGCTCGGAAGGCTTTACTTGAGCCGCGCGCCGGGGGGCGGACCCGTCGAGGAAGTAGAGGCCTGTTACTGCGTAGTTTGATGGTGGATTTTTGGGCTTTTCGACGATCGATTTTACGGTTCCATCTTTGGCAAAATCGACAACGCCATAGCGCTCGGGATCAGCGACGCGGTAGCCAAAGACTGTTCCGCCCGTTTCGACGCTATCGGCGGCGCCAAGCACTTCAGGCAGGCCATGACCGAAGAAGATATTGTCGCCAAGAACCATAGCGCTGGGCGCGCCATCGAGGAAATCTTCGGCCAGCAAGTAGGCTTGCGCCAGCCCGTCAGGGGATGGTTGTGTGATATAGGTAAGGCTGAGGCCCCATTGTGATCCGTCGCCCAGCGTGCGCTGAAACTGTTCTTGGTCTTGTGGTGTTGTGATGATCGCGATTTCGCGAATGCCACCGAACATGAGCACAGAGAGGGGATAGTAGATCATTGGCTTATCATAAATCGGCAAGAGCTGCTTTGAGACGCCTATAGTGATCGGATAGAGGCGTGTGCCTGAGCCGCCTGCGAGGATGATGCCTTTGCGTTGTGTCATGTCAGCTCACTTATTATCTTGGCCAATTCGTCTTTCCATTGTGGTTGTTTAACCCCGAAATCTGACAGGAGTGAGGCGCAATCCAGACGGGAATTGAGGGGACGCGCGGCTGGTGTTGGGTAGTCTTTTGTGGGGATGTCTGTAACTGTTACTGAGCGGTTTGCTTGGGCAAAGATTTCGCGGGCGAACTCTGCCCAGCCTACGGAAGGCGCGCCTGAGATTTGGAATGTTCCGCTTTCATCGAGGTTCTGCGCTAGGGTTATGCAGGCGGCGGCAATGGCTGAGGCGGGTGTGGGCCCGCCGATCTGATCTGAAACAATGCTGAGAGAATCGCGCGTCTCCGAGAGGCGCAGCATTGTTTTGACAAAGTTGTTGCCATGCGTGGAAAAGACCCAAGATGTCCGTAGGATTGCATGAAGCGCGCCACTCGAGCGGATCGCTTCTTCGCCAGCAAGCTTGGTGCGGCCATAAGCATTGATTGGAGCGGTTGGCGCGTCGGGCGCGCGAGACATCTCGCCGCTGCCGTCAAAAACATAATCGGTCGAGATATGAACGAATGGGACACCAAGGTTAGCGCAGGCCTGGGCCATTGCTGCAGGGGCCTCGGCATTAATGGTATATGCCAGACTCTCCTCATCTTCCGCAAGGTCAACGGCTGTATAGGCGGCAGCATTGATGACTGCGCTGGGCTTTGCGGCGAGAATTGCTTCGGCGCAGATGTCAGGGTTTAAAAGGTCAGCCTCTTTGCGGCTGAGATAAGTGAACTCGGGGTGAAGGCGTTGCAGTTCGCAAGCCACCTGACCCGTTTTGCCAAAAACCAGAATGCTCATGCGCGCCCCAGCCTTTCGCCCACGCCAGCGCGAGCAAGAAGGGGCTGCCACCATTCTTCATTCTCAAGATACCAACGAACGGTTTTTTCCAAACCCTCTTCGACAGTGACGGAAGGCCGCCAGCCGAGCTCTTCGCGGATACGTGTTGGGTCGATCGCGTAGCGCAGGTCGTGGCCGGGGCGGTCGGAGACAAACTCAATCAGATTAGCATAGGGTTCAGAAGCAGGCTTGAGCGCATCAAGAATTGTGCAGATGGTTTGCACAAGTTCCAGATTGCTGCGTTCGTTTTCACCACCGATGTTATAGCTTCGGCCAAGCGCGCCCTTCTCAAGTACCAGCAAAAGCGCATCGGCATGATCTTCGACATAGAGCCAGTCGCGTACGTTTTCGCCTTTGCCGTAAATCGGGATCGGCTTGCCAGCAAGAGCGCTCAGGATCACCACGGGGATCAGCTTTTCTGGGAAGTGGAACGGGCCGTAGTTGTTCGAGCAATTCGTCAGAACAACAGGCAGGCCGTAAGTTTCATTCCAAGCGCGCACCAGATGATCGGAGCTGGCCTTGGATGCGGAATAGGGCGAGCGGGGGTCATAGGGTGTCTCTTCGGTAAATTGCCCCGTTGCGCCGAGCGAGCCGAAGACTTCGTCTGTTGAGATGTGGTGAAAGCGAAAGGCCTTGGGCTTGCCACGCCCTTCCCAATAGTGCCGCGCGGCTTGCAGCATGTTGTATGTGCCCATGACGTTGGTTTCGATAAAGGCTTGGGGGCCATCTATACTGCGATCAACATGGCTTTCAGCGGCGAGGTGCATCACTGCGTCAGGCTGGTGTTTCTGAAAGATCGCCTCAAGCGCAGGCAGGTCACGAATGTCTGCTTGCTCAAATGTATAGAGCGGACTGGCGGAGACACTTGCGACATTCTCTAGGCAGGCGGCATAAGTCAGCGCGTCGAGGCTTACGACCTCGTGACCGCGCGACACGGCAAGCCGCACGACTGCCGAGCCGATAAAACCAGCGCCGCCTGTGACCAGAAGCTTCATGCTGCGGCCTCCCATGTGAAGGGGCTGTCAAAGCTTGTGAAGGAGGGTGCGTTTGCGTCTTTGGCGCTCAATTCTGGAGTGCCGTTGAAGCCCCAGTCGATGCCGCAGCTGTCCCACAGTATCGCCCCGTCTGACTCGGGGGCATAGTATGCGTTGCACTTGTAGATGATCTCGGTGTCGGGTGTACGGGTGATGAATCCGTGGGCGAAGCCTTCAGGAATGAAAAGCTGTTTGCCGTTTTCAAAACTAAGCTCTTCGCCGACCCACTGGCCATAGGTGGGCGAGCCTTTGCGGATATCAACGGCGACATCAAAGAGCACACCGCGCCCGCAGCGAACGAGTTTGGCTTGAGCGTTGGGCGGGGCCTGAAAGTGAAGGCCACGCATTGTTCCGACTGCGGAGGAAAGTGAGTGATTGTCTTGCACGAAATCCACGCTGATTCCGTGTTCGGCCATGCGCTCTTTGTTCCAGCTTTCGGAAAAGAAGCCACGGTTGTCACCAAACCGTGCTGGCTCGATGAGAAGGACATCGGGGAGAACGGTGGCCGTAACTTTCATAAATTAACTTTCATTACTGATACTGTCGTAACGGGCGAGGTTGCCGATAAGCGCTTGCATTTCTTCAATCGGGATCATGTTGGGCCCATCGCTTGGGGCATTGTCGGGGTCTTCATGTGTTTCGATAAACAGTGCAGACACTCCCACAGCCACAGCGGCGCGCGCAAGCACTGGGGCGAACTCACGCTGGCCTCCTGAAGTTGTGCCTTGGCCGCCGGGCTGCTGGACAGAGTGGGTTGCATCAAACACAACGGGATAGCCCGTGGCGGCCATGATCGGCAGGCCGCGGAAATCAGAAACCAGAGTGTTGTAGCCAAAGCTTGTACCGCGGTCACAAAGCATGATGCGCTCGTTGCCTGTGCTGGCGATCTTTTCGGCGACATTGCCCATATCCCATGGCGCGAGGAACTGGCCTTTCTTGACGTTTATAGCTGCACCCGTCTCGCCAGCGGCGAGGAGCAGATCTGTCTGGCGGCAGAGGAAGGCAGGAATTTGGATCACATCGACAGCCTCGCCGGCAGGCGCACATTGGTGCGCATCATGTACATCTGTGAGAATTGGACAGCCGAACTCTTCGCGGATTTTGGAGAGGATCGTGAGGCCCTCTTCCATTCCAAGGCCACGCTTTGTGCTGATCGAAGAGCGGTTAGCTTTGTCGTAGCTTGCCTTGAAGATGAAGCCTGTTTTGGTGGGAGCACAGGCCTCCGCAATGCGTTCGGCCATCATGCGGGCGTGATCCAAGCTTTCAAGCTGGCAAGGGCCAGTGATGAGCGCGAAGGGTTCTTTGCCGCCGATCTTTACGCCATTGATATCGATTATTTTTGTCATTGCTCTGCCAATACCTTTTCAATCCGCGCCACATCTTCCGGGTTGTTCAGCTCCCAGAAGAGACGGCCTCGGGCTTCAACTTCAACACATTTTACCGCGACGCCATTGTACAGAAAGCGCAGCTGCTCCAGCCCTTCAAGATTTTCAAGCTGACACTCAGGCCAGCTGATATAGGCCTTGAGCGCTTCTGGGCGATAGGCGTAGACGCCGACGTGGTGATAGGCGGGGATATTCTCGGAAGGGACTTTGCCAGCGTCGATATAAGGCAAAACCTCTTTGGAGAAATAGATTGCGCGGCCCTCGGCTCCGAAGACAGCTGTCGTGCCACCCACGCGGCCAGCTGCGCGATCTTCTTTGAACATCGCGTAGGTTTGCGCGTCGCATTGTAGGACGGGTGTCGCCATTTGAGCGGTTTTATCAGCTTTCATTGCTGAGATCAGGTCTTCGACAAACCAAGGAGGCGTCAGCGGCGCATCGCCTTGAAAGTTGACGATGAGATCGGCATCAAGCGCGGCAACTTCTACAGCCTCGGCGACACGCGCCGTTCCGTTTTCGCGCTCGGGACTTGTCATTATCACCATTGCGCCAAAGGCCTCGGAGGCCTCACGGATACGTGTATCGTCGGTGACGACATAAACGTCTGAAACGCCATTGATTTGGCTGGCCGCCTCATAGCTCATCTGGATTAGTGATTTCTCGCTGCCATCTTTTTGGCGAAGGGTTGCCAGCGGCTTTCCCGGATAGCGAGTCGAAGCATAGCGAGCGGGAATGAGGACAACCGTTTTCATGCAACACCTGCGCGCAAGAGATCGTGAATATGGACGATGCCGACGGGGCGTTTGGCCTCATCTACCACCATAAGGGCGGAGATTTTCTTTTCATTGAGGAGCGCCAGCGCCTGCGCAGCGAAGAGCTCAGGCGTTATTGTTACTGGGTCTAGCGTGGCGATTTCGCTGGCGGTTTTTTCCATCAGGTTGCCCATATGGCGGCGTAGGTCGCCATCGGAAATTACGCCGATAAGAACACCGCCTTTGAGAACGCCAGTGATGCCAAAGCCCTTAGATGTCATCGACAGGAGCACATCAGACATGGGAGTGTCTGCTTCCACTGTGGGGACTTTTTCGCCTTTGTGCATTAGATCAGCCACGCGTGACAGCTGTGCGCCGAGCTTGCCGCCTGGATGGTTCTTTAGGAAATCTTCGGAACCAAACCCGCGCTGCTCCATAACGGCGACTGCGAGCGCATCGCCCATGGCGAGCGTGAGCGTTGTCGAGGTTGTCGGAGCCATGCCTATGGCACAGGCTTCAGGCAGGTTTGGCAGGTTGAGTTTATAATCAGCCGACTGCAAAAGCGTGCTGTTGATTTTGGAAGAAATCCCGATCAGCGGAATATTGAAGCGGCGGGTGTGTAGAAGGATATCCCGCAATTCCTGCGTTTCGCCCGAGTTGGAAATAAGCACAACAATATCGTGGGAAGTGATCATGCCCAAGTCACCATGGCTTGCTTCGGAGGCATGGACGAAATAGGAGGGTGTGCCTGTGCTGGCTAAGGTGGCTGAAATCTTGCGCCCGATATGGCCCGATTTGCCGACACCCGAGATAATTACCCGGCCCTCAGTTTTGAGGATCAGCTCGACCACATCTGCGAAATCGTCAGGCAGCGCATCGACCATTTCAAGGATCGCGTTTGCCTCGGTTTGGAGCACACGGCGGGCCGAGCGAACGATGGGAAGATCATCTGGTTGGGTCATTGGGCCTCATCTCTTGGCCATCTCTTGGCCGCTTATGCTGTCTTAGTCACCAGAACCAATAAAAACAAGCTCATGCCTCGCGTGGAGGCAAAAGCTGTGTGGCTTTGCGCACGCCGAAAAAGAGGAGTGCACTCGCGCAGGAAAAATAGACCGCAACTGCAACATATTGGGCCTCAAGGCTGATGCCTGCGTCGATCCCCCATCCGGTAAGGCCGGGCCCGATGGCTGAGCCAAGCACCATGACGGCGGCGGCCATCGCCTTGATGGAACCGATTGAAGCTGTGCCATAGAATTCAGCCCAGAATGCATTTGGTAAAGTTGAGTTTGCGCCTGATGTCAGGCCGAAGAGGGCGAAACCAAGCACCAAGCCGCCTGTGCCTTGACCAAGGCCAAAAACGAGGAAGGCGAGCACCGCGGGGAGATACATAAAGACAATGAGACGCGGTGTTCCGATACGGTCAAGCGCCCAACCTGAAAGAACCATCGACGCGATTGTAACCGCTGTGTAGAGCGGGAACATAGCCACGAATGTGAGATGCGATATTTCTTTGATTTCGGAAAAATGCACTTGGTGAAACATGAGTGCGGTGCCAAAGGCGGAGGGGCCGAGAAGGGTTGGAACCATGACCCAGAAAAGCCAGTGAGACATAGCTTGATTGCGCGTCCATTGGAGGCCGTTCATACCCACAGAGTGAGTTGATTTTGCCATAGATTGTGGCGTGCGCTCCTCTTGCAATAGCCTAACCAGAATGGGGACACCAAGAAGAGCGACCAAGGCAGAGGCAAGCCAGAGTAAGCGCCAATCATAGACTGTCAGGAGGGCCACAAAAAGCAATGGGAGAACAGCTTCTCCGATTGAAAAACCAAGAGCCGCAACGGAGAGGGCGCGGCCGCGGGCGGTGGTGAACCAGCGGGCCATGGCTACGACAGCGATATGACTGCTCATGCCCTGACCTGTGATGCGCAGGGTAAAGATCACGGCAGGGAGGAGCCATGCGGCGTGATTGGTGGCCATAAAGGCGCAGGCGCTCGCGAGGCAGACGAGCACAACAGGGCCAAGTGTGCGGACGCGAAAACGGTCGGTCAGGCCGCCGGACCAGACCATAACAATGGCCGAAGCCAAAGTCCCCAGAGCATAAATTCCGCCCCATTCTCCGTGGCTTAGGCCGAACTCGGCGCGAATTTCACCCGCAAAGATGGAGATAAAAAACGTCTGCCCGAAGCTCGACATAAAGGTGAGCAACGCACCCGCGGCGAGCCACCTGACATTGAGCTTGAGGAAAGAAAGCGTATCCATCCACCAGCATTTGCGGAAACCGCCCAGAAATAAAACCCCGAAACGTAAACGCATCGTCCCGCAGGGTTAACGCCCGCCAAGCGGGCTGATTCCAGGGGGGTGAAAAGCGTGCACTTTGCGTGCACAACCCGTGCACCGCCTAAACGGGGATTTGTTAACGCAAATTAAGTTAATGAGGCGTTCGGTGCTGGGAATTGGGAGCTAAGGATTTTGGCTTCTTCGCATGGGAACTTAGTGAAGGCACGCCAGTTATCGTGAATCTACGGATCGATCAATTACATGAAACTTTCGGCCCACAACCAACATTGACGCGTTGCGCGGCGAACGGCGGGTTTGAGCCCATTGTTCCATATACTGCGCAGTCCACGAATGTCAGCTTTTGAGCTAGGTGTCTGATGTGTCAGCCTCACTCTCAAACCGGGCTTTGCGCAGACGATCTGTCTTCTGATGACGTACTTCTGCCTCGTCTTCAGTAATGCGTCGCACAATGCGCGTGGTCTTATCAAGCGGTGTCTCTTTTCGGGAAGTGTCGGACGTAAAGACGGTCGTTTTAGCCAGATTGGCCATGAGTGGTCTCCTTAAATATTCGTGTAGCGATGTTGTGATGTGGCCAACCGGCAAGTCATCGCTCTGCCCGCAAAACTTGACGACTTTTGCGGCTAAGAGCTTTTGACGGATGAGTTGAGAAGAACGGTTATGCTGGTTCAGGTACGACCAGAACCGGACAAAGTGCCGATCTCGTAACCTTGCGGGCGACCGATGTGTCGAGAAACGCTTCAAGCCAAGATCGATTTCGTGACCCGACGACGATAAGATCGGCGTCAAACTCTTTGGCATAAGCGACGATAACTTCCTCGATCTGGCCGCTGCGCACCTCGATTTCGGTTTCGACATTTGATCCGCAGGCGGTCTTCAGCTCTACGAGCTGATCTTGGCGATCTTCGATGATTTGCGCATCGTCAGTCGCGACAAAGGGAACTGCGGTGACCATTGGTCCTGCCGCCGCCAGTCCCACCCCGTCGAAGGCTGACGGTACAACATTGAGCAAGCTGACCTTGCCGCCTTTGCTCTCGGCAATATCAAAGGCAACGCCAGCAACTTCGCAATTGAGATACTGATCGACGGTTGTGACGACCATGATACGTTGGAAGTGCGCTGTTTCGACGTTTGTGGCCTCTACGCCTTCAACATCCTTGACGTTTTCGAGATTAACCAGGGCGGACTGTAGTTCCTCCGCATTGAAGGATGTAGTTGATCCGGCCATGCCCTCAGACGTTGCTTCCAACTTTTGATCCGCATCGACAGCCATCGACTTTAATATTTTCACGCTTGTCAGCGAGGCCGAGCTTGACGTCGCTCAGAACGCGATCCGGGGTTTCAAAGTAGCGCGAGGGGTTTGATACTCTTGCTTGTGCATAACCCGTCATGGTGCTCCTTCTTCCCTGCGATTGACAAGCAATCGGCAGTAACTGTCTGAATGGTGTGGGGTGCGAGCATCCTGTTCGGACTTGTCGACTTGGGCCTTGCGGGCAGCTTGGACATCATGTTCCAGCACGCGCTTCAAATCCGGCATCATGCCAGTCTTCTTGGTCCGTCCGCTCACTCATAAAGGGAACAAAGGAAAAAAATCAATGTCAGTGGACGGCAGCTCTGGTTTTCCACTCGTTGCCTACAGTGAATGCAGCCAAGCCCGTTCATGAAAAAGTACAGGATCAGCTTGGTGGAGACATCATTTATCGAAAGCAGCCGCCCATATAATCAGCGGCATACGTGTCGCTTTGTCCGCACAGCGGACGAAAAGAGACTGCCGGATCGTAGCCGTTCGGGTCGAGGCGCAGACCCGCACTTCAGCCCGTTCCGTAATCCGCATCATTCGGATTGAGTGTACTGGCCCCTGCGCCCATACTCACGCCATGAAAACATGCACTGTTCCCACCCAATTCGGCGATTTGATCCTCGTCGAGGATGATCATCATATCGTGGCACTCAATTGGGGGCGCGCACCGTCCGAGGACAGCACAGATGTGCTGGAGGAGGCGCGGCGGCAGTTGCTGGCTTATGACCTGGGTACGCTGACAGAGTTCGACTTGCCCTTGCAGGTGCGCGGTTCTGATTTCCAGCGCGCGGTTTGTGATGCCATGTTTGCCATCCCCTTTGGTGACACCTGCACCTACGGTGATATTGCCAAGCTGCTTGGCGCACCTGCACAGGCAGTTGGCGGTGCCTGTGGCGGTAACCCGATCCCCGTGATTATCCCCTGCCACCGTGTGATGGGCGCCAAAGGGCTGACTGGATTTTCCGGCGCAGGCGGGGTTGAGACGAAGGTAGCACTGCTGCGCCACGAGGGCGCGGGCGGTTTCCTGATCTAGATTTCGCGGCCATCGTACATGATTTGCTGCGCAAAGCCCGCAAACAGCAGATAGATTGATGTGACGACCAGCCCCCAAGCAGCCCAGCTGTCGGGGTGGAAATTGACCCACGCCGCCCAGCCCGCAAAGAAGGTCCATGCCAACGCCATGGGCAGTGTGACTGTGCGCCAGCGCTCTGTGCGGACGGGATGCACAAACTTGATCGGGACAAACATGGTGATGGCAAGGAAAGTCACCAGAACAAGGCTGATGTACCACGGGATGCCCAATGCAAAGATCACCAGCACCAGCATGTTCCAGCAGCCGGGAAAGCCGGAGAAAGAGTTATCTTTTGTTTTCATGCGTGTATCGCAAAAATACATCGCACTTGCGAAGGTGACGATGATGATCATCAACCACCCGCTCCACCCGTCCATCAGGCCCGATTTGAAAAGGGCAAAGGCGGGGATGAAGACGTAGGTAAGATAGTCGATGATCAGATCCAGCAGGATGCCGTCAAATTCGGGTGCGTTGGTCTTTACATCGTATTTGCGCGCCAGCGGGCCGTCTATGCCGTCCACAAAGAATGCGACCACCAGCCACAGAAACATCATGTCGTATTTTGCATCTACCGCTGCCAGCATGGCCAGCATGGCAAAGACGGCGCCAGTTGCGGTAAGCAAGTGAACGGCAAGGGCTTTGTTTTGGATGGTCATCTTTGTCTCTCGTTCATCAGGTCAAGCGCGCGGATGGGCGCTATTGTAGACTTCCATCAGGCGCAGAGTATCCACGGCCGTATAGGCTTGCGTCGTAGACAGGGACGCATGGCCAAGCAACTCCTGAATCGCGCGCAGATCACCGCCTGCATCCAGCAGGTGGGTCGCAAAGCTGTGGCGCATCGCGTGCGGTGTGGCACTGGCAGGCAGTCCCAATTGCATGCGCGCAGAGGCCATCACCTTCTGGATGGCACCTGCGGACAGCGGGCCACCGCGTACACCGCGAAAGAGGGGCACGCGCGGCTCAAGGCTATGCGGGCATGCGCGCAGATACGCATTCACGGCGTCGCGTGCAGCGGGCAGCACGGGGACGACACGTTCTTTGCCGCCTTTACCCTTGATGCG
>NZ_JAQWYD010000010.1:0-29023 GCF_029254145.1 Lentibacter sp.
TTCCATCGCCATGCTGATCTCTCCCACTGTGGCCCGTGCGCGGGCGGCTTCAACCGCAGCTTCCAAGAGGTTACCCCCTTCTTTTGTGCGACGTGTCAGCTCGGTCAAAGCCGCCATGCAAGCCGCTTCGTCACGGCTGGCGCGGATGCTCTCAAGACGTTTCACCTGATTTTCCCGCACAGCCACGTTGTCAACATCAAGAATGTCGATCGCGTCTTCCTTGGCGAGACGGTATTTGTTCACCCCGACAATCACTTCTTGTCCACGGTCAATCATCGCCTGACGGCGCGCAGCACTTTCCTCAATACGAAGCTTAGGCATACCGCTGGCTACCGCTTTGGTCATGCCGCCCATCTCTTCGACTTCTTCCATCAAAGCCCAGGCCTTGTCGGCAAGCTCGCTTGTCAGGCTCTCAACATAATAAGAGCCCGCCAAAGGATCGACGACATTGGTGATCCCTGTTTCTTCTTGCAAAATCAGCTGGGTGTTGCGGGCAATGCGCGCACTAAACTCGGTTGGCAAAGCAATCGCCTCGTCAAGTGCATTGGTGTGCAGGCTCTGAGTGCCACCCAATGCCGCCGCCATCGCCTCATATGCCGTACGAATGACATTGTTGTAAGGGTCTTGCTCTTGCAAACTGACACCCGAAGTCTGGCAATGGGTGCGTAGCATTTTTGAGCGCTCAGATTTGGCGTCGAACTCGGTCATAACTTTGTGCCACAACAGACGCGCCGCACGCAGCTTGGCAGCTTCCATGAAGAAGTTCATTCCGATTGCAAAGAAGAAGCTGAGACGCCCGGCGAATTTGTCGACATCCATGCCAGCATTGATCGCAGCGCGCACATATTCTCGCCCGTCTGCCAAAGTATAGGCAAGCTCCTGCACAAGGTTCGCGCCCGCTTCCTGCATGTGATAGCCCGAAATCGAGATCGAGTTGAACTTCGGCATCTCGTTTGAGGTGTATTCGATGATGTCCGAGATAATCTTCATGCTCGGCTCAGGCGGATAGATATAGGTGTTGCGCACCATAAACTCTTTGAGAATATCGTTCTGGATCGTTCCAGCCAGCAGCGCCTTGTCGTGCCCCTGCTCTTCACCCGTCACAATAAAGCTTGCGAGGATCGGGATCACAGCGCCGTTCATCGTCATCGAGACAGAGACCTGATCAAGAGGGATGCCATCAAACAGGATCTTCATATCCTCAACCGAGTCGATCGCCACACCGGCTTTACCAACATCGCCCACAACGCGAGGATGGTCGCTGTCGTAGCCACGGTGTGTGGCAAGATCGAAAGCAACCGAAACGCCTTGCTGCCCTGCGGCCAGCGCCTTGCGGTAAAATGCGTTGCTTTCTTCAGCTGTTGAGAAGCCAGCATATTGGCGGATGGTCCAAGGACGGCCAGCATACATTGTGGATTTTACGCCGCGCGTAAAGGGCTCATACCCTGGGATAGAGCCAAGGTGGCTCATGCCCTCAAGGTCTTCTTCAAAATAGACGGGCTTTACCTTGATGTCCTCAAGTGTCTGCCACGTCAGATCATCAATCGTCTTGCCGCGCAGCTCTTTTTCAGCTCGCTTGGCCCATTCTTCTCGCTTGGTCATAGGTAAGTCCTCTTCTTACAGCTGGCGGCAGGCTCATGCCCACTTCTTCCAGCGTTTTTCTTTCAATCAGTTTGGCCACCCCGCCCGCACCAGCAACGCACCAAAACAGATCATCGGCGTAGCGTTCAGCCAAGGCCTCTGTTTGTTCGGGCGAAAAGGGCTGCCAGTGCCCTTCACCATCAGGCAAGGAGGCAGGGTTTGCGCCTCGTTTGGTCATAGCGACCAGCAATTCGCTCAAATCAGGGGCCTCATTCATGCGCACGCCTGGCTTGGCCTTTGGCAGCACAGCGTTGCCTCCAAGAGCTTGCGCCAGCCGTACGTCAGGTGTATCGGCAAAATCTTCAAATTTGTGCAGCTCGATGTCTGCCTCACCGACAACTTCCGAAATATCACGCACCACATCACACCAACTGCGCTCTGAAGCGCTGATTGCTGCGAGATCATCTGGCTTTGGCAAAGGTGCCCCGCGCTTTACACCGTAAGCCAGCGCTGAGTTCCAATAGGTATCAAGCGGGCGCAGTCCCAGCATCACCTTGTCGATCAGCCGGCCCACGGCTTGAATGAACCCGCGCAGGCGCGTCTTCGCATCAGGATAGAGCGCACGGTGACGTAAATTTCCTTTTACGGAGCCGAGCATATTTTCCTCACTGATCATCAGAGTGCGGACACCGCGCGCAGCAGCAAGATTCAAAGCTTTCGCGATCTGCGGTTTTGCGATCGCAATGGCCTCGTCAGAGACTTTTCCGCTCGGTCCTGCGTAGAGCCCTTCAAACAGTCCTCTCTCGCGCAGCCGTTGCGGCCCCCAAAAGCCGATACCAGACGTACTAAGCGCCTGCATATGGCTGCGCATATAATGTTGAAACGTTGTCGTCGCACTTCGCTGCGCGCCCAGATGGAAAATAACCTGCATTACATTTAGCCCCGCTTTGCCTGCATTGCACACGCTCTGCAGGACATTTCGTTGGCGCTGAATGTGCCACAGCGGACATAAGTAAGCCTTTAACTTCGTGAAAATATTCAATCTACCGACATTTTGGGTCGTAAAGCCTTCGAGAGGGCTTATATCATGGTTACAAGGAGGCGCTATGATACGGGTCTTAAGCTTTGTAATTGCAGTATTTTCAACGGGTGTTTTGCAGGCCGAGACAGCCAGCAATACGCTTCCAAAAGCTATTCTCGCTCCAGCCGAAGAGGCGGAGTTAGCTTCATTTTTATGGAAAAATAGACTAATTGTTGTCTTTGCAGACTCAAACGCCGATCCGCGCTTTGTTGAGCAAGTCGAGCTATTGGCAGAGCGCTCAAGCGATCTTGCTGAGCGCGACGTTATCATCGTACTGGATGCGAACCCTGCCGCCAAAACGGCACTGCGAGAGAAGTTTCGGCCACGCGGCTTTATGTTAATGTTGATAGGCAAAGACGGCCAGGTGTATCTGCGCAAACCTTTGCCTTGGAACGTGCGCGAGATCTCCCGATCAATAGACAAACTTCCCCAGCGCCAGCAAGAAGTGCGTGATCGGCGAGAATGAGCGCCTAAACGTTGCCGCGCAGGAAAAATGCGAGCTTTTCTGGAGGATACACGATCAGCAATGCATTGTCCTCTGGCATATATACCATCTGAGACGCAGGCGAGAGCAAAACGCGGTGATACCCGCGCGAAATGCGTTGATCCATGCAATCCCTTGCTGGTCCGATCCCAGCCGAAATAAGACCCAATCCATTCGGCAGATCGCGGCTCATGATTGCTTCTGTTATCTCGTTGGGGGTCAATCCCTCGAGCGCAAACTGCACGTGCTTCTGCGCCCGAATACGCTCCAATGCCCTGTCGATCGTCTCTGCGAGTGGATAGGGCTTGCGAAACTCGCCCAGAGCCAAAGTAAACACAGCCGCTGTGCAGCTCGACTTGGAGGTGAAATGCATCGTCTCCAGAATATAGAGCCGTGCGGAGAGCTTTTGTTTTAAGCTCTCCTCCGTGTCCAGCTCGCAGCCCCCTAAAAGAACGACTGCACCCAGACAGGCTATGATCTTGCGCACACCTTAGCCCCTCTAAACAAGAAAAATCCTTGTTTAGGCTAGCGACAAATCCTTGCGGAAGTCTTGACGCATATAAAGGGCTTTGGCGCATAGAACTTATTCAAACTCCATGATCACTTCGTCCACGGCAAGGCTATCACCAGGCGCAGCATTGATTTTGGACACGGTTCCTTTGCGTTCAGCGCGCAGGATGTTTTCCATTTTCATGGCCTCGACCGTGCAAAGCGCTTGGCCCTCCTGAACTTCTTCACCTTCTTCCACGTTGATTTTCACAATCAAACCAGGCATCGGGCAAAGCAGCATCTTGGATGTGTCAGGTGCAACCTTCTCTGGCATCAGCTTGGCTAGCTCAGCTTGGCGCGGCGTGCGGACATGCACCTTCACCTCAGCGCCACGGCTACGAATGCGGAAGCCACCAGAAATTTTGCCAACCTTCAGCACAAGGCCTTCGCCATTCACATCCAGACGGGCCAATTGATCACCTGGTGTCCATTTTGACGCAACACGTAGCACTGTCCCATCCTCAAAATTTACGTCAGAGCCTTCACGGTCTGCTGCGATCGTTACGGGGTAATCTTGTCCCTGCAAGCTGACAACCCACTCCGCACCAACGCGGCGTTCGTGATTGTCCATACGCCCAGATACCCGCGTTCTGCGGATTTCGGCGACACGGTGCATTGCGGCAGCGCTCGCCGCAATCTTGCGCAAAGCCGCCTCATCCAGCGTTACCCCCTCAAAGCCATCAGGATACTGCTCTTCAATAAAGGCCGTCGTCATTTCGCCTTTGATAAAGATGTCATGATCCATCACAGCCGAAAGGAACGGCAGGTTATGGCCAATGCCCTCAAGCTCAAATCCGTCGAGCGCATCGCGCATATGAGCAATTGCCGCTTCACGCGTGGGCGCCCATGTACAGAGCTTTGCGATCATTGGATCGTAATACATAGAGATTTCGCCACCCTCGTAAACGCCCGTATCATTGCGCACCGCAAAATCCCCTTCAGGCGCATCACCTTGCCATTTACCGTTGATTAGAAGTGGGCCAGCAGCAGTCTCTTCGGGCGGACGGTAGCGTGTGAGGCGACCAATAGAAGGCAGGAAACCTCGATATGGATCTTCCGCATACAGGCGATTTTCGATAGCCCAGCCTGTGAGTTTCACATCGTCCTGCGCCATGGCGAGCTTCTCGCCATAAGCCACGCGGATCATCTGCTCCACCAAGTCAACGCCCGTGATAAGCTCAGTCACAGGATGTTCAACCTGAAGGCGGGTGTTCATTTCTAGGAAATAAAAGTTCTTATCCCCGTCCACGATAAATTCAACCGTACCCGCGCTGGCATAATCCACGGCCTTGGCCAAAGCCACAGCTTGCTCGCCCATCGCTTTGCGCGTCGCTTCGTCGAGGAATGGGCTTGGCGCTTCTTCAACAACTTTCTGCTGGCGGCGCTGGATCGAACACTCACGCTCACCTAGATAAATGCCATTACCATGGCTGTCGCAAAGCACTTGAATTTCGATGTGACGAGGCTGGGTCACGAACTTCTCGATAAAGATACGATCGTCGCCAAAGGAATTGGCCGCTTCGTTCTTGGAGCTCTGGAAGCCTTCACGCGCGCCTGCATCATCCCAAGCAATCCGCATGCCCTTGCCGCCGCCGCCTGCACTGGCCTTGATCATCACAGGATAGCCGATCTCATTTGAAATCTTGACCGCCTCTTCAGCATCGGCAATCAGGCCCATATGGCCCGGAACAGTTGAGACCTTGGCCTCTTGCGCAATCTTTTTGGAGGTAATCTTGTCCCCCATCTTCTCAATCGCCCCAACAGGTGGCCCGATAAAGGCTACTCCTGCCGCTTCCAAAGCCTCGGCAAATTTTGAGTTCTCAGAAAGGAAGCCATAGCCAGGGTGAACCGCTTCAGCGCCCGTTTCCTTGATCGCGCGCATCACATTTTCAATCACAATATAGGACTGGTTCGCTGGGGGAGGACCAATATGAACGGCCTCGTCGGCCATCTGCACATGCAGTGCCTGCTTGTCAGCGTCCGAATAAATAGCGACCGTCTTGATCCCCATTTTCTTGGCTGTTTTGATCACGCGGCAAGCAATTTCGCCACGATTTGCAATCAGGATCTTTTTAAACATGGTCTGTCCCCTCTTCGTTCAGTCTTTGGAGCCGCGCAATACGCCCTCCAGAATGCATAAAAAAAGCCACATCCGAGGAACTCTCGAACATGGCTTTCAGATCGTGTCTGGCCCCATGCGGGGCCGCCGTTACGCGGTTAACAGCGCGACGGGAATTTCTGGCAGTAGGCCACATTGCCCACCGCTCCGATGAGCGCGCCTGCGCCCAAGTCGCCTTTGGTGACTGCAGCAGCTCCAACGCCCGCTCCTGCTCCCATGAGCGCTTGTTCTGTAAGTGTTTCTCCGCAGCCCGAGAGGAGCGCAGTGGCACAGAGGGCCGCAGCCCATTTTGTAAGTGTTCGCATGTCTCTTTGCCTCGTATTGGTTTGATCCGAGCTGTCTTTGCAGCTCCTACAAACCAAGAGTTAGGCAATAGGGGCCGCCTTGCCAAGCTACAGGGGCGCGAATATTCGCCACCTGTGGCATGAAAAAAGCAGGGCGTGCAGCCTTGGGGGGGGCCGCAACGCCCTGCAGGGGAAGGGTAACGGACAGAACTGACGCTCTGTGCCCGAACGTGGGCAACCATCACACCGCCAGCCTTACACGGGGCCGAATGCAGCAAAAGGGGGGCAAGAAAATTGGCCCTCAAATGGGCCGTTCCCTGCTCAAAAGTGGAGTGCGTAGGCAAGTTCATGCCTGACCCTCCTCCACATAGGTTCCATCGAAAATATCAGGGAAGGAAGCTTCGGCAACACGCACATTGATACGCAGCATTGCGTCGTAGCTGGCAGGATCAAACGGATCTTCAGCTGCGATAACCTCGCGTCCAAATAGCCACGACAGGCGTCCTGCATCTAAGTTTCCGCGCTCAAATGGCTCATCGCCAAACTGCGCCCAAAGAGCAGCCATAAAGCCAACATCTGCGCGCTTGTCCGCGGGACGGCGGTCACGATAGCGCTCACGAACTGTGATCGGTGTGACCCCTTTGGGGTTCGCCCGTCTAATTACAAACTGAAAATCGGTGCCGGAAAGCCGGCCCGGGAAGCCGCGGTGCTTCAGCAAGGCGTGCCCTCCTTTATAAAAGTGGATCCGCCGTGAAGCATGTGAGGCAGAGCAGGCCCTGCGGCCCGCTCTGCAACGGTTTTATTTGTATTTGCCGGTGTATGTCGGCTCAACAGAGATCGGTGCTGTGTCAACAACAACATACTCATCATCTGGGGCTTTGTTGCCACCACAGGCCGAAACTGTGACCAAAAGGCCAAGTGCGCAAAGGGCTTTAATCGTCTTAGACATTCTTTACTCCTGTCATTTTGCTCTAACTCGGGCGGGGTATTTTCCCCGGCCAGCCTCTCATGTGAGATACGTGCCTCAACAGAAGCACAATGGCGCAATATAACTGAATTCCGAATGTCCCGATATGCTGACGACAGGATCATACCGTTCTGTGACGGGAAAGCCGCAAAACAAGCCGAACCTGAGCTACGCCGCGCAACATGTTGTGTTTGCATCAAAACTGCTCCCATATGCAGGCTCCACTTTTGAGCGTAAACTGCTCAAAAAACTGGATGGCATCAGGATCTGAAAGCCCAAACTCAATAGCGCGATCCGAAAAAGATATAATCACGCGGTCTATCGGCTCGCGCTGGTCAGGCAGCTTTGGCAAAGCATATTGCTCACAGAGAACCAAGAAGTCATCTGCAAGCGCCTCGTAATCCAAGCTCGCATTTTCCCTCAATTCAGGGGCAACAAACCGAAACCTTGCGTAGGTAAAAATTCCATCAGGTTTAACTTCGACAAATTCCTCAAATAGCTGCGGCACTAGCCCGGAGGGCAATTTTGGCAGCTCTGCCGCAAGTGTCGGCTGGGCCCAAAGACCCAGCCCCGCAAAGGCGAGCACAGAAAAGGAGAGAGTGTCGCGCATATCGCGGCCCTTACAGCGGAATGTTGTCGTGCTTTTTCCAAGGCGTTGTGATCTTTTTTGTCCGCAAGCTTGCAAATGCACGGCTCACACGCTTGCGCGTGCTGTGCGGCATGATCACTTCATCAATAAACCCACGCTCAGCCGCTACAAACGGATTTGCGAAGCGAGCCTCATAATCTGCCGCATGCTGTGCGATCTTCTCCGCATCACCCGCGTCAGCGCGGTGGATAATTTCCGTCGCGCCCTTTGCGCCCATAACAGCGATTTCGGAGGTTGGCCACGCGTAGTTCAGATCACCCTGCAGATGCTTAGAACTCATCACAACATACGCGCCACCATAGGCTTTTCTAGTAATAACGGTCACTTTTGGAACGGTTGCTTCACCATAAGCAAAGAGGAGCTTCGCGCCGTGCTTGATCACGCCCCGATACTCCTGCCCTGTCCCTGGCAGGAAACCCGGAACATCAACAAGTGTAAGCAATGGAATTTCAAATGCGTCACAAAAGCGGACAAACCGTGCAGCTTTGCGCGAACTGTCAATATCAAGACAGCCAGCCAGCACCAAAGGCTGGTTGGCTACGACGCCAACAGTCTGCCCCTCAAGACGGATAAAGCCTGTAATTACGTTTTTGGCAAACTCTTCCTGAATCTCGTAAAAATCGCCCTCATCTGCGAGCTTGAGGATCAGCTCCTTCATATCATAGGGCGTATTGGGGTTTTCTGGCACAAGCGTATCGAGACTCATATCCTTGCGATCCACACTGTCAAAGAAGGGACGCACTGGCGGCTTCTCACGGTTGGAAAGTGGCAGGAAGTCGATCAAGCGGCGCACCTCAGCAATCGCTTCGACATCATTCTCAAAAGCGCCGTCCGCAACCGAAGATTTCTTGGTATGTGTCGAAGCCCCCCCAAGCTCTTCAGCGGTGACCTGCTCGTTGGTTACCGTTTTCACAACATCAGGCCCAGTGACAAACATATAAGAGCTGTCTTTGACCATGAAGATAAAATCGGTCATCGCAGGCGAGTAAACAGCGCCACCAGCGCAAGGCCCCATAACCAAGCTGATCTGAGGCACAACGCCTGAGGCCATGATGTTGCGCTTAAAGACTTCTCCGTAGCCCGCAAGACTGTCGACACCCTCTTGAATACGTGCCCCACCAGAATCGTTGATCCCGATCACAGGCGCGCCATTCTGAACGGCCATATCCATAATTTTGCAAATCTTCTCGGCGTGGGTTGCGGAAACCGAGCCGCCCAAAACCGTAAAGTCCTGAGAGAAGACATAAACCATCCGGCCATTCACCGTACCCCAGCCCGTGATGACACCATCACCTGCAGGCTTCTGCTTCTCCATGCCAAAATCAGTGCAACGATGCGTTTTAAACATATCGAATTCTTCAAAGCTGCCTTCATCTAGCAAGAGCTCGACCCGCTCGCGCGCTGTCAGCTTACCCTTGCTATGTTGCGCCGCATTGCGCTTCTCGCCCCCACCTTGGTGCGCGAGCGCGCGACTCTCTTCGAGCTTTTGCAGAATATCTTTCATCGGATGCCCCCCTTTAGTTTGGGCCTGTATACGGGCTCTTGCGCGGCTCACAAAGGCCAAAGCAGCAAATTTGCAAAACTTTGTCAGAATATTTTTGGCTAATTGCAAAATAGAAAACCGTTGAACCTGACGCACCGTCCTTTGGAGTCGATCTGGACAAGGAACGCTGGGACGCCTACGCGTTAGCGATGCACGAGTCTTCCAAGAGTCGCTTTTTTGATCGAGCGACACCACCACATATTTTCACACTAGTTAGCTTAGCGGGCCTGTCCGCTCTGGCGATGAACATTTTCCTGCCGTCTCTCGGCGGGATGACCGAGTATTTCCAGACCGAGTATGCCTTTATGCAACTCTCCGTGGCCCTGTACTTGGCAATCAACGGGTTCCTGCAGCTCTTCATCGGGCCGATCTCGGACAAATACGGGCGGCGCAGCGTAATTTTATGGGGTCTCGGGCTTTTCAACATTGCGACGCTAGGCTGCCTCCTAGCCCCCACGGCTGAAGTCTTCATGGTGTTTCGGATGTTCCAAGCTGTCATTGCCGTGGCGATGGTCCTAGCCCGTGCCGTTGTCCGTGACATTTACCCACAAGACCAAGCAGCTTCGATGATCGGCTATGTCGCAATGGGTATGTCGCTCGTGCCGATGATAGCACCCGCAATTGGCGGCTTACTGGAGGTCTGGTATGGTTGGCATGCAAGCTTTGTGATGCTTCTCGGCTTTGGCGTCCTACTATATGTCATCACGTGGTTTGATCTCGCCGAAACCGCAGCACCAAGCAACAATACACTCCGTCAACAATTCGCAGAATATCCCGAACTTCTAAAATCACCGCGCTTCTGGGGCTACTGTATGGCATCTGCCTTTTCTTCCGGGGCATTCTTTGCCTATCTCGGCGGAGCTCCCTTTGTCGGAGAGCAAGTCTATGGCCTCACGCCTGATCAACTGGGCCTTTACTTTGCAGCACCCGGCCTTGGCTACTTCATCGGAAACTTTATTACAGCGCGTTTCTCCGCTCGCGTTGGCGTCAACCCAATGATCTTTTGGGGCAACGTCATTTGCGCCGGATCCCTCTTGCCTGCGCTGCTGCTCAGCCTCGCGGGTGCAGGCTCAGCAGCCGCCTTTTTTGGCTGTGTGGTCTTCCTCGGCATCGGCAATGGCATGGTTATACCCAATGCCCAAGCTGGCATGCTTTCCGTGCGGCCCCATCTTGCTGGCACCGCCTCAGGCCTCGGCAGCGCGATCATGATTGGCGGTGGTGCGGCCCTTTCCGCGATAGCAGGTGCGCTCTTGCAACCCGGCTCGACGGACCTGCCCCTAATCACACTGATGACCCTGAGCTGCGTCGCCGCACTCGGCGTGATCCTACTCGTCATGCGCCGTGAGCGCCGTTTGCGCCTTTAGTCCCTTTTTACCTGCTCAAAGTGTCTCGAAGATTTGCAGTCCGCCCAACACGGTAAGATTTTTACGCTGTAAAAACCGAACCCATCTTGCCACATCAGCTTTGCAAAGGCACAATCACAAAATAGCTAACCTGCAAAGCAAGCGAGAGGCCCATGCCGCAACAAAAACTCTACGCAGGTGCCAAGCTGCGCGAAACGCGTACCCGACTTGGCCTCACTCAAAAAGACTTCGCCCAAAAGCTCGGCGTCTCGCTGCCCTATCTCAATCAGATGGAGAACAACAAACGCCCCGTTTCCACAACGGTCGTGCTTGGTCTTGCTCAGGAATTTGGCTTTGATGTGACGGAGCTCACCTCTGCAGACAGTGAGCGACTGGTGTCGGATATGCGCGAAGCTATGGCTGACCCAATTTTCGCCGACGACCCGCCGCCTTTGGCCGATTTGCGCCTCACAGCCTCCAATGCTCCAGGTCTCGCACGCGCCTTTCTTGCGCTGCATAACGCCTACCGGCAGACGCACGAACGGCTCGCCTCGCTGGACGAAGCCTTGGGCCGCGAAGACGCACGCCCCCAAGCCAGCCCTTGGGATGAAGTGCGCGATTTCTTTCACTATTGTGACAACTACATCGACGCAGTTGATCGCGCCGCCGAGCATTTCGCGGCACAAAGCCAAGACATACGCCAAACGGCGGTGCGCGCTTTGCGTGACGAAGGCATTACGGTCCACGAACTGGATCGTACCGAGTTGCGCAACTTTGATCGCGAGACCCGTACTCTCACGCTCTCTACCCGTGCAAGTCTGGGCACACGCAACTTTCAACTGCTCCTTCAGCTTGCCCTGCTTAAGCAAGGCAAGTTGATTGATGCCACCCTCGACCTCGCCCGTTTTCACTCAGCTGAGGCTCGCACAATCGCTAAAATAGGCCTCGCCAACTATTTTGCAGGCGCAGCCTTAATGCCCTACACGGCTTTTCTCGCCGCCGCGCGCGAAACAAGGCATGACCTCGAGATGCTCGCACGCCGCTTTGGGGCATCCATCGAACAAGTCGCGCATCGTCTTTCTACACTTCAGCGTCCTGGCGCGAAGGGCGTGCCCTTCTTCTTCGTGCGCGTGGATCAAGCTGGCACAATCACCAAGCGGCACTCTGCGACGCGTCTGCAGTTTGCTCGCTTCGGTGGCGCTTGCCCGCTTTGGAACGTGCACAGCGCTTTTGAAACTCCAGGTCGTTTCTTGCGCCAACTCGCAGAGACACCAGATGGCGTGCGTTATATCTCAATCGCACGGGACGTAAGCAAAGCGGGCGGCCAATTTGGCGCACCTACACGGCGTTTTGCTATCGCGCTTGGCTGTGAGGTGACCCACGCGGGTGATATCGTCTATGCGGATGGCCTCGATGTAAGTGAGCGCCAGAGCTTTGAACCTATCGGAATTTCGTGTCGTATTTGTGAGCGCACAAGCTGCCACCAGCGCTCCGTACCTCCGCTGGAACGCCGCCTGACAATCAATCCAGACAACCGAGGCGTCTTGCCATATGAAGTGGGTTGACCGCTCAAATACATAGAACAAGGGCGGCAAACCAAATCCACCGCCCCTTTTGTCTTTCCTCTTTGCCGCTTAGGCCGACAACATCTTGTAAATTTCGTCTTTCAAGGATGCACGAGTCTTGCGCAATGCTTCCTCATTGAACTGATCAGTTGGTTCAACATTTGTCTCCGCGCGATACACAGCGCGATTCACTTCGTGATATTCTTCCGCAAGTTTGGCAAAATGCGCGTTAACAGATTTCATCTCGGTCATCTTAGCTGCAAATTCAGGGAATTCTTCGTGCAGCTCATGGGGTGTATTCGACATTTCGGTCTCCTGTTCCTGTGTCAGAAGGCAGGCTAGAACGCGCGCGGGAGAGGCACTTTGATCGTGATCAATAAAGACGAACCGGATGATCTTTTTTACGGGTCAAATGTGCACAACAGCCCTAGTGCCTTGCTCGCCGCCAACCCGCTGCTTTGGCCTCTGCCTCAGAACAAAACCATCGTTCGCCCTTAAGCGTGCTAATGCGTGTGCGCTCATACTGTTCTTGCCCTTGCAGATGGTAAATCCGCACCCCTTTGGAAGAAATGTTGCCTTTGATCTGGCAGCCGAAGTCTGGGGCTTTCTGCGCGCGCTGTGCGCCCGCCGACCTGAAGCGCGCAGGGTTCTCCACACGGCTCGCATGCAGCCCCCGGTCGTTTACAGCAGCGCGTTTTTCATCAAGGTCGTAATCCATTGAGTATTTGCGATAGGCAAAGGCCAAACCTCGCTGCACGAGCCAGCGTCCGAGATCAACACCCGCAACCTCACAGCGCGCCATACTGCGCCCATATCGATCCTGTTCCACCTCGACACAGCGCGCTTCTTGACCGTCAAAAGCATTGCGCAAAACGTCACTGACCCATGCGCCACAGGACCAATGGAGGCCCTCCGAAGTCTGACAAGTCTGCTTCGCTTCAGGCGCATCCACACCAAAAAGACGTATCACTTGCCCCGACACTCGGATCGTATCACCATCAACCACCTGGATACGCCCGATAATATCTGCAGCGCTCTGGCTGGCCAGAGAAAACAGGAGCAAGCACAAGGCCAGTGAGCGCGAGTTAACCATTCTTAACATCTATTTAAAATGCGCCGAGGCGCGCGGTAGTTCAATCCAAAACAGACTGACGACTAACGCTGCTGCGTTTTCCAGTCAGGGTTGACCCACGGGGCTTCATTTGCTGCAGCCAAGGGCGCGCGTCCGAGAATATGATCGCTCGCTTTTTCGCCCGTCATAACCGACGGGCCATTCAAGTTGCCATTTGTAATTCTTGGAAAAATCGAACTGTCTGCCACTCGCAATCCTTCAACGCCAATCACTCGGCAGTGAGGATCAACTACAGCCATCGTATCATCGACGCGGCCCATCTTGCAGGTCCCACAAGGATGATAGGCGCTTTCCGCGTGCTCGCGGATCACATCATTCAGCTCATCATCACTCTGGGCGCTCGCCCCCGGCTGGATTTCGTGCTTTACGTAAGGCGCAAAAGCTTCCTGCGCGAAAATCTCACGTGTCAGGCGGACACAACGCCTGAAATCCTCCCAGTCTTTCTCTTGGCTCATATAATTAAACAAGATGCGGGGCGCTTCAGACGGGTCAGCACTTTTGAGCGTTACAGCCCCCCGCGAAGTGGATCGCATCGGTCCCGTATGGGCCTGAAATCCATGCCCTTCCGCAGCCGTCTTGCCATCATAGCGCACAGCAATGGGCAGGAAATGATACTGAATGTCAGGGTACTCCACGCCAGCTTGCGAGCGGATAAACGCACAGCTTTCAAAATTATTTGAGGCGCCAAGGCCCGTTTTTGTAAAGAGCCACTGTGCCCCGATCAATGCCTTGGAGAACAGGTTCCAATGTTTGTAGAGCGTAAGAGGCAACTTAGACGCATATTGGATGTACATTTCCAAGTGGTCCTGCAAATTTTGACCCACGCCCTGACGGTCAGCAACAACATCGATCCCGTGCTCAGCTAAATGCGCCGCAGGCCCGATACCTGAGAGCATCAAGAGCTTTGGTGAGTTAAACGCGCTCGCAGCGATGATCACTTCCGCGCGCGCGCCAATCACTTCGCTCTTTCCGCCTCGCTTCAGCTGAACCCCAGTGGCGCGCCCGTCCTTAATCACGATCTTTTCGGCTAGGCCTCTTACTATCGTGCAATTCTCGCGCTTCAAAGCAGGCTTGAGATATGCGTTCGCCGCCGACCAACGCCGTCCCTTGTGCACCGTTTGCTCAAACGCGCCAAAGCCCTCCTGTTGCTCGCCGTTATAGTCCGAGGTCACAGGGTACCCGGCCTGCCGGCCCGCCTCGACAAACGCATGAAACAATGGATTTTTGCGAGGCCCACGGCTCACATGCATCGGTCCATCGGTGCCGCGCCAAGCAGGATCGCCACCATGGCCCCCATCGTCCCAGCTCTCCATTCGTTTGTAATAAGGCAGGATGTCCGCATACCCCCAGCCCTCTGCCCCGCTGTCGCGCCAGTGGTCAAAGTCGCGCGCATGACCGCGCACATAGACCATCCCGTTGATTGAGCTTGACCCGCCAATCACCTTGCCACGCGGCGCAACCAAACGCCGTCCGCCAAGATGTGGCTCTGGCTCTGTCATATAGCCCCAGTCATAGCGCGTCATATTCATCGGATAGCTCAATGCCGCTGGCATCTGGATGAGCGGACCAGCGTCCGTTCCGCCGTGCTCAATGACAATAACAGAACGTCCTGCTTCCGATAAACGGTAGGCCATTGCGCAGCCTGCCGAGCCCGCGCCCACAATCACATAATCTGCTTGCATGGTTATTCGCCTCTTGGAAACCGTTGATTTTCTTCAAGGACGTTCAAATCCATATGGTTGCGCATATAGCGCTCACTTGCCTTCTGAAGCGGCTGATAATCCCACGGAAAATATCCGCCTTCGCGTAGCGCCTCATAAACGACCCAGCGACGGGCCTGACTTTGGCGTACATCAGCGTCAAACTCTTCCAAGTCCCACCGCTCTGCTGCCATCATTCTGAAACGTTCAAGCACCTCAGCATGCTCGACAGTTTCTAAGAGATTGTTGTGCTCGTGAGGATCTGCCTCCATGTCAAAAAGCTGCTCTGGATCGAGCGCGCAGTTGGTGTACTTCCAGCGCCCATGCCGAAGGCAAATCAGCGGCGAATAGCTCGCCTCGGCAGCATATTCCATGGCCACCGGGCTTGTGCGCACCCCGCCCTGCCCCAGCTTCACGAGGCTTTCGCCTGTCGTCCACGGCATGACTTCGACCATACTCACACCGGCAAGGTCACAAAGCGTCGGGCATACATCAATATTGCTCACTGGCGTCTCAACCAGCCCAGCCTCCATCTGCGGCGCTGCAATCATCATCGGCACACGTGCAGAGCCTTCAAGGAAACTCATCTTAAACCACAATCCGCGCTCGCCGAGCATATCGCCATGATCAGAGACAAACAGGATCGTCGCCTCTTGTCGCGTGCTCTCAAGAGCCTTCAGAATTTCGCCCACCTTGTCATCAAGGTAAGAAATATTGGCAAAATATGCGCGCCGCGAGCGGCGGATATCTTCTTCTGTGATGTTAAAAGATCGCCAGTCATTGGCATCAAAAATGCGCTTGCTGTGGGCATCGTGCTCTTCATAGTCCATCGCCGGAACTTCAGGCAGAAGATGCTCGCAATCCTCATACAAATCCCAGTATTTCTTTCGTGCCACATAGGGATCATGCGGGTGGGTAAAGCTCACTGTGATACACCATGGCCGCGTATCCAGGCCGCGCCCATAGTCATATATCTTTCGCGTGGCATGATAGGCCACCTCATCGTCATATTCGAGCTGATTGGTGATCTCTGCCACACCAGCACCAGTTACGCTGCCCATGTTATGATACCACCAATCAATCCGCTCACCTGGTTTGCGATAGTCAGGTGTCCAGCCAAAATCGGGTGGATAAATATCTGTGGTCATGCGCTCTTCAAAGCCATGCAGCTGGTCCGGTCCGACAAAATGCATCTTACCTGAGAGGCACGTCTGATATCCCGCACGGCGTAAATGGTGAGCATATGTCGGAATGCTGGAGGCAAATTCAGCTGCGTTGTCATATACTCCCGTCGCACTAGGGAGCTGACCCGACATAAACGCCGCGCGCCCTGGAGCACAAAGCGGGCTGGCAGTATACGCGTTTTTAAAACGGGTAGAGCGGGCGGCCAGTTTCTTAAGGTTGGGCACATGCAACCAATCCGCAGGCCCATCAGGAAAAAATGTGCCGTTAAGTTGATCAACCATTAAGATCAAAATGTTGGGCTTGCTCATTTTTGCTCCCTTTGGTCTAGCTCAAGCTGGACATATCCCATGATCTGTTCAAGCGCTTGCGCGCCGTTTGGCGCTGCTTCACCGAGAGATTGCCTCAAATACACGCCATCAATCAAAGCCGCGACGCGGCTGGCGACCATCTCAGCGCGCGTCTTGACCAGTGGACGCAATCCATGAGCCAAATTGGAACGCAGGCGACGGTGATAGACATTTAGCAGCCGCTTGGCCTCAGGCGACACTTGTGCCAAAACATAGAAGTTCATCCACGCCGCAACGGTTTCAATGCGAAAATTGCGGCTTGAAAACGACGCACGTATTATCGCCTCAACCCGCTCCGCAGGCGTATCCGCCATGGCGAGCGCTCCGCGCACCTCAGCAGCATAAACACCCATAGTATACCTCATCGCAGCGACGAGTATCTGCTCTTTGCCTCCAAAATAGTGATGTGCCAAAGCGCTCGACATACCCGCTCGCCTTGCAATCTGGCTCACGGTAACATCAAGCGTGCCGTGTTGGCCGATTTCGGCAATAGTGGCTTTTACCAGAGCCTGTCTTCGAATAGGCTCCATTCCAAGTTTCGGCACAATTACACTCCAAAAGGTTTGCTATGCTGAGATTGTTTTGTTTTTATTGACGCGTCAATCAATAAAAACGTCACCCATAGGAGTTTGAGTATGAACCTGAAATATTCCCTATCCGCGCTTGCGCTTTTCGCTGCCACATCTGCCATGGCTGAAGACCAATGTGACAAAGTCACTTTCTCCGATGTCGGCTGGACAGACATCACCGCGACAACAGCGGCCACAACCACAGTGCTCGAAGCTCTGGGTTATGAAACAGATACCAAAATCCTCTCAGTACCAGTGACCTACACGGCTATGGCACAGGGCGACATCGACGTCTTCCTCGGCAACTGGATGCCCACAATGGAGGCTGATATCGCACCTTACCGTGAGGCCGGCACCGTCGACACCGTGCGCGAGAATCTCGAAGGCGCGAAGTACACACTCGCCGTCAACAAAGCCGCAATGGACATGGGCATCAAAGACTTTGCCGACATTGCGCAACACGCCGAGCACTTGGACGGCAAAATCTACGGTATCGAGCCAGGCAATGATGGAAACCGCCTGATCCAGACTATGATTGATAGTGATGCTTTCAGCCTCTCAGGCTTTGAAGTTGCAGAAAGCTCAGAGCAAGGCATGCTGTCACAAGTAGAGCGCGCGACCAAAAAGGGCGAGCCAATCATCTTCCTCGGCTGGGAACCCCACCCTATGAACGCCAACTTTGAGATGGGCTATCTCACCGGTGGCGATGACTTCTTCGGGCCTGACCTAGGAGGCGCAACTATCTATACCAACACCCGCGCAGGCTATGTCACGGAATGCGCCAATGTGGGAGCGCTGCTCAGCAACCTCAAGTTCACATTGGCCATGGAGAACCAAATCATGGGCGCTATCCTCAACGACGGCACCGACCCGAAAGAAGCAGCAGCCTCATGGCTCAAAGCCAACCCTGATTTGGCGATGGGGTGGATTGAAGGCGTCACTACAAAAGACGGCGGCGATGCCGCAGCAGCCCTTAAATCGGCTCTCGGTCTCTAAGCTCGGTGTGGCGGGGCCAACCCCGCCACACTTAACTCCAAGTCAAACCTATCCTCAGCCTATTCTTCAGCGCATAGCCCCCTCAGGGGCGAGCACCAACAGAAAGCGACTTCATGCAATCATCGTGGCTCGCAGCCCTTGTCAGAGACGACGGAAAGCTTGAAGTCGGCAAACTCATCGCAGCCGGATTCGACTGGTTGATCGATAATTTCGGAGATGCCTTTGATCTCCTCGAAACGCTCCTAAGCACAATAATTGACGCGCTGCTCAACGTGCTACAGTTTCCGCACCCCTATGTTATGGTGGCGCTCTTCGCGACGCTGACATGGGTACTGCAGCGCTCAAAGGGACGTACCATTTTGGTCGCACTCTGCTTTGGCTTTGTGATCAATCAGGGCTACTGGGAAGAAACAACAGAAAGCCTCGCACTAATCTTTTTTGCAGGCCTGTTCTGCATGGGCGTTGGCGTCCCTATCGGGATATTCGCTGCGCACCGCCCGCGGGTATACAAGGCGCTTTTGCCAGTCCTCGACATGATGCAAACGATCCCAACGTTTGTCTATCTTATCCCGATGATCGTTCTCTTTGGCATCGGTATGGTCCCAGGGCTCGTAGCAACGTTTATTTTTGTCCTCCCCGCCCCCATCAGACTCACGCACCTCGGCATATCCCGCACCCCCGTGACACTGATTGAGGCGGCACGTGCTTTCGGTGCTACCCCCCGCCAGCTTCTCTGGAAGGTTGAGCTTCCGTCTGCCCTGCCTCAGATCATGGCGGGCCTCAACCAGACCATCATGCTCTCGCTCTCAATGGTCGTAATCGCCGCCCTCGTCGGCGCGGACGGCCTCGGCGTGCCTGTGGTGCGCGCGCTAAATACCGTCAACGCAGGCCTTGGCTTTGAAAGTGGTCTTGTCATCGTTGCCGTCGCCATCGCACTGGATCGAATGCTTCGCGTGGAGACGCCCACATGACCCAAGATATCGCAGTGAGCTTTCAAAACGTCTCGATCGTCTTTGGGCAAGCGCCTGCAAAAGCCCTCCCGCTGATGGATGCAGGTCAAAACCGTGCGGAAATACAAGAGCATACAGGGCAAATTCTTGGCGTGCACAATTGCTCTCTCGATGTGAAGCAAGGCGAAATCTTGGTGCTTATGGGACTATCTGGCTCAGGCAAATCAACGCTTCTGCGCTCTGTAAACGGCCTCAACCCAGTTGTGCGCGGCGAGGTACAAGTCTGCACATCCAAGGGCATGCAATCCGTCACGCAAGCCTGCTCACAAGACCTGCGCGAGCTGCGGCTCACTCAAATCTCTATGGTTTTTCAGAGTTTTGGCCTTCTTCCTTGGCGCAGCGTTGCCGAGAATGTTGGCCTCGGCCTTGAGCTTGGTGGCATGAGCCATCAAAGCCGCGCAGACATCGTAGCAAAGCAACTGGCGCTTGTAGGCCTTTCTGACTGGGCCAATCACAAAGTCTCCGAGCTTTCGGGCGGTATGCAACAGCGCGTCGGACTTGCTCGCGCCTTTGCCACAGATGCGCCAATCCTATTGATGGATGAGCCCTTTTCAGCTCTCGATCCGCTCATTCGCACCCGCCTCCAAGATGAACTTCTTGAGCTGCAAGCCCGCCTTGGTCGAACGATCATCTTTGTGAGCCACGACCTTGATGAAGCCTTCAAAATCGGTGGGCGTATTGCGATCATGGAGGGTGGCAGGATCGTCCAATGTGGCACACCGCAAGAAATATATACGAAGCCTGCAAATGCCTATGTTGCCGATTTTGTCGCGCATATGAACCCGCTTGGAGTGCTTACAGCTCGTGATGTCATAGCGCCACTTACCGGTGACGCGACCGGAGAGATAGACGCAAGCGAAAAGCTTGTAGCCCTCATGCCGCATTTCCAAGACAGCGAGGCGCCTATCAAAGTCATGCACAACAGAGAGGCCATCGGCGAGATCACAAAGACCGCCCTGCTCAAACGCCTCATCGCGCCAAAAGCATAGGCCTCGCCACTTCTTTTCCTTACCCTAATTATCGGGGGGTGTTGGAAGCCTCTCACTCCTCTCCCAGCGAACCAGAGCACGGGTGCCCCCTTAGATCAAAACTTGGGCGCGGGCACCGCGGGTGTTCTTATCTTACGCTTCATGACCGCTTCACGCATCGTGATAAAAGCAATCGAGCCAATAATCACCAAGCCACCAATCACAACCCAAGGGTCGACCCCTTCACCAAAAACAACAGCCCCGAGTAAAACTGCCCAGACCAACTGTAAAAAGCTCACAGGCTGGGTGACAGTCACGGGCGCCGCTGCAAAAGCCATCGACATCGTATAGTGTCCAGCAGTTGCCAAAGCTGCGACAGCAAACAACACCACGAGCTCGCTCCCTGTCGGCGTCACCCAATTTGCAAGCGCAAGCGGTGCAAGCCCGATAGTCACTGTGATAGACAACATCGTCACCACTATCGCAGGGTTGGTTTCATCAGACATAAGCTTTGCCACAAGATAGGAGGTTGCAAAGAAAACCGCTGCGAAAAGCATCGCAAGATGCCCCATTCCCACTTCTCGAAAGCCAGGCCGCAAAATGATCAGCGCGCCCACGAGCGCCGCCACCACAGCCAAGATCCGACGCAGCGCCAGCTTTTCCCCCAAGAAAAGCGCCGCGCCGAGCGTGACATAGATCGGCGTCAGATAGTTCATCGCAGTCACATCTGCGATCGGGATCCGCGCCATCGCGTAAAACCAAAGGGAAACACCTCCCGTATGGGCGATTCCGCGAAGCCAAAAGAGCTTGTGCTGGCGTATCGTGAGCTGGCTCTGGCGCATCGCATTGATCATTGGCAACAGAAACACCAATCCCATCGAATAGCGCAAAAAAGCCGATTCTGTCGCAGGAATGCGCGTGCCATTGTATTTCACGAGAGCCGTCACAGCGACGAATAGAAGCCCTGTAACAAACATCCAGAAAACACTTTTCACAGGGCGATATGTCTGAAGATCATTCATTTGTTAATGAAGCCATGTTGCGCAGACCGCTTCAAGCTCAAAAGCGAAGTTAGAAGAGAAGCTTGGCCGCAATTGCCCACATGATGAGTCCGATCATCGCATCCAGCGCTTGCCACGCCCTTGGCTGTTCAAAGAGAGGTGCGAGGTAGCGCGCGCCATACCCAAACGAAAAGAAGAAAACAAAGCTGGCGCTCATCGCCCCCATAGAAAAACTTAGCTTATCGTCCCAACCTGCGCTGATGGAGCCGAGAAGCACAACAGTATCAAGATAAACATGTGGGTTGAGCCAAGTTAGCAAAAGGACCGTCGCCAAAACGCCCTTCAAAGAGCCTTTGACGGCCCCCTCTGTTCGCAGCACGCTAGCGCCTTGCCACGCCGATCGGAAATTTGAAGCTCCATACCAGAAGAGAAACATGGCGCCACCGTAGCGCATCAACGGTTCAAGCCATGGTACGACCTCAGCGAGCGAGCCAAACCCAGCCACACCCGCCGCAATCAACACGGCATCAGAGAGCGCACAGGTAAGGCAGGTCACGAAAACATGCTCTCTTTTGATCCCCTGACGCAGGACAAAAGCATTCTGAGCGCCGATCGCGACAATAAGTGAAAATCCGAGGGCAAATCCCGCGATGGCAGCTTGCATTGAAAAATGTCCCTAATTTTTTCTTAGGGTTAGCGTGAACGATACGGTAATACAAATTAACGAATTAGGAATGGTATTAGAAATATTATTGAAGTTTGATCCAAAACAACTCACAGCTCTCACTGAAATTCTTCGACTTGGCAGTTTTGAAGCTGCCGCCGACGCTCTTGGTGTCACCCAATCCGCAATCTCACAGCGCCTCAAGGCGCTCGAAGACAACTTCGGCAGCATATTAGTCCAGCGATCCACGCCCTGCCGCGGGACGGCTGCCGGCCTGAGGCTCGCTGCACACGCCAATAGCGTCACCCTGATGGAGGCAGAGTTATCCCGCGAACTCAGACAGGGCGCGCACGCCTCACAAGCCCTTAAGCCTGTGGTTATTGCAGTCAATGCAGACAGCCTCGCAACATGGGTACCAACAGCCCTCGATAGCAGCGGTGCATTCCGATATGAGGTGCTCGTTGATGACGAAAGCATCTCTGCCGAGTGGCTGCGTCGTCGCGAAGTTATGGCCGCGGTGACAACACAGGACAGTCCCCTGCGAGGCTGCAACGCCTACCCGCTCGGGTGCATGCGCTATATTTCGACAGCCTCGCCAGCATTCATACGACAGTGGATGCCTGAAGGCCCCACACCCGCCACTCTTTGCAAAGCTCCGATGCTGAGATTTTCAGCCAATGACAATCTTCAGACAAACTGGCTCAGACAACATTTCGGTGCGGGGCTAAATCCTCCAGTACATTTCATCCCTTCCACCACAGTCTTTGTAGAAGCCACCTCCACAGGCCTCGGCTGGGCGCTCAACCCAGCGAGTCTTGTCGAACCTCACCTTGCAAATGGAACATTGGTGGAAATTTTGCCCGCAAGCCATCACAATAATCCTCTCTATTGGCAAATCAGTCGTATCCTTGCACCCGCTCTTTCAAGCCTCACTGACAAACTGCGCCAGAACGCAAAAAAAGGCGCTCGAGCCTCTCTAGCCCAAGCGCCACTTCAATAATATCTCACCTCAGTTTCAGCCTGGCGCGTTACTCGTCGCCGAGCTGCGACATAACCTCGTCCGAAGCCTCAAAGTTCGTTGTGACAGTCTGAACGTCGTCATCATCTTCCAAAGCATCAACGAGCTTCATAAGCTTTTGCATGTCCTCAAGGCCCATCTCCGTGCTGATGCTTGGCCGCCAGATCAGCTTGGTACTTTCGCTTTCGCCCAGTTCGGCTTCAAGCGCCGTCGACACTTCGTTTAGGTCCGTATCGCCACACCAAATCAGATGCCCTTCGTCTGTACTTTCCACATCCTCAGCACCCGCCTCGATCGCCGCCATCATGACAGTGTCCGCGTCGCCCACAGAGGCCGCATAGCTCACAGCGCCCTTACGATCGAACATGAAGCCTACAGAGCCTGTTTCACCAAGATTGCCACCGCATTTTGTGAAGAGCGAGCGTACATTGCTGGCCGTGCGGTTGCGGTTGTCTGTCATCGTCTCGACAATCACCGCTACGCCATTGGGGCCATAGCCCTCATAGCGGATTTCCTCATAGGCTTCGCCTTCGCCGCCCACGGCCTTCTTGATCGCGCGCTCAATGTTGTCCTTGGGCATAGACTGTCCCTTGGCTTCTTTCACGGCCATTCGCAAACGTGGGTTCTTTTCTGGGTCGGGGTCACCCATCTTGGCAGCAACAGTGATCTCTTTGGAAAGCTTGGAAAAAAGCTTGGAGCGCAGCTTGTCCTGACGCCCTTTGCGGTGTTGAATATTTGCCCATTTGCTGTGGCCGGCCATGATAAGCTCCCGATCATGATATCTACAGTTTGGCCCTCTATAAGTGATGGAGGCGGTCGTGTTCAACCACTCCCGATGTGCCGCACCCGAAAAGGCGGTCAAGCATGGAGACAGAGCATCGGGACAAGTTGATGCACAAATCGTATTTTTCCCGTGCAAGGCCCCCACAGCCCGCGCTAGAAAACCCTTATGACACAAGATCAAATCATTCTCTTCTCGCTCTTCGCTGGCGTTTTTGCACTCTTGCTCTGGGGCCGCTGGCGCTATGATCTCGTAGCGTTTGCGGCTCTCATGCTCGGAGTCGTACTCGGTGTCGTCGAGACGAAGCACGCATTTGATGGCTTCGGGCACCCAGCGACTATTGTCGTCGCGCTGGTGCTCGTGGTTTCCGCAGGGCTCGTTCGCTCAGGGGCGATCTATTTGATCACACGCACACTCGTGGACAGCACACGCTCTCTTGGCACACATATCGCCATTATGGGCACAATCGGTGGTGTGCTCTCGGGCTTTATGAACAATGTTGCCGCCCTCGCCCTGCTCATGCCTGTCGACATCCAGACAGCCCGCAAAGCCGGCCGAGCTCCTGGCCTGTCGCTTATGCCACTTAGCTTCGCAACCATCCTTGGCGGAATGGCCACTCTCATCGGCACGCCACCCAACATCATCATTGCCTCCATTCGCGAAGATGCAGTTGGCGAGCCCTTCTCGATGTTTGATTTCGCTCCTGTCGGCGGTCTAACGGCTGTAGCGGGCCTCATATTTGTCGCGCTCATTGGCTGGCGGCTTATCCCCAATCGTGAAGATGCGCTCAAAGCTGTGAGCGACATGTCCGCCTACATTGCCGAACTCACAATCCCCGAAGGATCAAAACAGATCGGCAAACGACTTGGTGAGCTTGAAGACGCCGCTGAGGCCGCGGATGTCGCAATTCTAGGCCTGATGCGCGGCGGCAAGCGGCGCTATGGCGCAGCAAGAAACTCACTCCTGCAATCCGGTGATATCCTCGTCCTAGAAGCCTCCCCCGAAGCGTTGGACGAATTCCGCGCAACTTTGGGACTAGCGTTTGCTGAACGAGAGCGTGAAGAGAGAGTCAAGGCAGCAGGCGAGGGCCTTGATCTCGTGGAAGTCGTGGTCACCGCTGAAGCGCGGATAGTGGGAAAAACAGCGCTCAGTATCGGTCTCTCATGGCGCAAACAAACCGTGCTCATGGGGATCTCGCGCGCTGGTCATAAGATAACAAGCCAGATCCGCAAAACTCAAGTGCAAGCAGGCGATATCTTACTTCTGCTTGCCCCTAAGGGCACTGGCACTGAGGTCACAGACTGGATTGGCGCACTGCCTTTGGCAGATCGTGGTCTAGCTGTCACACAAGATAGCAAAACATGGCTCGCCATCGGACTTTTCGTAACCGCTGTCGTTGCCGCCTCTGTCGGGCTCGTCTACTTACCGATCGCGCTTGGCATTGTGGTGGTCGCTTACATCCTACTCAAAATTTTGCCGCTCACAGAGCTCTATGACCATATTAACTGGCCTGTCGTCGTCCTCCTGGGCTCTATGATCCCGCTCGGCGCAGCGCTCGAAAACTCAGGCGGAACTGAACTCCTCGCAGGTGCACTTCTAGGCTTTACCGATGCCATGCCAGCTTGGGCGATCCTGACAGTGCTGATGCTCGTCACCATGACGCTGTCGGATGTGCTTAACAACACGGCCACAACAATCGTCGCAGCCCCCGTCGGCATTGAAATGGCTCGAGCGCTCGACGTGTCCCCAGACCCTTTTCTCATGGCTGTCGCCATTGCGGCCAGCTCAGCCTTCCTCACGCCCATTGGCCATAAAAACAACACGCTCATTCTTGGTCCTGGGGGCTACAGCTTTGGCGACTACTGGCGCATGGGGCTGCCATTGGAAATTATCGTGGTCACCGTTTCGATCCCACTCATCCTTGTGTTCTGGCCTCTCTAGGGGAAGTGCATTCAGGCAGCTTCTTTGTAACAATGCCCGAAGACGACGCGGGGGGCTAGCGTCTCGCAACGTTCGGGCTTTACAAGGCCAAACTCGAACGAACTTAGAGCGGCCACAATAGCGGTATCAATGCAGACGCCAAAAGTCCCACAGAGAGATTGAGCGGAATCCCCACACGCATAAAGTCCGTAAACTTATAACCCCCCGGTCCATAAACCAACATATTGGTCTGATAGCCAATTGGCGTTGCGAAGGAGGCACTTGCAGCTACCATCACGGCAACGACGAGAGGCCGCGCATCAATTCCGAGCGCATCAGCAACTCCAATTGCCACAGGCGTGATGACGACAGCCACTGCATTGTTACTTACAAGCTCGGTCAAAACAGAGGTGAGCAGATAGATTGCCCAAATAATTAGAAACGGTGGCAAGACCGACAGCATTGGCGCAATCCCACGCACAATCATTTCAACCGCTCCAGTTGCCTGCAAGGCGGCACCAATAGCCAGCATCGCAAAAATCAAAGCGAGTAATCGCCCATCTACGAAAGAAAAGGCTTCATCCGCATCAATACACCTCGACAACAGCACAACAGCCACAGCCAAGATTGCCAACAAAAAGATCGGGGCAACTCCAAACCCTGCCAATGCAACCAAGGCAATCAAAACTCCGATGGCGAGCGGAGCATGGCCGCGACGAAAGGCTTTGGCTTGTGGTCGGTTTACTTCAACAAGATCCATATCCGCTGACAGCCGGTGAATATCATCAGGAGCACCCTCTAGCAAAAGGGTGTCGCCAACGCGCACAATGAGCTCATCAAGCTGACGACCAATATTCTGGTTGCGACGATGTACTGCCAGTGGATACACACCATAGCGCCGACGCAAACGCATCGCGCCCAGCTGACGCCCGACCATCTTCGCCCCGGGCGTGATCAAAACCTCCACAGTGGTTGTCTCGAACGCCGACACCTGATCAACGCGCTTAAGTTCTTTATTGCGCTGTAAGCTAAGAAGCTCTGTCATCTCGGTGCGCAAAACCACTCGGTCCCCTGTCTGCAGACTCACTCCTGCAAGATTTCGACGCAACGAGGCATCACCGCGGATCACGTCAATCAGGCGCACCCCATCGCGCTTGAAGAGCTGCACGCCGCTCACCTCACGGCCAATAAGGTTGCTCTCTGCTGGGATAACCGCCTCGGTGAAAAATTTCATCTTTGAACGGTTGCTTAGCAAGCTCGCCATACTATCGCGCTCAGGCAAGAGGAGTGGCGCAATAAAGCGCAAATACACCATCCCCCAAACGACCAGAGCAATGCCCAACGGCGTAACTTCAAAAATACTGAATGCCTCAAGCCCACCTGCGCGAGCGACACCATCCACCAGAAGATTGGTCGATGTGCCAATGAGTGTCAGAGTCCCGCCCAGTATGGCAGCGTAAGACAAAGGGATCAAAAGCTTGGACGCAGACATGCCCATGGTTTTGGCCAGCTGCACGAAAACAGGGATCATCACAACCACAACGGGCGTATTTGACACAACCGCTGAGGCCAAAACAACAAACCCCATCAGCATCCCCATCGCCAAGGCAGGGTTGGTCAGCGCCAACTTATCAGCCACCGACGTAAAGGCCTGCAGAGCGCCTGTCCGCACGAGAGCACCCATAACAATAAACATTGCTGCGATGGTCCATGGCGCAGGGTTCGCCAAGACTTCAAGCGCGTTTTCATATGGCAACAGCCCAAGAACCAGCATCAAAGCGGCTCCCGCAATTGCAACAACTTCGGCAGGGTAAGTTTCACGCACAAAGAGCGCAAACATTCCCAGTACCACCAAAAGTGTAAGCACAGCCTGCATCGTTTGGTTCAGTTCAAAAATACCCATAAGGTCGCGCCTCTGTTCACTCGTTAACCCATTGTCACGCCTTGTCGCCTAAGCCGCAAGCTCTTCTCTGTCGCGTGGCTGCACAAGGAACATGCCCAGGAGCATCAATCCCAAAGCGCCCCAAATATAACCTGAATACGCCTCATCTAGGATCAACATCGCCCAGCCGACCCTGAAAATGGTGACAAGACAAGAAACCTGTGCTGCAAAAACAGCCCCTGCGCGCCCCACAAGCCAGACATAGCCCGCATAGACTAACGCATGTACAATTGAGCTGAGCACAAGCGCGCTCTCAGGCGCGCCAAAGCCGCCCAGTGGATTCAGCCAATGCCCAAAGCCAAGCGCAAGCGGGAAGCTCAACACCGCACCGAAAACAGATGCGCCAAACAAAACCTCAATTGGATCAAGGCCCGCCGTACCAAATTTTCCGACAAAATTGCCCTCAAGCCCGTAGAAAAACGGCGCAATCAAAGCCAGCGGTATAAATGCGACCATCGCGCGGTCCGGCAGGCTCGCCTCTGGCCCCACAAGGAGCGCCACACCGCCAAGGCCAAGACCCAGCCCGACAACCCGTGCTATGCTGAACCGGTCCTGTCCCAACGCCAGCGCAATTGGAAAGGCAAACATAGGCACCATCGCGATCACAATCGACATAACCCCAGCAGGCAAATGAGCTGCCGCGCGATAACTGGCCGCATTGGGCAGGATCGTACCCAGAAACGCGATGGCAAGATAAAGTGTAATCTGCCGTCTCCCCAGCGCCAACCGTCCGCCACGAACGAACACAATCGCCCCAAGCAAAACAGCGCCGATCACCATCTGCCAAAACACCAGTCCAAGCGGCTGATGTCCTGTCGAGACAGCGATTTTTGATAAAGGTGAGGTGATCCCCCAGCCTGCCCCCATAATCAGGAGTGCAAACATTGGCCCCAAATTTCGGCTCAAGGCGCGCTCTCCTGAAGTCTTCCACCAATTCGCACAGGCGTCACCTTGAGCGCCTTGCCAGTCCGGTCGTCCGTTTCAACATATACGCCCGAAAGCGTGGCCTCTTCCGTAGCAGGCGTAAAGCGGCTCTTAGACATACCTGTTACAAAGCGGCGCATCGGCTCGGCTTTTTCCATGCCAATCACGCTTAGATAGTCTCCACACATGCCCGCATCAGTGAGATAAGCCGTGCCTTTGGGCAAAATCTGCGCATCCCCCGTCGGCACGTGCGTGTGCGTGCCCACGACAAGGCTCGCGCGCCCGTCGCAGTAGTGGCCCATTGCCATTTTTTCAGATGTGGCCTCGCAATGCACATCGACAATGGCCGCCTGCACAGCGCCGCCCAGAACATGGGTTTTGAGCACAGTCTCGATCTGCCCAAATGGGTCTTCAAACGCCCGTTTCATAAAGACTTGCCCTAAGACTTGTGCCACCAAAATCTTGCGGCCACGTCCGTCCTGAAAGACACGCGCCCCGGCGCCGGGGGCGCCTTTTGCAAAATTTATCGGGCGCAGAATGCGGGGCTCACGACCAATAAATTGTAACATATCTTTTTGGTCAAACGCATGATCGCCTAGTGTCAGGCAATCCACACCCGCGTCCAAGAGCGCCTTGGCATGTTCTTCACTCAAACCCATGCCGTTGCTGGCGTTCTCGCCATTCACCACAACAAAATCGAG
>NZ_JAQWYD010000101.1:0-53935 GCF_029254145.1 Lentibacter sp.
ATCTGCGTCTTTTGGCCTTTGACGAGATGCAGATCACAGACATCACCGATGCGATGATTGTCGGGCGCTTGTTTGAGGCGCTGTTTGAGGCGGGGGTTGTTGTTGTCACCACATCCAACCGTGTACCCGATGATCTTTACAAGAATGGTCTGAACCGTCAGCTTTTTCTGCCCTTTATTGCCCTTATCAAGGAGCGGCTTCAGGTCCACGAGCTGGTGAGTGCGACAGACTACAGACAGGACAGGCTGGCAGGAGAGGCGACGTATTTTGCCCCCGCGAATGAGGCGGCGCGCGCGTCTGTTGCGGCGATCTGGGCGGATATGGGCGGGGCGCAGGCCAAGCCCTTGCGCCTCAGCGTGAACAAACGCGAAGTTGTTTTGCCCGCATTCCACAACGGGGTTGGACGGGCGCGGTTTCACGAGCTCTGCGGCAAGATGCTTGGCCCTGCGGATTATCTGGCGATTGCCGAGGCGGTGCGGGTCTTGATCCTTGAGGATATCCCGAGCCTATCGCGCAGCAACTTTAACGAAGCCAAGCGATTTGTGACGCTTATTGACGCTTTGTATGAAGCCAAGGTGCGCCTCATTGCGAGTGCGGCGGCCGAGCCTGAGATGCTTTATCTTGAGGGCGAGGGGACGTTTGAATTTGAGCGGACAGCGAGCCGTTTGCGCGAGATGCAGGGCGACGGCTGGGGCGAAGCCTAGGCCGCGTTTGCCCTATCGGGAAAGAAAGGGGGCCGTTGGCTCGGCCCCTCTTTCTCCTGCCGATAGATTAAGAGATAACACTCTTGCCCTCGTAAACTCTTACCCCGAGGTGATCTCGGGGATACTCAGCCGCTGGCCCACGCGGACGCGGTCGGGGCTAGATAGGATCTGGCGGTTGGCGTCAAAAATGGACGTGTAAAACGCAGCGTCGCCATAAAAGCGGTGCGCGATTGCGCCGAGGCTGTCGCCAGACTGAACTGTGTAGAAATTGTAGCGTTTGGTTTCACCTGCGCGCTGGACCACGCGGACTTCGACACCATTGCTGTTGGTGTCGATTGTCGGTGTGATAGCGGCCTCTGGATTGGATTTGCGAACGAGCGCGGCGAGAAGCGTTGCTGTGTCGACGCGGCCTGCCTCCGTGCGCAGTGCGCTGGGTACGGCGATGCTGCCTGTGGCGGCGGCTTCATTGATCAGCGCGTCGATGTAGGCGTCGGATTGGCCCTGCTTGAGGGCTTGGGTCACGAGGTCTTGCATGCTTGCGCCTGTGGCGGGGCGCTTCGGCGCTGGACCTGTTAGGCTGGCGAGCACACCTGCTGTCATGCTGCGCAGCGGGTCGTCTTGGGCGGGTGCTGTGGTGGCGGCTTTGGGAGCGACTGAGAGGCTGGCAAGAACGCCTGCCGTGATCTCGTCGACCGGCGCATCTTGTGACGCTGTGGCCGTCTGCATCAGATTGATCAGGCCCGTATCTGCCCGCGCGACTGTGTTGTCGTCAGGCGTGTCGCTGTAGGGCGTCTCGATTTCGGGAAGTTCGGCCAGAGCGCTGTTGGATGGCTGCATCAGAATGAGCGCCAGCGTGACGGTGAGAAAGGCCGCGCCGATGATCAGCAGGCGGACAAGATGCGGGTTTGGCGGGGTGTGCTGCTTCATGATGTTGGCTGCTGTATCGAGAGACCGAGGAGGAGCCAGACTTGCATGCCGCCGCGGTAGTATTTGATCTTTTCGGCGGGGTATCCTGCGCTGCGCAAGGCTGTGATCGCGTGAAGAGATTGCTCACACCACGGGCCGTTGCAGAAGAGCAGAAGTTCCTTGGCGGCGGCAAAATCCCATGTTGTACCGTCGGACTGTGCGCCGAGCGCCTTGATGATTTCGTCTCGGTAAGGGTTGCTTGCTTCGAGCGTGGCAAAGGGCACGTTGATTGCACCCGGAATGGTGCCTTTGGCGAACCACTCAGGCATGCGGCTGTCGAGCAAGAGGCCGTTGCCTGCGGCGACCGAGTTTTCGAGGAAGGAAATGACTTCTATCTCGCCAACCGTCTCGACGCCTTCGCCCGCACTCATCTCCTGAATGCAGAAGGGTGGGCAGGCGCGCGATGTTTTTGTGAACTCGCCCGAGAGCTGGTGGGCGGTGTCTTGGTTCCGCTCGATCACGAGTGTTTCGCCTGTTGCGAGTGTGATCGACTTTGACGGAATGTCAGGTGTGAGGCGCACATCCTGTGCGATGGTCACTGCTGGCATAAGGCACGCGCCAGCGAAAAAAAGGCCCAAAAGGCGTCTCATTACTATCCCCCAAATCATAGCATGCTTCAATCTGTGGCGCAGGGCATGCTTAGACTGCTGGCTCAATATATAGGCGAATCAACGCGAATCGGTCAACATAAAGTGATTCAGAATTCAGCGAATCGGGGGTAGCTTTGGGCTAAGTCCTTGGAAGTGATTCGCATTTTTTCATATGGCAACACAAGATTTGGGCGTCTGTTTTGGCAGAGCTGGCCAAAGCGGACCGTTTTAGCTGTGCTCGCGTAGGATATGACCCGCGAGATAAAGCGATCCACAGATGAGAATTCGGGCCTGAGGGGCGTCGCGCAGGATATCGCGTAGTGCACTCATCACGCTGTCTGCGGCATGGGCGCTCATACCCGCTTCTGTGGCGGCGGCGGCTGTTGTTTCGGCGGGGAGGGTGTTGGCCTCTCCCGGGATCGAGACGGCATGCAGCGCTTTGATGTGCGGTACGACGGGGGCGAGATAGCCTGCGATGTCTTTGGTGTTGAGCATGCCGCAGATCATATAGGTGGGCCGCTTGGGCAAGCGCGTGAGGCTTTCGGCAAGCGTTGCGCCACAGGCGGCGTTGTGGCCGCCATCAAGCCAAAGCTCGGCTTCGGGGGCGGCATCAATCAGCGGGCCTTGGGCGAGTTTTTGCATCCGAGCGGGCCAAGTTGGGCGTGTGACTGCCGCCTCATAACTGCTTGCAGGCAGGCCGAGGTGACGCAGGCCTGCGAGGGCGGCGCCAGCGTTTTGGAATTGGTGTGCGCCCATCAGCGAGGGCGGCGGAAGATCAAGCAGGCCAGTCTCGTCTTGATAGACAAGGCGGCCGCGCTCTTCAGAAACATGCCAATGCTGGCCTTGGGCAATCAGCGGCGCGCCAAGGCTTGCGGCCTTGGCTTCGATCACCTCTGCGGCGTCTTCGGGCTGTGCCGAAAGGACAAGCGGCACGCCACGTTTGATGATCCCTGCTTTTTCAGAGGCGATCTTGGCGACGGTGTCACCCAAGAATTGCGGATGATCAAAAGAGACCGGGGTAATCACTGTGAGGGCGGGTTTTTTGATGACGTTGGTGGCGTCAAGGCGCCCGCCGAGACCGACTTCGAGCAGCGTATAGTCGGCAGGCGTGCGCGACATGGCAAGGAGGCCAGCGACAGTTGTGATCTCGAAATAGGTGATCGTGTCGCCATTGTTGGCATCGTAGCATTCGTTCAGAACCTCAGTGAGATGAGGCTCGGAAATCAGCTCGCCTGCAAGGCGGATGCGCTCGTGAAAGCGGGCTAGGTGGGGCGAGGTATAGGCGTGTGCTGTGAGGCCAGCGCCTTCGATACCGGCGCGGAACATAGCGAGCGTCGAACCTTTGCCATTGGTCCCTGCGATATGGATCACGGGGGGGAGTTTGTCCTGCGGGTTGCCGAGCGCGTCGAGCAGCTTCCACACGCGATCCAGCGTGAGGTCGATGATCTTGGGATGAAGCGCCATCATCCGCTCAAGGATGACATCCGATCCTGTGTTCATGTCTTGGCGTCTGCCTTTGTCTCGGTTGCATCGCCCGCATTTGGCGCGGGCAGATCGCCTGCGACGGCCGGCGGCATATCCATGAGCATGCGAATGATTTGGACCAGCTCTTCGCGCATCTTTGTGCGGGGCGTGACACGGTCAAGCATGCCGTGATCCAGCAAATACTCAGCGCGCTGGAAGCCTTCGGGAAGCTTTTCGCCAATGGTCTGTTGGATCACGCGGGGGCCAGCAAAGCAGATCAGCGCATTTGGCTCGGCGATCTGGACATCGCCCAGCATGGCATAGGACGCGGTGACGCCGCCTGTTGTCGGGTGTGTCAGAACGACGATGTAGGGCAGGTCTGCTTCTTTGAGCATCTGGACCGCGACTGTCGTGCGCGGCATTTGCATGAGGCTAAGAATGCCCTCTTGCATGCGTGCGCCGCCAGCGGCGGAGAAGAGCACGAGGGGGCGCTTGAGCTTTACGGCGCGTTCGGCGGCCGCGATGATGGCGTTGCCGACGTACATGCCCATAGAGCCGCCCATGAAGGAAAAGTCCTGCGCGGCTGCGATGATCGGCGTGCGGCCGATCTCGCCTTGGACCACTAGCATGGCCTCTTTCTCGCCGGTCGATTTTTGAGCGGCTTTCATGCGGTCGGGGTATTTTTTCTGATCGCGGAATTTGAGCGGGTCTTCGATCGGCAGGGGGATATCAACCTCTGTGAAGATGCCGCCGTCAAACAGCGCTGTGAAGCGGTCACGCGGCGTGATGCCCATGTGGTGGCCACAAGAGGTGCAAACGTTGAGATTGCCTGCGAGTTCACGGTGAAACAGCATGGTTCCGCATTCGTCGCATTTTGTCCAAAGATTCTCAGGCGTATCGCGGCGCGAGAAGATTGAGTTGATGCGGGGGCGAACGTAGTTTGTGATCCAGTTCATAGAGAGGCCTTTGCCGTTTCACTTGTCTAGGGTCCAGATAATCAGGACGGGCGGGAAATGCAATCAGCGCTTCAGGCCAATGCGTGCGGCAAGCCACATGAGACCGAGAAGGAGGAGCTCAAGCGCGAGCTGCCAGCTGATGCTGGCGCTTGAGCCAGTTGTGAAGGTGTCACCCATGGATTCTGGCGGAAACAGGAAGAGCGCAAAGCCAGATGACGGCCCGCCAGCCTCACCGTAGAGCAAAAACGCGAAAGCATTGTTGGCCAGATGAAAGGCGAGCGCGGGGCCGAGTGTGCCTGCGCGGGCGGTAAGATCAGAGGCGCAGAGGCCGAAGAAGAAGGCCCATGTGGCGTATTGCATGTTGTGGACGAGGTCACTCTCTATATCCCAATGGGCGAAGCCGAAGGCGAGGTTTGTCAGGATGAGCCAGCTGGCGGGATGCGCAAAAAGCGCGGCGAGCTGCTGTTGTAGATACCCACGATAGAGCAGCTCTTCGGCCGCAATTTGCACGAAGATCGCCCCAAGAGAGAGTGGCAGGAGCGCCAGCCAGAGAAGTGGTGGGCGTGTGGCTTGCAGGGCGTCGGCGCTCCACCACGGCGGGACAAACTCCAGCGCAAACAAAAGTAGGGTTACGGGGGTGAGAACCGCGAAAAACTGGCGTAGGGCCGCGCGCGGCGGGCCGATAAGACCGCTGGGGGCGCGGTGATGGAGCCTGCGCACCACGAACATGACAATCGCGGCGAGGATGCCAAAGGACGCGAGTTGTGCGCCGAGGCCCAGAGGGGTCGATCCTGTGAAGAAAGCGGCAATCCAATCGGGCTGAAGCGCAAGCAACAGCGCTTCGATCACATCATAGGTGAGATAGTAGCCAAATTCGATCAGGCAGTAGCCGAGGACCACGGTAAACAGTGCGCCGCTCAGAAGAGCAGGGGCTACAAAGGCGCGGTGTGCGGCGTAGGGAGAACGGCGCATGCGTCAGCGTCCGAGCGAGAGCCGCGCAGTGAGCCATGCACAGAGCAGTATCATCAGATCATAGGGCATCCACATGGGAAGAAACGTGGGGTCGGACAGTTCGAACGGGTAGGTGTAGAGCGCGAGGCCATAGAGCGTATCCCCGGGGGAGACATAGAGCAGGCCGCTGAAATTAAGGAAGAAATGCAGCGCGATGGCGGGGGCGAGAGTGCCTGAACGGGCGGTCAGATCGCCTGCGGCGAGGCCGAAGAGCGTGGCGCTGAGCACAAGGAACCACGCGTTTGGGCCCGCGACCGAAGGCTCAAAATGCAGCGCACCAAAGATCAGTGCAGGCAGGGCGAGCCAGGCCAATGGATTGGAGAACCGTGCGGCGAGTTGACTTTGGCCATAGCCGCGAAAGAGCAGTTCTTCGGCAGTGACCTGAATAAACAGAAGCGGCAGGGCGAGCGGCAGAAGTGCGAGCCAGCGCAGATAATCCAGATTGTGAAAGGGCTTCAGGATATCGGGCTCTGGAAGAAACCAGAGCAAAACGGCAAAGCCGCCAAGCGCTGTGCTGACGCGCAGGCCGTGACGCAGGAAGACGGCGCCTCTGCCAAAGAGCGTGGCGAGTGGGCGCTGGTGCAAGAATTTGAGCACGAGGCCGAGGGCGATGATGATAAAGCCGAAGGAGGCGAGAATGGCCAGCATCCCGCGGGGGCTGCTGCCGCGGTCAATTTCGGCGGCTAGAAGCGGCCAGTCTTGTGGTGTGACCATTTCGGCGAGCAACGTGAAGTAACTGTGACCCAAGGCGAGGTGGCAGGCCCACACAAGCGCCAAGCCCAAGCCAAAGCGCCAGAGCTCAGGGCTTTGGCGGGCGGGGGCAGTTAAAAAATCTTGGCCCTGATATCGCATTTGTCAGGCTTTAGCGCCAAATAGGCGGCGCGCAAAGCCTTACCCTGCACAGGTGGCTTCTTTTTGCGCGGATGTGGCAGGGCGGTTTGCGGGCTTGATATGAATCAAGGCGCATATGCGGACGGGCGCATAAGCATGGGCCATGCAAGATTTATTGACCGCCTTGAATGATCCGACCCGCCGCGCCGCACTTGCCATTGTTTGGGATGGCGGGGAGCATTGTGTTTGCGAGCTTATGGCGCGGCTGGACGCGAGCCAGAGCCGCATGTCACGTCATATGAAGGTGCTGCGTGAGGCGGGGTTGGTCACTGACCGGCGCGATGCGCAGTGGGTGCGCTTTCGGCTGAACCCGAAGTTGGCAGCGGAAAGACGCGCTGTTGTGGCCGCTGTTTTGGCGGCAGAGCGGACATCGGAAAGGGACGTCGCGTGAGCAGCGAAACACTTGAGCGCCACAGTGGTGCGCCTGACTGGCTTTGGTATCTGGGTGTGCCTTTGGTGGGGGCTGTGCTCTGGCTTCTCTATGGGCAGCTCGTTCCGTTTTCCGAATGGATAACAGGGCTTTTGCCTGTGTCGCGGACGAGCCATACAGGCGAGGCGATTGCTTTTTTTGTCTATGACGTGCCGAAGGTGCTTTTTCTGCTGACGGGGATTGTCTTTGTGACGGGTGTATTGCGCAGCTGGTTCAGCCCTGAAAAGACCCGCGCCATTCTCGCGGGCAAGCGCCAGATTTGGGGTTATCCGCTCGCGGCTTTTCTGGGCGTTTTGACACCGTTTTGCTCCTGCTCTTCGGTGCCTTTGTTCATCGGCTTCGTCTCGGCGGGTATCCCTTTGGGCGTGACCTTTGCTTTCCTCATTGCGGGGCCGATGGTTGGCCCTGTGGGGCTTGGGCTTCTTTACGGGCTTGTTGGCTGGAAGATTGCGACGATCTACCTGGTCTTTGGCTTCTCTATTGCCACGGTGTCGGGCTATGTGCTTGGTCAGATGCGCCTTGAGCGCTATTTGCAGGACTGGGTGCGCGAGCTGAATGCGGGGCCTGTGGGCGAACCGCCAGAGGAGGCGCTGACGCTGGTCGAGCGCCTCAAGATCGGCGTTGAGCAGGTGCGCGAGATTGTCGGGAAGGTCTGGATCTGGGTGCTTGTCGGGATCGGGATCGGCGCGGTGATCCATGGCTATGTGCCTGAGGCGATGATGCTCAAGGTGATGGGCGGCGAGGCTTGGTGGTCTGTGCCCTCGGCTGTGGCGCTGGGCGTGCCGATGTATACGAATGCGGCGGGGGTCATCCCGATTGTCGAAGCGCTTCTGGGCAAGGGTGCGGCGCTGGGCACGACGCTGGCGTTTATGATGTCGGTGATTGCGCTGTCGCTGCCTGAGATGATCATTTTGAAGCAGGTTCTGACCCTGCGGCTCATCGCGATTTTTATTGCCGTCGTGGCGGCTGGGATCCTTGCGACGGGTTATCTTTTTAACGCACTTCTCTGAAGGGAAACACAATGAAAACGATTAAGGTTTTTGGCCCCGGCTGTAAGCGCTGTGAGGCCACGGCGGAGATGGTCAAGGCGGCGGCGGCCGAGCTTGGGCTTGAGGTCGACGTTGAGAAAGTCACTGATGCACGGGCGATTGCCATGGCAGGTGTGATGTCGACCCCGGGATTTCTGTGGAGGGTACGCTTGTGCATGCAGGCGGCTTGCCCGACGCCGGCAAGCTCAAAGACTGGCTCTCGGCATGATGCGCGCGTCTTGTGTGACGGCGATGCTGCTCGTGCTGCCGAGTCTGGTGCGCGCGCTTGAGGTTGTGCCTGTGGCTGAGGACGTCTGGGCTATTGTCGGCGAAAAGGAACAACGCAGCCCTGAGAACCTTGGCAACAACGCCACTTTTGGCCTTGTTGTGAGTGCGGCGGGTGCTGTTTTGATTGATCCGGGCGGATCATGGAAGGGCGCGGAGGCGCTGCATGCGGCGGTGCGCAGTGTGACGGACGCGGCTGTGAAATATGTGATCAACACGGGCGGGCAGGACCACCGCTGGCTTGGCAACAGCTATTGGCAGGCTGAGGGCGCAACCGTGATTGCCTCAAATGCGGCCATCGAGGACCAGCGCACGCGCGGCTCCATGCAAATGACGGGGCTGCGCCAGCTGATTGGTGCAGGGCTCGACGGGACAGAGCCTACAGAGGCCGATGTGAGCTTTGATGCGGAGTATAATCTTGAGCTGGGCGGGTTCAGCTTTGAAATCCGCCATGTCGGGCCTGCGCACACTCCGGGGGATGCCTTTGTCTGGCTACCGGCGCGTGACACTGTGTTTACGGGTGATATTGTCTATGTGGAGCGCATCTTGGGCGTGGGCGATCAGAGCTCTATCGCGGGCTGGCCTCTGGCCTTTGAAGCTGTCGAGGCCACGGCTGCTGCGCATGTTGTGCCGGGGCACGGTGCGCCGACCACGCTGGCGCAGGCACGGGCGCATACTTATGACTACCTGATGAACCTGCGAGGGCAGATTGGCGCTCTGATTGAAGAAGGCGGCGATATCATCGCCGCCCCGAATGTTGACCAATCCGCTTTTGCAACGCTGGAGCAGTTTGACGCGCTCGCAGGGCGCAACGCGCAGACGGCGTTTCAGCAGATGGAGTGGGAGTAGGCTTAGCCTTCGATCTCGGTGATCATGTCCACACGCGTGCCGTGGCGGCCGCCTTCGAACTCGGCAGAGAGGAAGGCGTCAACGATATCGAGGGCGAGGCCCGCGCCTGTGACGCGCTCGCCGATCGAGAGCATGTTGGCGTTGTTGTGCTGGCGGATCATGCGGGCCGAGAATGTCTCCGAGCAAACGCCGCAGCGGATGCCTTTGACTTTGTTGGCCGCCATCATGATGCCTTGGCCTGTGCCGCAGAGGATGATGCCAAGATCACAGTCACCTGAGGCGACAAGCGCTGCTGCAGCTTGGCCGTGCTTGGGGTAATGGGTGCTTTCTGGGCTTGTTGGCCCGATATCGACAGCCTCATAGCCCTGAGCCGTGATGTGCGCGGCAATGGCTTGGCGCAATTCGATTGCGGCGTGGTCACTTGAGAGGGCGATGCGTTTGGTCATGGGTATTATCTTTCGCGGTCGGCGGGGTAGACGCCGATGATTTGGACGTAGGATGTGAAATAGTCGAGTTCTTCCAGCGCCAATTTGACGTTGGGGTCTTCTGGGTGGCCGTCGATGTCGGCGTAGAAACGGGTCGCGGTGAAGGATCCATCAACCATGTAGCTTTCGAGCTTGGTCATGTTGACGCCGTTGGTGGCGAAGCCGCCCATGGCTTTGTAGAGCGCGGCAGGGATGTTGCGCACTTCAAAGACGAAGGTTGTCATCATGTTTAGCTTGCCACGGCGCGACATGTCAGGTTCGCGGCCCATGATGACAAAGCGGGTCGTGTTGTGGCCGTGGTCTTCGATATCGGAGGCCAGAACTTCGAGGCCATGAATTTCGGCGGCCAGCTCTGATGCGAGCACGCCTTGATCCTGTGCGCCTGAGGCGGCGAGCTCGGCGGCGGCGCCTGCGCTGTCGGCCGCAGAAATCGGCGCGATACCGTGCTTTTTCAGGAACGTGGCGGACTGCGGCAGCAGGACAGGGTGCGCGCGCACGCTTTTGACAGCAGAGAGGGGCACACCCGCGTTGGCCATGAGCGCGATGCGCACACGTACGAAAGCTTCATCGACGATGAAAAGGCCACAATCGGGAATAAGGCGGTGATTGTCTGCGACGCGGCCATAAGTCGTATTTTCGACAGGGAGCATGGCAAAATCGGCTTGGCCAGATTTGACTGCCTCGATGGCAGCTTCAAAGGAGGCACATGGCACAGGGACAGCATCGGGGCGAGCTGTTGTGCAGGCTTCGTGGCTGTAGGCGCCTAATTCGCCCTGAAATGCGATCCGTTCAGACATATTTTAACCTTTTTGATGCACCCCGAGAGAGAAGGGGCGTTTGGCCGCAGAAACTACACCTTGCGTAAAGGGAGTGGAAGCGGATAGAAACCGCCAAAAGCTACCAAACGGAATCTGGCCCATGTTTGATACAATGACATCCACCAAAATCCTTGGCGCGGTTTGTGGCGCGCTCCTGCTGTTTCTTTTCGCCAAGTGGGGCGCTGATGCGCTTTACACCGTTGACGGCGGTCATGGCGCGCACGGCGAAGAGCATGTTGCGGGCTACCTGATTGAAGTAGAAGAGAGTGCCGAAGCCGAAGTCGAAGAAGAAGGCCCCGATTTTGCAACCATCATGGCATCAGCCGATGTTGCTTCAGGCGCGAAAATCTTCAAAAAATGCTCGGCGTGCCACAAAGTTGAAAAGGGCGCGAACGCCACAGGCCCATACCTTCACGGTGTTGTTGGTCGTGCAATCGACTCAGCTGAGGGCTTTGGCTACTCGGGTGCGCTGGAGCAGATCGGCGCGGACTGGACCCCTGAAAACCTCTACGCCTTTCTTGAGAACCCGAAAAAAACGGCTCCTGGAACAAGCATGAGCTTCTCGGGCCTGAAGAAATCATCTGATCGTGCGGATGTGATCGCCTATCTTGACAGTCTCGACGACTGATATCGAGCGACAGACCAGACTTTGAAGCCGCCAGCCCCGCAACGGGCTGGCGGTTTTGCTTTGTGGGGCGGCCTATCACGAATTCTCAACTTGAATGTCATAGGCCTTGGAAACTAGGGTGGACCAATTATAAATAAGGCCTGATAAGTTTGTCTGGCTCAGGGAGGCATTGGCATGTTGAGATCACGCATTGGCGCGAAAGCTGCCGTACGGCAGGTGAGAGATGTGGCGTCTCTGGCGCTTGTGAGCTTTGTTTTTCTGACCGCCTCGGCGCTCGTGCTGCGAGCGGAGAGCGAAATGATCAAGAGCCACGGGTATTCTTACTTCGGCAATTTGAGCTACCCTGAAGATTATACGCACTTTAACTATGTGAACCCTGATGCGCCCAAGGGCGGGGAAATCTCCATCGCGGTGGCGGGCACGTTTGACAGCATGAACCCTTACACGCGCAAGGGGCGTGCTGCGGCGCTGGCGACTGTGGGGTACGAATCGCTTTTGGGCTCTGTTTTGGCGGGGTCTGGGGAATTGCCCGCGGATGTGGACGGGGAGTATTATGGCTTGCTTGCGCATACGCTGGAATACCCTGCGGACAAAAGCTGGGTGATTTTTCATATGCGCCCTGAGGCCAAGTTCTCCGATGGCAGCCCTCTGACGGCGCATGATATTGCCTTTAGCCACAACCTTTTGCTGGATCAGGGCCTGAAGTCTTATGCTGATGCGGTGCGCAAGCGCATCCCCAAGGTTGAAGTGATCGACGACCACACCATCAAGTTTTACTTTGCCGAGGGCATTTCGCGGCGCTCTCTGATTGACCAAGTGGGGTTTGTGCCTGCGTGGTCCAAGAAATGGTATGAGGAAACGGGAGCGCGGCTTGATGAGAGCCGGCTCGAAGTTTCGCCCGGCTCGGGGCCTTATGTGATCGACCGAGTCGATGTGAACCGCTCGGTGATCTATAAGCGCAACCCCGACTATTGGGGCAACGATCTGGCGATCAACAAGGGCCGCCACAATTTTGATACCATCCGTATCGAGTATTTTGCCGATGCGACCGCGGCTTTTGAGGCCTTCAAGGCGGGGTCTGTGACCTATCGCAGCGAGAGCGACCCGAAGCGCTGGGCGACGTCATATGACTTTCCTGCCGTAAATGATGCTTTTGTGAAGCTTGAGGAAATCCCTGACGGGATGCCGCCTGCCAACACGGGAATTATTATGAACCTTGATCGTGAGGTCCTTAAAGACCGTCGCGTGCGCGACGCTGTGGCGCTTGGGTTTAACTTTGAGTGGACCAATGCTTCGCTGCTCTACGGGCTGCAAAGCCAGCAGCATTCTTTCAGCACAGGTACAAAATTTGAGGCCAAGGGCGCGCCCGAGGGTGAAGAGCTTGCGCTTTTGCAGGGGCTGGCGGCGCAGCCTGATCCTGAGGTTTTGACAGACGAGCCACGCTTGCCGCATGTCTCACAAAAAGAGCGCCTGAATGATCGCCGCAATTTGCGCGCGGCCATGAAGCTTCTGGACGAGGCTGGCTGGGCTGTGGGCGATGACGGCAAGCGGCGCAACGCGGACGGCGCGTCTCTGAGCCTGAACCTTTTATTCAATTCCTCGGACACTCCAACCAACAAGGCCTTGGCGGAGAACTTTGTCAGCAATCTGCAAGTGATGGGGATTGAGGCGACTTTCGAAGTGGTGGACCCCTCGCAATATACCTCGCGCGAGCGCGACCATGATTATGATCTGGTTTTGGATGGCTATCCCGCACTGTTTGGTGTGGGCACAGGGCTTCAACAGCGCTTTGGCTCGGAAGCGGCGAAACTTTTGTTTAACCCCGCCTCACTTGCCAGCCCTGTTGTGGACGAGATCATCGAGAAGGCGCTTTTGAGCGAGACGCAGGAAGAAGAAGATATGATGCTGCGGGCGCTTGACCGTGTGCTGAGACATGAGTTTTTCTTGATCCCGACAGGGTATGTGGCAGATCACTGGGTTGCGTATTGGGACCAATACGGGCGGCCTGAAATGATCCCGCCCTATGCGCTCGGGACACTTGATTTCTGGTGGTATGACGCGGTCAAAGGGGCATCCCTGAAAGAGCAGGGGGCGCTGAGGTAGCCTTATGGGTGCTTATGTCCTGCGGCGCTTGCTGCTGATTATTCCGACGCTGTTTGGCATTATGCTGATCAACTTTGCGCTCACGCAGTTTGTTCCTGGTGGGCCTGTGGAACAGGCGATTGCGCGGGCGCAGGGCGAGGGCAATGTCTTTGGCAGCTTCGCAGGGCAGGATGGCTCTGAAAGCACGCTCGGCACGGGGACGAGCGAATATGTGGGCGCGCGGGGCTTGCCGCCTGAGTTTATCGCCGAGCTTGAGCGCGAGTTTGGCTTTGACAAACCTCCAGTGGAGCGCTTTTTCCTGATGCTGGGCAATTACATGCGCTTTGACTTTGGCGAGAGTTATTTCCGCTCGGCGACGGTGATTGAGCTGATCAAGGAAAAGCTGCCTGTGTCGATCACGCTTGGGCTTTGGTCGACTTTGATTGCTTATATGATCTCGATCCCGCTGGGCATTCGTAAGGCTGTGAAGGACGGTACGCCCTTTGACACTTGGACCAGTGGCGCGATTATTGCGGGCTATGCGATCCCTGGGTTTTTGTTTGCGATCCTGTTGCTGACGCTGTTTGCGGGCGGCTCTTACTGGCAGATATTCCCGCTGCGCGGGCTGACCAGCGACAATTTTGAAACGTTGAGCGCTTGGGGCAAAATCAAGGATTATGCCTGGCACATTACGCTGCCTGTGCTGGCGTCCAGTATTGCGGGTTTTGCGACGCTGACGCTTCTCACGAAGAACAGCTTTCTGGACGAGATGAAAAAGCAATATGTGATGACTGCACGGGCCAAGGGCCTGTCTGAGCGGGCGGTTCTGTATGGGCATGTGTTCCGCAATGCGATGCTGATTGTGATTGCGGGGTTTCCTGCGGTGTTTATCGGAGTCTTTTTTGGGGCGTCGCTGATCATCGAGACGATTTTCTCGCTGGATGGCCTTGGGCGGCTTGGCTTTGAGGCGGCTGTGGCGCGGGACTATCCTATTGTTTTCGGAACGCTATTTATCTTCGGTTTGATCAGTCTTGTGGTCGGGATCATCTCGGATCTGATGTATGTTCTCGTAGACCCGCGGATCGACTTTGAGCGGAGGGAGGGATAATGGCTTTGCTGACACTCTCGCCAATCAATGCGCGCCGTTGGCGTAACTTCAAGGCCAACCGCCGCGCGCTTTGGAGCCTTTGGGTCTTTTCAGTTCTTTTTGTGATGAGTTTGTTTGCTGAGTTTCTGGCCTACGACAAACCCATTCTGGTGAACTATCGCGGCCAATATTACGCGCCGATTTGGAACTTTTACCCCGAGACAGAGTTTGGCGGGGATTTTCAGACAGAGGCGGTTTATCGCGACCCTGAGGTGCGCTGTTTGATTGCCTCGGGTGGGCTAGAGGACTGCTTTGACGACCCTGAGGGAATTGTCAGTGAGATTGATGCGGGTACATTTACGGCCGGGGGCTTTGAGGAGGGCTGGGCGATCTGGCCGGTTATTCCGTATTCCTTTGATACGGCTGTCGAGCGTCCCGGGGCTGCGCCTTTGCCGCCCAATGGCGAGAACTGGCTTGGTACGGACGCGACGAAGCGCGATGTGATGGCGCGGGTGATCCACGGCTTCCGCCTTTCTATCCTGTTTACGCTGATTGTGACGGGTCTCGCCTCGATCATCGGGGTCGCGGCGGGGGCTGTGCAGGGGTATTTTGGTGGCTGGATTGACCTTGTTTTTCAGCGGATCATCGAAATCTGGACCTCTACACCTCAGCTTTATGTGATCATCATTATGTTTGCCATTTTGGGGCGGTCGTTCTGGCTTTTGGTGTTTCTCATGGTGCTCTTTGGCTGGATGTCACTTGTGGGCGTTGTACGGGCCGAGTTCTTGCGGGCGCGCAACCTAGAGTATGTCCGCGCGGCCAAGGCGCTTGGCGTTGGCAACACAACGATTATGTTCCGTCATATGCTGCCCAATGCGATGGTTGCGACGCTGACGATGCTGCCGTTTATTGTGACGGGAACGATCTCGTCGCTGGCGGCGCTGGATTATCTCGGCTTTGGCCTGCCTTCGAGTGCACCGAGCCTTGGCGAGCTGACGCTTCAGGCCAAGCAGAACCTTGAGGCGCCATGGCTGGCCTTTACCGCATTTTTCACTTTTGCCGTCATGTTGTCGCTGCTTGTTTTCATCTTTGAAGGCGTGCGCGACGCGTTTGACCCGAGAAAGACTTTCCGATGAGCTTGCTAAACGTCCGCGATCTCACAGTGACCTTCCGCCAAGACGGCAAGGCCAATCAGGCTGTGAAAGGTGTGAGCTTTTCTGTCGGGCGCGGGGAGACTGTTGCGCTTGTGGGGGAGAGCGGCTCTGGCAAGTCTGTGAGCGCCTTGAGCACCGTTGCTTTGCTTGGTGATAGTGCGGAAGTGGGCGGCTCTGTCACCTATGACGGGCAGGAAATGATCGGGGCGAAAGACAAGCTTCTGCGCCAAGTGCGTGGCAACGATATCAGCTTTATCTTTCAGGAGCCGATGACTTCGCTCAACCCGCTACACACGATTGAAAAGCAGCTTGGCGAGAGTCTTGAGCTACATCAGGGGCTGACGCGGGGTGCCGCGCGGGCGCGCGTTCTTGAACTGCTTGAGAAGGTTGGCATACGTGATGCACAGAGCCGTCTCAATGCCTATCCGCATGAGCTTTCGGGCGGGCAGCGGCAGCGCGTGATGATTGCTATGGCGCTGGCGAATAAGCCTGACATTCTGATTGCGGATGAACCGACCACGGCACTTGATGTCACGATTCAGGCGCAGATCCTTGAGCTTCTGAACGAGCTTAAGGAAAGCGAGAATATGGGGCTTTTGTTCATCACCCATGATCTTGGCGTTGTGCAGCGCTTTGCTGACACGGTCTGTGTCATGAAAAACGGTGAGATCGTCGAGCAGGGGCCGGCCAAGGCGGTGTTTGATGCGCCTCAGCATGAGTATACCAAAAAGCTCCTCGCGGCGCGGGCTGTCGGGGTTCCGACACCAGTGCCTGCGGGGGCGAAAGAGATTGTTGCGGCAGACAAGCTGCGGGTCTGGTTCCCGATTAAGTCGGGGTTGATGAAGCGGGTCACAGGCCATGTGAAGGCTGTCAATGAAGCGAGCCTGTCTGTGCGTGCGGGCGAGACGCTTGGCATTGTTGGGGAGAGCGGATCGGGCAAAACCACGCTGGCACTGGCGATCATGCGACTGATCAGCTCTGAAGGCGGGATCACCTATCAGGGCGAGGATGTGCGCCGCTGGAGCACCAAGAAACTGCGCAGCCTGCGCCGCGAAATGCAGATCGTGTTTCAAGACCCGTATGGCTCGCTCAGTCCACGTATGAGCTGCGCCGAGATTATTTCCGAGGGGCTTGGCGTTCATGGCAAGCCTGAGGGGAAGAGCGCGCGTGAACTTGTCTCTGAGGTGATGGAAGAGGTCGGGCTCGACCCTGCCACGATGGACCGCTACCCGCACGAGTTTTCGGGGGGGCAGCGCCAGCGGATCGCGATTGCGCGGGCGATGATATTGCGGCCCAAGCTTGTTGTGCTTGATGAGCCGACGAGCGCGCTTGATATGACTGTGCAGGTGCAAATTGTGGATCTGTTGCGCGAGCTTCAGCGCAAATATGGACTGGCCTATCTTTTTATCAGCCACGATCTCAACGTGGTGCGCGCGATGAGCCACAAGATGATTGTGATGCGTCAGGGCGATATTGTCGAGGCGGGCAAGTCGGATGACCTATTCGAGCGCCCACAGACAGACTACGCCAAGACGCTTTTGAGTGCAGCGCTCGAGCTGAAGGCAGGCGGCCCAACGCTCGACTGAAGCGTTGGGTTGCGTTTTGCTCAGATGGCTGAGCTGTGGCCCGCTTTGCTCAGATCATAGGCGTCAAAGGCGCGGGCGATCAGGCGGGTGAGCGGGCGCATCTCTTCGGGAATATAGAGACCTTCTGCGCAGGTTTTGAGGCGGTTGCCGAAGCTTGTGTTGGCCTCGTTCAGCATCGCTGCGAGCGCGGCAGGCGCGATATCGTGCTCTGCCAGAAGCTCGGCAGAAGAGACGCGGAAATCGCACATGATCATCTCGATGATACGGCTGCGCAGCTTGTCTTCAGCGGAGAAGACATGGCCCCGGGATGTCGAGAAGCTGCCTTCGGAAACTTTCTTGGCATGTGCCGAAGTGGCAGGCGCGTTTTGCGCATAGCCTTGCGGGAAGCGTGAGATGGAAGAGGCTCCGAGCCCGACGAGCACATCGCTCGTGTCATCGGTATAGCCCTGAAAGTTGCGGCGCAGGGTGCCTGCTTTTTGGGCACGGGTTAGCCCGTCTTCGGGGCGGGCGAAATGATCAATCCCGATTTCGGCGTAGCCATCCCAGACGAAGAGCTTGCGCGCTGTTTCAAAGAGATCAAGCCGTTCTTCTGGTGTTGGGAGCGCGTCAGACGGGATCATCTGCTGGCGCTTGGCCATCCACGGCACATGCGCATAGCCATAAAGGGCGACACGATCAGGCGAGAGCGCAAGAAGCTTCTGCACGCTTTCTGTGATCCGCGCTTGGGACTGGTGAGGCAGGCCAAAGAGGATATCGGCATTGAGGCTTTCCACGCCATGGGCACGGATCATATCGATCGCGCTACGGGTGGCTTCAAAGCTCTGGATACGACCGATGGCTTGCTGGATTTCATCGTCAAAATCCTGCACGCCAATGGAGGCGCGGTTCATCCCTGCGGCGGCGAGCGCATCAAGGCGTGTGCTGTCGATTTCATTTGGATCGATTTCGACGGAGAATTCATAATTGGGCGCAAAAGGCGCAACCGAGGCAATCTCGGCGGCGAGATCGCGCATCATATCGGCGCTCAGGAGTGTGGGCGTTCCACCGCCCCAATGCAGGCGCGCAAGAGTGACGCCTTTGGGAAGCGTTTGCTTGAGCAAGGCCAGCTCTGCTTTGAGAATTTCAAGATAGGCGCGCACGGGTTCTTCTTTTTGAGTGCCTTGGGTCCGGCACGCACAGAACCAACAGAGCCTGCGGCAGAAAGGCACGTGGATATATAAAGAAATTTCACTTCCAGCAGGGATCAGAGTGATCCACTTGGCGAACATATCGCTTGTAATTGCTGGGGTGAATTGCGGGGCCGTTGGATAGCTTGTGTAACGCGGCACCTTCGCGTCAAATAGCCCCATGCTGGCGAGTTGAGTTTTTGTCATCATCCGAGTAGATTTATGGGGACGAGTCTGTATCGTCATTGATACAGATCAAGCGCGCGACGTGAATGAATGCAGAAGTCAGTAACGGTTGATGTGCCACGTGAGTGTGGCGAGTGCCCTATCAGACACAGAGCTGTCTGTGCGCGTTGTGAGAGCGACGAGCTTCTCCGGCTTGAGGAAATCAAGTATTATCGATCCTATGAAGCGGGCCAAACAGTGGTCTGGTCGGGAGATCGTATGGAGTTTGTCGGCTCTGTGGTGCAGGGTGTGGCCTCGCTGACGCAGGCGATGGAAGATGGCCGCACGCAGATGGTTGGGCTTTTGTTGCCGTCTGACTTTGTTGGCCGCCCTGGCCGCGAGTCTGCGGCCTATGATGTGGTTGCGACAACCGATCTGGTCATGTGCTGTTTTCGTAAGAAACCGTTTGAAGACATGATGATGCGCACGCCGCATATTGCACAACGCTTGCTCGAAATGACATTGGACGAGCTTGACGCCGCCCGCGAGTGGATGCTCGTTTTGGGCCGCAAGACTGCGCGTGAAAAAATTGCCAGCTTGTTGAGCATTATCGCCCGTCGCGATGCGACGCTCAATCTGGCGGGCGTTGAAGGTCCGCTTGAGTTTGATCTGCCGCTGACGCGTGAAGCGATGGCAGACTATCTCGGCCTGACGCTGGAGACCGTGAGCCGACAGGTCAATGCGCTTAAGCGAGATGGCGTGATTGACCTCGTTGGTAAGCGCCACGTGATCGTACCAGATTTTGACCGCCTCTCCGAAGAAGCAGGCGATGATTCTGATGATGGGATGCTGAGCTGACCGCCTGCTCTTTTTCTTTCTAAAAATATCCTAGGGGGTGTGGGGGACTAGTCCCCCACCTTGGTCGGATTTCGCGAAGCGAAATTCGAAGCTGGCCTAATGCGCCATAAGAACAGGCAGTTTGGATTGCTCAAGCATGTAGCGTGTTGCGCCGCCAAGGATGGCTTCGCGGAAGCGGGAATGGCCATAGGCCCCCATCACGATCAAATCTGCGTCTATATCGCTGGCGTGGCGCAGGAGCACATCCGAGATGCGTGGCATGGTCTTTGACAGAACGTCTATTTCAACATGCACATCGTGGCGCGCGAGCCAAACGGAGAGCAGACCACCCGGATCGGAGCGGTTTGGCCCGTGTTTGGGCGGGTCAATAACGACCACATGCACGTTCTTGGCTTGCTTCAGGATCGGCATCGCTGCGCGGATTGCGCCGAGCGCTTCGTCGCTCTCGTTCCAGCCGATGATCACGGTTTCATAGGCGCCAACGGGCGCGCGCTTTTCGGGCACAATAAGCACAGGCACGCCTGCTTCGAACAGGCAGGCTTCCACAAGGGCTTCTTGTTCCTGGCCGCGGTCCTCGCCGTAGGGGGTGGGCGAGGAGACATCCTTGCACCGTATGGCGGACTTGGTGGCGATTGCCGAGTCTGGCCGCTCAAAATACACTTCTCTGGCGGATGCGGCGGCCAAGCTCTATGCGCCCGGGGTTCATATCCTGTCTGCTTTGGCTTTTCTGGGCTGGTTGCTTTACTCTGGTGACATGCGCGTTGCGCTCAATATCGCTGCGGCTGTTCTCATCATCACCTGCCCTTGTGCGCTTGGGCTGGCTGTGCCAGCGGTGACCACGGCGGCGAGCGGCAAGCTGTTTCGCAAGGGGATGCTGATCAAGCATGAGACAGCGATGGAGCGTTTGGCGCAGATTGATACTGTTGTTTTTGACAAGACAGGCACGCTGACTGAGGGCACACCTGAGCTGACCAATGGAGCGGCAATCTCGCGGCAAGATATGGCGCTTGCGATGGCGCTTGCGGAAGGGTCTTCACATCCGCTTTCGCGCGCGATCTGGGCGGCGGGCAAAGCGATGGGTGTTACGCCTGTGGTGCTGACTGCGCAGAGCGAAGTTCCTGGCTATGGGGTGGAAGGTTTGCTTGATGGGCAGCGCGTCCGTCTTGGGCGTGCCGCGTGGGTTGGTGCAGACGCGGGTGAGCAGACCAGTAGCTGGCTGCAACGTGGCGAAGGCCCAGCGGTGGCTTTTGAATTTGCCGACAGTTTGCGCCCAGGCGCGGAAGAGGCAGTGAGCGCGCTTAAGGCGACGGGGAAAAACGTGATCTTGATGTCAGGGGATACGCGCCTTGCTGTTGAGGCGATGGCAGAGCGGCTCGGTATTGAAACATGGATTGCCGAAGCGCTGCCGCGTGACAAAGCCGAGCGTATCGCAGCGCTCGCGGCAGAGGGTCACCATGTCCTGATGGTCGGGGACGGGCTGAATGATACGGCGGCACTTACGGCGGCGCATGTCTCGATCTCGCCAGCGAGCGCCCTGGATGCGGCCCGTGTGGCCAGCGATATTGTACTTCTGGGCGGAAATCTCGCGCCCATCGCCGAAGCGACAGAAACAGCGCGCTCCGCTGTGCGCCGTATCAAAGAGAACTTCCAGATCGCGACAATTTACAATATTATCGCGGTACCGCTGGCTGTAGCGGGGATGGCGACGCCGCTCATCGCGGCTTTGGCGATGTCGACCTCCTCGATCACAGTTTCGCTCAATGCTCTGCGTCTGAGAGGATAGGATTTGAATATTCTGAGTTATCTGATCCCGATCTCTTTGATCTTGGGTGCTGTCGGGCTTGGCTTCTTTATCTTTACACTCAAGACCGACCAGTACGACGACCCAGAAGGGGATGCGCGCCGCATCTTGTCAGACGAGTACGACAACAAGCCCAAGCAGGACTAGGCCGTACGGGCTGAGTGTAAGTTTGTTTGTTGGGTAGACGCCTGTGGCTGGCTTAGCCTGGCCCCATCATGAAGCATGTGACATTACGCGCCTGAAGGCGACGGCAGGCAGTTTCTGCGCGCTCGCGCGTCAGGCCATTGAAGTTTGCTTCAAAGCCTTTGGGACGTTTCACAACACTGCGCAGAGAGCCATCGAGGGTTTCCATCTCGTTGAGGGCTGTCTTGAGCAGGGCGCGCTCGGCTTGATACCGTGAGTTGAAGCGGCCCACGTTGATACCCCAGTGTTTGCCACCCGATGTTGAGAGGCGGGTGACCACTTCACGTGGCTGTGCTGCGGCTCGGGGCTGAACAGAGCTTTGAACGGAGGCAAGGATCAGATCGGCGGGCCGTGCTTCGGGCTTGACGGAGGGCGCGACCACGATATTTGCGGCTTGGGCCTGTTGCAGAGCTTCTTTGATATCATCCTTCATCGCCACAAGCACCGGTGCGGGCTCTGCCATCGGGCGCATTTGTGGGCGCAGGCTTGTTTTGACCGCGGTGACCAAGCGAATGGTTTTGCCAGCCTTGCCGTCGTTCGAGCCGCCATTGCTGGCGATCAGCGGGCCTGTCTCTGTGCCGTAGTCAGGCGTGTCGGGCTTGTTGATCCGCGCGCGGCTTGGCGCTTTGCGGAAGCCAAGGTCTAGCAGTTCAGCGATGCGGGCGTTGCGTGTGGCTGTCGAGCGGCCGCCAAAAACTGTGGCGATGATACGCTCGTTGCCGCGCTGGGCAGAGGACACGAGGTTGAAGCCAGCCGCGCGGGTGTATCCCGTTTTGATCCCGTCGGCGCCTTTGTAGGCAGCGAGAAGGCGGCGGTTTGTGTTGGCGACTTCGCGGATGCCTGCGTCAGCGGTTCTGCGCGAGAAGAGGTTGTAATACTCGGGGTAGTCATAGAGCACGTGGCGGCCAAGAATGCTCATGTCACGCGCTGTCGACATGTGTCCGTTTTCTGTGAGGCCGTGTGCGTTTTTGAATGTTGTGCGTGTCATGCCGAGGGCAAGCGCTGTGCGGTTCATGCGGCGGGCAAACTTGGCCTCCGACCCTGAGATAGCCTCGCCGATGGCGGTGGCGCAGTCGTTGGCGGATTTGATGGCCGCAGCGCGGATGCAGTGGCGCAGCTTGATGCGCTGGCCTGCCTGAAGCCCGAGCTTGGAGGGCGGCTCGGAGGCTGCGTTCTTGGAAACGCGGATATTTGTGTCGAGGCTGATCTCGCCTTTTTCGACCGCTTCAAAAGCGATGTACAGCGTCATCATTTTGGTGAGTGAGGCGGGGTGAAGACGCGTGTCGGCGTTTTCGGAGTGCAGGACTTCGCCTGTTCTCGCGTCCATGACCAGTGCAGCATAGGGTGCTGCGACAGCGGCCATTGGAAGCGCAATCAGCATCATTATCCATGCAAAGAAGATCGGGCCCAAACGGACCATCGAGATACACTGTCTCACAGCTCTTGCCTTTTTCTGCCTCAGATGCCGCCGATTTTCTCGGCTGACGAATTTATTGAGAAAACGCTAACATATCGTGGCTATTGAATAAAGTTTTCATTTTGTGCTTGAGTCGACGAATTTTAGGCACATGTAGTGGCATTGAGGGAATGACCCCCAAGATGCTGCATTGTGGCAGGAATGTGGCAGGGTCTGCCATGATTTGACACGGCAGATCCTGTTGGTGATTTGCTCAGGTCAGCTTGACGATCTGCTTGCCTATATTGCGCCCTTCCAGAAGCCCGATGAAGGCGCGGGGGGCATTTTCAAGCCCCTCGGCGATATCTTCAAGATAAGCGAGCTGGCCTGTGGCGACGAGCGGTGCGACCTCTTTGAGGAAGGCGGGATACTGATCGTAGTGGTTTGAGATAATAAAGCCGTTCACGGACATCTGCTTGACCAGAATGGAGCGCCAGAGCACGGGAAGCCTGTCTGGCCCCTCCGCGACAGCTCCGCCGCCGAGCGCGCCTGAGTTGTAGCCCGAGATCATCCCGCAGACGGGAATGCGCCCGAAGGTGTTCATCAGGGGCAGCACGGCTTCAAAGACTTTGCCGCCGACATTTTCAAAGTAGATATCAATGCCTTTGGGGGCCGCTTCTGCAATGGCTTTGCGCAAGCTGCTGGCATCTTTATGTGCGCGGTGGTCGATTGCGGCGTCAAAGCCGAATTTCTCAAGCGCCAGTGCACATTTGTCTGCGCCGCCTGCGATGGCGAGAGTGCGTAGGCCGCGTGCTTTGGCCATCTGGCCAACCATGGAGCCGACAGGGCCAGTCGCAGCCGCGACAACGAGGGTTTCCCCTGCTTTGGGGCGGCCCAGCTGTGTGAGGCCATACCAGCCTGTGAAGCCCGGCATTCCGAGGACGCCAAGGGCTGTTGACGTTGGCAGCGCATCATCGAGTTTGCGCAGCTGGTTGGCAGGAAGGCATCCGTGACTTGCCCAGCCGAACATACCAAAAGCGATATCGCCCACATTAAAGTGCGGGGACTGGGAGGCAATGACTTCTCCAACACCACCCGCTTCCATGACGCCGCCTATGGGCACGGGGGCGGCGTAGCTCTTGGCATCATCCATGCGTCCGCGCATGTAGGGATCAAGCGAAAAGGCATGGAGGCGCACAAGCACTTCGCCTTCTGCAGGTATTGGCAGTGGCTTTTCGACCAAAGCGAAGTCGCTGTCCTTGGGCGCGCCGACAGGGCGGGCGGCAAGGGTCATTTGCTGCATCGTGTCGCTCATTTGGTATCTGTCCTTTGTTCTGTGCCGCGATAGCGGAACACGGCTGTGGCTGTCGCGATTAGGGCGCCTGTGCTGTCATGAAGCTCGCCCGAAGCGAAGGCTGTTTTTCGGCCTCCGCCTGTCTTGCGCCCAGTGGCTGTGACGGCATCACCCGTGGCAACACCGAGGTAATTGACGTTGAGCGAGAGGGTCATGACGAGCTGGCGCAGATCTGGATCACCCGTATAGGCAACGGCAAAGCCCATGGCTGTGTCGAGGAGAGTTGCATGCACCCCGCCATGGAGGATGTGATAGCGATTGCCGAGATGATCATGGAGCGGCTGGGTTAGTGTGCAGGCGCCATCCGACCAATCTGTGACGGTAAACCCGAGGGTTTCCTGAAAGGGGTATGGAGCTTCGATAAGAGAGGTCATGTAACGGTCCTTGCGGCTTTGAGACCCGCTTCGGCGAAGGCGGGAACGTAAGCGCCGAGGCGCTTGGCTTGGTCAGGAGAGGAGGCGTTGCCATCCAACGCGCGCTTGAGCACGCCTTGCAGGATAGCGCCCATTCGGAAGTAGGAGAAGGCCAGGTAGAAGCCGAAATTGTCGATGCCTGAAAGGCCGCGGCGCGCGCAGTAGGCTGCGATGAACTCTTCATCGGACATCAGGCCGTGGGCAGCGCGGTCAACCCCGAGAAGGCCGCGCCCCTCGGCGCCTTGGGGCATGGACCATTGCATGATCACAGCGGCAAGATCGGCGTAGGGATGACCTATTGTGGACAGCTCCCAATCAAGCACAGCGCTGATCTGGGCGCTGTCAGGAGCGAAGAGAAGATTATCGATGCGGTAGTCGCCGTGGACAAGGGTGCGCTGGCCGTCGTCTTCGGGCATGTTGTTTTGCAGCCAGTCTATGAGCGCGGTCATATCCGGGATGTTGGTGGTCTGACTGGCCTCGTATTGCTGGGCCCAACGGCTGATCTGGCGGGCGTAATAATTGCCCTCAGGGCCATAGTCGGCAAGGCCCGCAGCGGTGATATCTACGTCATGGATTGCCGCTAGAACGCGGTTCATCTCATCAATAACGGCGTGGCGTTCGGCGGGCGCGAGGCTGGGCATTGTCGGTTCGCCAAAACTGCGGCCTTTGATGGCGTCCATGACGTAAAAGGCCGAGCCGATCACGCTTGTGTCTTCACAAAGCACATGCATGTGAGCGACAGGAACATCGGAGGCTGCCAGCGCCTTTTGCACGCGAAACTCGCGCTCTACGGCGTGTGCTGACTTGAGCAGCACCCCCGCGGGCTTGCGGCGCAGCACATAATCACGCGTTGGGGTTTTGAGCAGATAGGTGGGGTTGGATTGGCCTTGGGCAAATTTTTCGGCCGTCAACGGGCCTGAAAAGTCGTCCAGGTGAGTGCTGAGCCACTGGCTGACCGCCTCTGTATCAAGTGTGTTTGCGTCCGTCATTTTGGCCTCAGCTATAGGTCAGTAGCCGCGCTTCATTGGCGGCGGTGATATGGGGTGTTTCGTTGAACGTGCTCAGGTGTTCGGCACGGGGCGTCACGATGAGCCGCGCCATGGCGCAGTTCTTGATCTGCAGTTGCAGCCGGATCATGGCGTCGGCGGGCGCGCCCATGACGTCGCCCACAGTCTGGCCGATGGCGCCACCTGAAGAAACGACAAGCACAGTCTCATGACCTTCGCTCATCGCTTCGGTGCGGGCTGTGCGCACGCGGGCGGCGAAGGCGGCGTAGCTTTCGGGCGGATCGCTGATTTCACCTTTCTGCCACTCTAATACCGTTTCGCGCAGCGCTTTGAAATGTGCGCGGCGCTCTGTGTGCAGGTTGTCAGGGCGGGCGCGGCCAGCATAGCGCGCCTCAAGCAGACCGCCAAAGTCAAACTCGTTGAAGCCTGGGAGGATGCGTGGCGGGACGATATGCCCGAGTGCCTGGTTTATCCCTTCCCAGGTCTGGCGGTGGCGTTTTTGCGCACCAAGGCAGACGGCATCGGGGGAAATCCCGAGTGCTTTGAGCGCTTGCCCGAGCGCGCGAGATTGTTCATGGCCGAGTGGGGAGAGTTCGTCATAGTCAGCCGCCCCAAAGCTGGCTTGGGCATGGCGAATGAGAATGAGCGTGGGCATCACGCGCGCTCCAGATAGCGTAGGCCAAGCCAGCGGGCGGCGAGTGCTGGCTTTGTCTGCCCGTCGATTTCGACGCTGACATCATAGGTCAGCATATATCCACCGTCGGCCCGCAGGGATATCTCGGCCAATGTAAAATGCCCGCGAACGCGCGCGCCTGTGGGCACTGGCGAGAGGAAGCGCACGCGCTCAAAGCCGTAGTTGACCCCGATCGCTTCCCCTTGCAGAGCGGGCATTTCATAGACCATGGCAGAGAGCAGCGAGAGCGTCAGAAAACCATGAGCAATTGTGCTGCCAAAGGGGCTTGCCGCGCCTGCGGCGTCATCAATGTGGATGGGTTGCCAGTCTTCTGTCACATCGGCGAAGGCCTTGATGCGTGCAGCGCTCATTTCATACCAGCGGCTTACCCCGACCACTTGGCCGAGCTGCGCCTGCATTTGTTCTACTGTCAGTTGCTTTGCCATTAGAGATCCTCGTTGAAGATCGAGATGGGGGCGGCAGATTGCATCCCGCCTGAGAGTGGCAGGATTGCGCCGCTGACATAGGCCCCCGCGCGCGAACAGAGAAACTGGAGCGCGCCTGCGATGTCTTCAGCTGTACCGACGCGGCCAAGTGGCACGCCTTTGGCGGATTCTGCGCGGCCCTCTTCAGAGCCGAGAGCGAAGTCTGTCATCTTGGAGGGGAAGGGGCCAGGCGCGATGGCGTTCACGGTTATGAACTCAGGTGCAAGGTCGTTTGAGAGTACGCGGGTCATGTGGTGCACAGCCCCTTTGGACACGGCATAGGAGTAAGTTGCTGTGCCCTTGGGCACTTCACCCATCACGGAGCCGACATTGACCACGCGAGCGGGATCTTCAAAGCGGGCGGCTTTGAGGAGCAGAGGCAGGAGTGATTGTGTCAGGTGGAACATGCCTTGCACATTGAGTTTGAGAAGCTTGTCCCAAGCGTCATAGGGGTGCTGGCCCATCGGTGCGCCCCAAGAGCGGCCGGCGTTGTTCATCAGGATGTGAAGTGCATCCGTGCGGCTCTGCACCTCGGCCACGAGAGCGGCGATGCCCTCTTCGGTCGCCACATCACCGCCAAAGCCCTCGGCTGTTCCTGAATACCCCTTGGTGTTCAGCTCCGCTGCAACAGCCTCGCAGGCCTCAGCTTTGCGGGATGCGATAAACACCCGCGCACCTGCTGCGACAAGGCCCTCGGCGGCCATGCGGCCAATGCCTGTGGCGCCACCAGTGACGAGGGCGACCTTGCCTGTGAGATCAAAGAGGTTTGACGGGGTCATCATGTGCGCAGCTCCGGAAGTGTGTAATCTTCAAATTGTTTTCGTAGGGTGAGTTTGCTCACCTTGCCTGTCGCGGTAAGTGGCATGGCTTCGACCCAGACCAGATCGTCAGGCAGTTGCCATTTGGCGAAATGCTCGGCCATATGCGCGTGCAGTTCTTCAAGGCTGGGCCTCGCCTCGCTTGCGGGCACGGCGACAAGAACGGGGCGCTCGTCCCATTTGGGGTGAGCTATCGCAATGACGGCGCAGCTGGCGATATCGGGGTGAGAGATAGCTGTGTTTTCAAGATCAATCGAGCTGATCCACTCGCCCCCTGATTTTACCAGATCCTTGGCGCGGTCCTGAATGTTGAGGAAACCGTGCGCATCGATGCTGGCGATATCGCCTGTGCCAAACCAGCCTTCGGCGTCAAAGGCGGATTGGTTCGCCTCTTCGTTGTTGTAATAGCCCGAGATGATCCCGTTGCCACGCACGAAGAGCTCGCCAGCAGCGACGCCATCATGGGGGAGGCGGTTGCCGTCTTCGTCGTTGATCTTGAGGTCAACGCCGAACATACGGCGGCCTTGCAGAGACTTTTTATCGATTTGCTCGTCAAAGCTTTTCGACTTAATCCATTCGGGCATTTTGCCGTGGGTACCGATTGGGCTCATCTCGGTCATGCCCCATGCGTGAACGACGTCGACGCTTAATTTCTCAAAACCTTCAATCATAGAGCGAGGTGCAGCCGAGCCGCCAACCACCACTTCAGAGAAACCTTCTGGCTTGCGGCCCTGTGCTTTGATCTCGGCCATGAGGCCCTGCCAGACCGTTGGCACGCCCCAAGCCGAGAAGACCTTTTCGCTGTCCATGAGCTTGAAGAGACTGGGGCCATCAAGCGCACCACCGGGCATGACAAGGGAGTGACCCATGAGAGGAGCCGCATAGGGCAGACCCCATGCGTTAACGTGAAACTGTGGCACGACGGGGAGAATTTTGGAGGCAGGTGGATACCCTGCGCCCAAGACGAGCGTGACGAAAAGCGCGTGCAGCACTGTGGAGCGATGCGAGTAAAGCGCGCCTTTCGGGTTGCCTGTTGTGCCGGAGGTATAACAAAGCGCGGCGGCTGTATTTTCGTCCATCTGCGGCCAGTCGATATGCTCTGGCTGCCCTTGGAGAAGCTCTTCATAGCAGAGCGCGCCAAGTGTATTCTCAGGCATGTGCGCGCGGTCCGTCATGACCACGTAGGTGAGGCCTTGGGGCAGGTGATCTTTCACAGCCTCCAGAAGCGGCACAAACGTAACATCGGTGAAGAGCATCTTATCGGAGGCATGGTTGACGATATAGATAAGCTGTTCGGGAGATAGGCGCGGGTTGATTGTGTGCACGACCGCGCCGAGGCCCGAGACGCCATAGTAAAGTTCAAAATGGCGGTAGCCGTTCCAAGCAAGGGTCGCCACACGATCGCCTGTCTTGATGCCTTTCGCTTTGAGCGCATGGGCAAGCTGGGCCACGCGCGCCGCTGTTTCGCGGTAGGTTTGGCGGTGAAGGTCGCCTTCGGTGCGCACTGATATGATCTCACTGTCGCCATGTGCATCGGCGGCGTAGTTCAAAATATCACTGATCAACAGCGACTGCTGCATCATCATTCCCTTCATTGGGGCCTCCTCCCGTTTGTTTTGCGCAAGCCTAACCGTGAGACAGGGCGAACTCCAAGCCTGTTTCGCGGGGGCTCTGCTCGTGACGTTGCGACGGAACATGGGATTCAAATCCTGCCAGAAATCTGTGATAGGGAGAGCAGACAGTTTAAAGGAATCAGTCCATGCCTCTTTCACCCGATCATATTCCCGCCGATTTGCTGCCTGTGATGGAGGCATTGACCCGTGTCGGGCGTGACGTTGCCGCGATCATTGCACGTGGTGCGCTGGGCGACTCGCTCAGTGTTGAAGTGGGTGAGAACAGTGATGGCGACGGGCAAAAGGCGCTTGATGTCATGGCGGACGAGATGTTTGAGGCGGCGTTGCGCGAGACGGCTGTGCGCTTTTATGCATCTGAGGAACAAGAGGGCGTGCTTGATCTCGGGGCGGGGAAATATGCTTTGGCGATTGATCCGCTTGATGGGTCTTCCAATATTGATGTGAACGTCTCTATCGGTACGATCTTCTCGATCTTTGAAGCAAAGGACGGCGCGGAAGAGAGCTTCTTGCGGCCTGCGCGAGAGCAGGTGGCTGGAGGCTATATTGTCTTCGGGCCGCAAACAGGCATGGCTGTGACCTTTGGCGACGGTGTTCTGATCTATGCGATGGACCCCGCGACGGGCGAGTTTGTCCTTGTCGAGACCGGCAAAAAAATCCCTGCTGCGACGAAGGAATACGCGATCAATGCGAGCAACCGTCGTCATTGGGTAAAGGGTGCGAAGGCTTATATTGAAGAGTGTGAGGCTGGAGAGACGGGGGCAAAGGGAAAGAATATGAATATGCGATGGGTTGCGAGCCTTGTGGCGGAAACCCACCGTATACTGACGCGCGGTGGCGTGTTTCTTTACCCTGCAGATGCGCGCAAAGGCTATGAAAACGGACGCCTGCGCATGCTTTATGAATGTGCGCCGATTGCCTTTTTGATTGAGCAGGCGGGGGGGGGCGCGCATGACGGGGAGCTGCGGATTTTGGACAAGACTGCACCAGAGCTGCACGCGCGCACGCCATTTATCTTTGGCTCAAGTGATGAGGTTACGAGTGTGAAGGCGCATTACGAAGCCTGAATTCGAATGGCCCTTCGGGCCATCCGACCGGTTGGGGGCGCTGCCCCCAAACCCCCGGGATATTTCGGGAAAGAAAAAGAGCAGGGATTGAACCGCTTTCGAGTGTTTTGTTTTCGCTAACGGGCTGGCTCTTTTGGCGGGAGGCGTGATAAGCAGGCGCAAATCTGCTTTTTTACATCACGAGGTTCCTGATGGCTCTTATTACGCTTCGCCAATTGCTCGACCATGCTGCTGAAAATGACTACGGCGTGCCGGCATTCAACATCAATAACATGGAGCAAGGGCTCGCTATTATGAAGGCGGCCGAGAAGGCGAATGCGCCAGTGATTATGCAGGCGAGTCGGGGCGCGCGCGCCTATGCTGGTGATGTGATGCTTGCGCATATCATCCGAGCGCTTGCCGAGATGTACCCGGCCATTCCGCTTTGCATGCACCAGGACCACGGAAACAACGAGCAGACCTGCCTTTCGGCGATCAAGCACGGCTTTACAAGCGTGATGATGGACGGCTCTCTGGAGGCGGATATGAAGACGCCTGCGGACTGGGATTATAACGTCGATATCACCAAGAAAGTCGCGCAGATGGCCCATTGGGTCGGGGCGTCTGTAGAAGGCGAACTCGGCGTTTTGGGCAGCCTTGAGACAGGGGAGGCCGCTGAAGAGGACGGCTCTGGCGCGAGCGGTAAGCTGAGCGAAGACCAGCTTTTGACAGACCCTGACGAGGCAGCAGAGTTTGTGAAGCTGACGCAGGTAGACGCACTTGCGATTGCTTGTGGTACGAGCCACGGGGCGTATAAATTCTCGAAAAAACCAACGGGGGAAACCCTTGCGATCAAGCGGATTGAAGAGATCCACGCGAAGATCCCGAATGTGCATCTTGTGATGCATGGATCATCGAGCGTACCGCAATATTTGCAGGACTTGATCAACGAATACGGCGGAGAGATGCCGCAGACATATGGTGTGCCTGTCGAAGAGATCGAGCGCGGCATCAAGTCAGGCGTGCGCAAGGTCAATATCGACACTGACAATCGTATGGCCATCACGGGCACATGGCGCAAAATTGCCAAGGAAAGCCCTAAGGAATTTGACCCGCGCAAGTTTATGATCCCTGCGATGGAGGCGATGGAAGAGGTCTGTCTGGACCGCTTTGAACGCTTTGGTACGGCTGGAAATGCGGACAAGATTACCCCGCTCAGCATGGACGCGATGGCGAAACGCTATGACAGTGGATCACTTGATGTTTGATCGTAATATTAAGATTGCCCCGTCTATTCTGAGCGCAGATTTTGCCAACTTTGGCCATGAAATTCAGGCGATTGAGGCGCAAGGAGCGGATTGGGTCCATATTGATGTGATGGACGGGCATTTTGTGCCGAACCTCACCTTTGGGCCGATGGCTGTGAAGGCGTTTCGCCCGCATGTGAAGACGGTGATGGATGTTCACCTCATGATCTCGCCTGTGGATCAGTACATCGACGCTTATGCCGATGCGGGTGCTGATGTGTTGACCGCGCATATCGAGGCGGGACCACATATTCACCGCACGTTGCAGGCGATCAAGGGTGCAGGGATGAAGGCCGGTGTGGCGCTCAACCCAGGCACGCCAGCAGAGGCTGTCGCGCATCTGCTTGATTTAACTGACCTTATTTGTGTGATGACGGTGAACCCCGGCTTTGGCGGGCAGAAGTATATCGACATGACAGGCAAGGTGCGCAGCTTGCGCGAGATGATCGGGGACCGCGAGATTCACATCGAGATTGATGGCGGGATGGACCCGACGACTGCGCCTTTGATGGCCGTGGCGGGAGCCGATGTGCTTGTTGCGGGGTCTGCTGTGTTTCGGGGTGGCTCTGTAAGCCAACCTGAAGTTTACGGCGAAAACATCCGCGCGATCAAAGCGGCGGCAAACGCCGCGCTTTAAGGCGGCTCTTGAACATGGTCAGCGAGCTTCGCATAGTACGTCTCTAAGGAGACGAGCTATGAACCTTGCTGACCGATTGAGCGCAGAGATTGCCGCACGGCGGGATGACCTTGTAGAGCTGTGTCAGGACCTCATAAAAATTCCGACTTTGAATCCGCCGGGGGAAAACTATCGCGAGATATGTGACTATCTTGATCGGCGATTGTTAAAGAATGGTTTCCATACGGAACTCATCCGCGCCAAGGGTGCTTTGGGCGATTCGGATCGCTATCCGCGCTGGAACATTGTGGCCCGCAAAGAGGGGCCGCGCGGCGGGGAATGTGTGCACTTCAATTCCCACATCGACATCGTGGAAGTGGGGCGCGGCTGGACTACTGATCCGTTTGGCGGCGAGGTCATCGACGGCAAGGTTTACGGGCGCGGGGCCTGTGACATGAAGGGCGGGCTGGCGGCGAGCATCATTGCCGCCGAAGCCTTCATCGCGATTTGCCCTGATTTTGCGGGCGCTATCGAAATATCGGGCACGGCTGACGAGGAGTCTGGCGGCTTTGGGGGCGTGGCCTACTTGGCGGAAAAAGGCTATTTCAACCCCGAAAAAGTGCATCATGTGATCATCCCTGAGCCGCTGGGGCATGACCGTATTTGCCTTGGTCACAGGGGTGTCTGGTGGGCGGAAATCGAGACCTATGGCGAGATTGCGCATGGCTCTATGCCTTTCCTTGGCGACTGCGCTGTGCGCCATATGGGGGCGGTTGTGAGCGAGATGGAACGCTCGCTTTTCCCTGCTTTGGCGCTGAAACGCACGGATATGCCTGTTGTCCCTGAAGGGGCGAAGCAGAGCACGATGAACATCAACTCGATCCATGGGGGCGAAGCCGAGCAAGACCCAGATTATACCGGTTTACCAAGCCCTTGCGTGCCTGATAGCTGCCGTATGGTGATTGATCGCCGGTTCCTGATTGAAGAGGATATCGACGAGGTGCAGGAGGAGATTCACGGGCTGCTCAGGCATGTGCAATCGGAGCGGGAGAACTTCACCTTTAATGTGCGCGAGCTTCAGCGGGTCTTGCCGACGATGACTGAAAAGAGCGCGCCTGTGGTGCAATCTGTTGCTCGCGCGATCAGTGATATCATGGGGAAAGAGGCAGATTATGTTGTTTCCCCAGGGACTTATGACCAAAAACACATTGACCGTATCGGGCGGTTGAAGAACTGTATTGCCTATGGGCCCGGCATTCTGGACCTTGCGCATAAGCCTGATGAATATGTCGGAATTGACGAGATGGTACAGAGCGCGCAGGTGATGGTGAGGAGCCTTTTGGACCTGCTGGACGGGCGAGAAAATTAACGCGGCGTACCGCATAGTTAACGACCTTAAAAAGCGCTGATTCTAGGGGGGTGTTTTGCGTGCACAATGCGTGCATAAGGCGTGCACCGCCGAAACAGGCAAATTATGAACGAGCGTTAACTTAATGGTGCGTTCGCACGGCTAACGCAGGTGGCCTGTCTGCCCGTTCTGGGCGCGCGTTCTGGAGTTAGCACTTGAAGAGTCTGCCTGTTCGGGGGCAAACTTGCACAAATGGGCTATGGAGTGGCCTGACCAAAGGGAGAGAGATGATGGGACTGTTCAAATTTGCGACGGCGAGCGCTTTGGCTATGATCGTGGCCACTGGCGCAATGGCCAAGAGTGATATCACGCTGGCGATGCAGCTTGAACCGCCACATCTCGACCCGACGAGTGCCGCCGCTGGCGCGATTGACTCTGTCCTGTACTCCAACGTCTTTGAAGGGCTCACACGCTTCGCATCTGATGGCTCGATTATTCCGGGTCTCGCGCAGAGCTGGGTGATTTCGGATGACGGGATGACCTATACGTTCAAGCTTGCCGAGGGGGTCACCTTTCATGATGGCACCACCATGGACGCGGAAGACGTCAAGTTTAGCCTTGATCGCGCCCGTGCTGAAGACAGCGCCAATGCGCAGAAAGCACTGTTTGCGAGCATTGCTGATGTTGAGGCTGTCGACGCGAGCACTGTTAAGATTACTCTGAGCGCGCCGAATGGCTCGCTTCTGTTCAATCTGGCTTGGGGTGACGCTGTGATTGTCGCGCCAGAGAGCATCGAAAACATCAAGCAGGCCCCTGTCGGCACAGGCGCGTTCAAGTTTGCCAACTGGGTTCAGGGCGACAATATCACGCTTGAGAAGAATGCTGACTACTGGGGCACGCCTGCGAAGCTTGATAAGGTAACGTTCAAGTTTATCTCCGACCCGACGGCGGCGTTTGCGGCTGTGATGGCGGAAGATGTGGATGTGTTTGCGGGCTATCCCGCGCCTGAGAACGTGCCACAGTTTGAAGCTGATCCGCGCTTTCAAGTGATTGTGGGCAATACCGAGGGCGAGACGATCCTCTCCACCAACAACAAGATGCCGCCGTTTGACAACGTGAAGGTCCGTGAGGCGATGGCCCATGCGATTGACCGTCAGGCTATTATTGATGGCGCGATGTTTGGCCTTGGCACGCCGATTGGCACGCATTTTGCGCCGCACAATCCTGACTATGTCGATCTGACTACAGGGAGCGCGTATGACCCCGAGAAAGCCAAGGCGCTTTTGGCTGAGGCGGGCTTTGCCGAAGGCTTCACGACAACCCTGAAACTGCCACCGCCCTCATATGCACGTCGCGGCGGAGAGATCATCGCGGCGCAGCTCAGAGAGGTGGGGATTCAGACCGAGATCACCAATCTGGAATGGGCGCAGTGGCTTGAAGAGGTGTTCAAGGGCAAGGACTTCGGCCTGACGATTGTGAGCCACACGGAGCCGATGGATATCGGGATTTACGCGCGGCCTGACTATTACTTCCAGTATGATGATGCGGATTTCCAAGCGATGAACACCGCGCTTGAGGCCGAGGCAGACCCCGCCAAGCGTTCGGCCCTTCTGGAGCAGATGCAGCGCAAGATTTCGGGAGATTATGTAAACGGCTATCTCTTCCAGCTTGCGATCCCAACGATTGCTAAGGCGGGTGTTCAGGGGCTTTGGGAGAATGCGCCGACGCAGGCCAACGACATGACAGCCGTGTCTTGGGCTGAGTGAGCCAATCATATCCAGCGCCTGTGTATTTTGCGGGCGCTGGATTTGGATATCTAGAGCGAACAGAAAGACAGGGTGAGGCGCGAATGAGCGGGCGGGGCGCATGCTGAGATTTGTGGCAAAGCGCTTGATTTCGCTCATCATTTCGCTTGTTGTGGCCTCTATTGTGATCTTTCTTTTTGTTGAGGTCGTGCCTGGCGACCCTGCCGCTTATATGCTGGGCTTGAATGCGCAGGAGGACACGCTGGCGGCGCTGCGCGAGCAGCTCGGGCTGAACGGGACGTTGCTTGAGCGCTATGCGGGCTGGGTCGGCGGGATGCTGCGGGGCGATTTTGGCACGTCTTACACCTATCGCACACCTGTGAGCGAGATGATTGGCGAGCGGATGTGGATCAGTCTACCGCTGGCTGTCTATGCGCTGACGCTTTCTACGCTGATTGCCTTTCCTGCGGGGATTTGGGCGGCGAGCAAGCGGGGGAGCCTCGCTGACATCTTGGTGATGGGCTTTACCCAGCTTGGGGTGGCGATCCCGAATTTCTGGTTTGCGATGCTGATGGTTCTGGTCTTTGCGATCAATTTGCGCTGGTTTAGCGCGGGTGGATTTGCGGGCTGGGACGCGGGCTTTGGGGCCGCGATGAAGAGCCTGACGCTGCCTGCGATTGCGCTGGCTTTGCCACAGGCGAGTATCCTCGCGCGGGTGATGCGAAGCTCGCTTTTGGACACGCTGGGAGAGGATTACATCCGCACCGCGCGGGCCAAGGGGCTGAGCCGCCGCCAAGCGCTTTGGCGGCATGCGTTGCGCAATGCGCTTATTCCTGTGCTGACGATCATCGGCTTGCAGTTTTCCTTTCTTATGGCGGGGGCGATTATCATTGAAAATGTCTTCTTCCTGCCAGGCCTGGGGCGGCTTGTCTTTCAGTCGATCGCTGCGCGGGATTTGATTGTGGTGGAGAGCGTGGTGATGCTTCTGGTCTTGGCCGTGATTGTTGTGAACTTTCTCGTTGATGTGGCCTATGCTGTGGTCGATCCGCGCTTGAGGGTCAGGGCATGAACCGGTCTCTCATCATCGGGGCTGCGCTTTCGGCGGTGTTTGTGCTCGCCGCACTCGTGAGCTTTGTTTGGACGCCTTATGACGTCCTTGGCCTTGATATTCCGAACAAGCTGAAAGAACCGAGTGCTGCGCATTGGCTCGGCACGGACCATTTTGGCCGCGATATTTTCAGTATGATTATGGTCGGCGCGCGCACCTCGATTGCTGTGGCGGTTGTGGCTGTGGGCATCGGGATTCTGCTTGGCGTTCCGCTTGGTCTTGCGGCGGCGGCGCGGACGGGCACGCTTCTGGACGAGGTGATCATGCGCGGCAATGATCTGGTGTTTGCCTTTCCGAGTCTGCTCATTGCGATCATGATCACAGCGGTGTTTGGCGCGAGTGCCTTGAACGCCATTATCGCCATCGGAATATTCAATATCCCTGTTTTTGCGCGGCTGGTACGCGGGGCGGCCCTGAGCCTCTGGACGCGGGATTACGTTTTGGCCGCGCGAGTCTCTGGCAAGGGTCTGGCGCGGATCAGCTTTGAGCATATTCTGCCGAATGTGACCAACTTGCTGATTGTGCAGGGGACGATCCAGTTTTCGCTCGGGATCCTCGCGGAAGCGGGGCTGAGCTATGTCGGGCTTGGGGCGCAGCCGCCGACGCCGAGCTGGGGCAGGATGCTGGCGGAGAGCCAGACGATGTTCAGCTTCAAGCCGCATCTGGCGGTGTTTCCGGGCCTTGCCATTTTGCTCACGGTTTTGGGGCTCAACCTCATGGGCGACGGCTTGCGCGACTGGCTTGACCCGCGCTTGCGGAGGGCGAAGCGATGAGCCTTTTGAGCGTTGAGAACCTGAGTGTGAGCATCCACGGGACCGAGATTTTGCGGGATGTTTCGCTCTCTGTGGAGGCGGGGCAGATTGTGGGTGTGATCGGCGAGAGCGGGTCGGGCAAGTCTATGACTGCGCTGGCTGTGATGCAGCTTTTGCCCGACGGGGCCGTGGCGACGGGGCGTGTGGCGCTTGGTGGGCATGAGATGCTGACGCTGGAAGAGGGCGCTTTGTGTGGCCTCAGAGGCAATGAAGTTGGCATGGTGTTTCAGGAGCCGATGACGGCGCTGAACCCGATCCAGACCATCGGCGCGCAGGTGGCGGAGACTGTGCTGATCCATGAAAATGTGAGCCGCCGTGAGGCTATGGAGCGTGCGCGCGAGGCTTTGCGCCGCTGTGAGCTGCCAGAAGAGCGCTTTCCCTTGAGCCGCTATCCACATGAGCTTTCGGGCGGGCAGAGGCAGCGGGTTGTGATTGCTATGGCGATTGCTTTGCAACCGAAGCTTCTGATCGCGGATGAGCCGACAACGGCGCTCGATGTGACGACGCAGGCGGAGGTTTTGCGGCTCTTGAAGCGGCTGGCGCGCGAAGACGGGATGGGGCTGTTGCTGATCACGCACGACTTGGCTGTTGTGGCTGATATGGCTGATGAGATCGTGATTATGCGGCGGGGCGAGATAGTGGAGAGCGGGGCAAGCCCTGCTATTTTTGAGACCATGAGCCACCCCTATTCGATTGCGCTTTTGGAGGCGTCCGACCATCAGCCCGCGCGCTCAGAGCATGCGTTGGAAGCACCTTTGCTCAGCGTGCGGAACGTTGTGCGCGATTATGCCTTGCCGCGAGCGGGCCTCTTTGGCGGGGCACAGTATTTTCGCGCGGTGAAGGGCGTGAGCTTTGACATCAAGCGTGGCGAGAGCCTTGGGCTTGTGGGCGAAAGTGGCTGCGGCAAGAGCACTTTGACGCGGGCCATTCTAGGGCTTGAGGAGGTCCAGGGCGGCGAGATTTTGCTTGATGGTGAGCCTGTTTTCTCGGGTAAACGGCCCAACCGTGCCGTGCGCCGCAAGATGCATGTGGTGTTTCAAGACCCCTACGGGAGCTTTAACCCGCGCTGGAAAGTCGGGCGTTTGGTGAGTGAGCCGTTTCATTTGCTTGATGATGCGCCACAGGGGCGCGCGCGAGAGATGGCTATTATCAGCGCGCTGGAGAAGGTGGGCCTGAGTGCGGCGGATGCGGGTAAATACATTCATGAGTTTTCTGGTGGGCAGAGGCAACGCATCGCGATTGCGCGGGCGCTGATTATCAATCCTGAGCTGATCATTCTGGATGAGGCTGTGAGCGCTTTGGATGTGAGCATTCGAGCGCAGATACTCGACTTGCTCGCGGATCTCGGGGCGCGCTTCGGGCTGACTTATCTTTTTATCTCGCATGACTTGAGTGTGGTGCGAAATGTGACCGACTGCTGCCTTGTTATGCAGGCGGGGGAGATTGTGGAAGAGGGCGCGACAGCGGATGTTTTCGAGCGTCCGCAGCATCCTTATACAAAAGAGCTGATTGCTGCCGTGCCACAGCTTCCGAAAAAACGCAGCGCTTGAGAGGAGAGCGATATGAGCCTTGAGGATTTGGGGTTTGACCCTGCGAAATGTTTGATTGGCGGCGCGTGGATCGCACCCGCAGGTGGGCAGACCTTGCCATTGATGAACCCCTCGACAGGAGAGCAGATCGGCGAGATTGCGCGGGGGCAAGAGGCCGATGTTGATGCAGCCATTGACGCCGCGCGGCGGGCCTTTGAGGGCGGCTGGGCAAAGACGCCAGCGGCGGAGCGCGGACGGATACTCATGCGGCTGGGCAAGCTTGTGGAGGGGCGTATCGAGGCTTTGGCGCGGCTTGAGGCGCTTGATGTGGGCAAGCCGCTCAAGCAAGCGCGGGCCGATGCGCTGGCGCTGGCGCGCTACTGTGAGTTTTATGGTGGTGCGGCGGACAAGCTGATGGGGGAAAGCATCCCTTATCTCGACGGGTACACCGTTTACACGCTGCGCGAGCCACATGGGGTGACGGCGCATATTGTGCCTTGGAATTATCCGATGCAGATCATTGGGCGCTCTGTTGGCGCGGCTTTGGCGGCGGGGAACTGTTGCGTTCTGAAGCCTGCGGAAGACGCGTGCCTTACGGCGCTTGCCTTTGCGGACCTCGCCAAGGAAGCGGGGCTGCCTGACGGGGTTTTGAACGTGGTTCCGGGCCTTGGCAGTGAGGCGGGTGCAGCTTTGAGCGGGCATGACGGGATTGACCACATCTCTTTCACCGGCTCTGTCGCCACGGGGAGTATGATCCAGATGGCGGCGGCGCGGTATGTGAAGCCAGTGACGCTGGAGTTGGGCGGGAAGAGTCCCCAGCTTGTCTTTGAGGACGCGGACTTGGACGCGGCGCTGCCGTTTTTGGTGAACGCCGGGATACAGAACGCGGGACAGACCTGCTCGGCCTCTTCACGCATTTTGGTGCAGCGCAAGATTTATGACGAGGTGACGGCGCGGATGGCCGAGCGCTACGGTGCGCTTAAGGTTGGGCAGGCGATGTCCGATCTGGATGTGGGGCCGCTCATTTCGGCCAAGCAGAAGGGGATTGTGAGCGGTTTTCTGGCGCAGGGCGCGGATCTTGAGACGGCGGCGCAAGGTGTTTTGAGCGACGCACCCGAGGGCGGAAACTTTGTTGCGCCGACTTTGTTTGCGGGGGTAAACGCCAGCCATGCGCTGGCGCGCGACGAGATATTCGGGCCTGTGCAAGTGATCATCCCGTTTGAGGACGAGGCGGAGGCTGTCGCGATTGCCAACGGGACGGAGTATGGGCTTGTTGCCTCTGTCTGGACGGAGAATGGCGCGCGGCAGATGCGGCTGGCGAAGGCCATTCGGGCAGGGCAGGTCTTTCTCAACAATTACGGCGCGGGCGGTGGTGTGGAGCTGCCCTTTGGCGGTGTGGGCAAGTCAGGCCATGGGCGCGAGAAGGGCTTTGAAGCGCTGTATGGCTTCACCACGCTGAAAACTGTCGCTGCGTTTCATGGCTGAATTGGTGCTTTCCATTGGCACGCAGGCGGGCAATGATCAAACCCTTATAACATGGGGCGTGTGATGCGCAGGTTTTTGGCTTCTCTGATTTTTGCCTTTGGGCTCGTTGCGCAAACAGGCTTTGCCCAAGAGGGGCCAAGCAAGGCAGAGATTGTGCGTATTTTGGGTGAAATTCCAACTTTGCCAGGGATGCGCGAGTCTATTGAGCAGAGCGGCTATGCCGGGGAAAACCTTGATTTGGCGATGGCGCAGATGAAGCGAATGCTGGGCGACCGTCAGATTGCTAACCATATTGCAGAGCGCATATTGGCGGCAGGGCGTGGCGACTGGCAAAATGCTCAGGCGGCGCAGGGGCTGCTCCAGCCGCTTTTGGACCTTGGGATGGGACATCTTGCGCCCAGCGAGCTGGTTTATTTCTTTAAGGTCGAGCAAGTTGTGGTCGAGGCGCTTGGCAGGCGGGACTGTGGCCTTATCTTTAAAAATCGCTTGCCTGCCAACGAAGTGGCGCGGCGGACAGCAGAGACGGCGGGGCGGCTCAATACACCTGCTTTGAAAGAATACTACCGTATCCAGTATAAGGCAGCCAAGCTGGGTGCCACGCGCGCGCCAAAGCAGCTTTCGCCAGCCATGCAGGAACGTGTGAGTGAGGAGATTGCAGCGGCTTTGAGCGCAGCGGCAGAGGCGGACCCGACGGCGAAGGCTGCGCTTGCGGCGTTTGAGCGGCTTGAGAGGGTCAGCAATGCGCAGGCCTGTGCTGCGGGTAAGTTCTTTTTAGATGTTGTGATGAAGATGGAGCCCAAGGCGCGCCATGGGGCGCTCTTGGTCTTGTCGGTGAGCGAATAGGGAGAAGACGCGATGCGACTTGAGGGAAAAACAGCGATTGTCACGGGCGGCGCGAGCGGCTTTGGCGCAGGGATTGCGCGAAAGTTTGCGGCAGAGGGCGCGCAGGTGATGATTGTGGATATCAACCACGATGGAGCCATGGGCATGGCCGAAGAGCTTGGGGAGGGGTCTTTTGGACATGTGGCGAATGTGGCTGTGTCGGCTGATGTTGCTGCGACTGTCGCGACCGCGCGACAAGTCTTTGGTGAGGTGGATATTCTTGTGAACAATGCTGGCGTCACCCATTTGCCCAAGCCGATGGAAGAGGTGAGCGAGGAAGAGTTTGACCGTGTTTTTGCTGTGAATTGCAAATCGGTCTATCTTTTTGCGCATGAGCTTGCGCCCTTTATGAAGCAGCGTCGCGCGGGGGCGATTTTGAACATCGCCTCGACTGCGGGTGTGAGCCCACGCCCCAACCTGAACTGGTACAACGCCTCCAAGGGCTGGATGAATACGGCGACAAAGGCGATGGCTGTGGAATTGGCGCCGCATGGCGTGCGGGTCAATGCGCTCAACCCTGTTGCAGGGGAGACGCCGCTCTTGGCAAGCTTCATGGGCGAGGACACGCCCGAGATGCGCGCAAAATTTATTTCGACCATTCCAATTGGGCGATTTTCGACGCCTGAAGACCTCGGCAATGCGGCCTGTTTTATGTGCTCGGATGAGGCGAGCATGATCACAGGGGTCTGTATGGAAGTGGATGGCGGGCGGTGTATTTGAGTTCGAATTCTCCTTCGGAGAATCCGACCAAAGTGGGGGCGCTGCCCCCACACCCCCGGGATATTTTTAGAAAGAAAAAGGGCTAGAAAGGCATGAGATATGCGCGTTGATTTGATTTTGCTGTGTTTTGCTTATGTGTTGAGCCAGTTTTATCGGGCGTTTCTGGCAGTTTTGACTGAGGTTCTGGAGCGCGATGTCGGCGCGAGCCCTGAGGATCTGGCGACGGCTTCGGGGCTTTGGTTTTTGGCCTTTGCAGCGATGCAGATTCCTGTGGGATGGGCTTTGGACAAGGTTGGGCCGCGGCGCACAGCGTCTGTTTTGTTGTTGATCGGGGGCGGGGGCGGCGCGGCTGTGTTTGCTCTGGCGAGTGCGCCTGTGCATATCTCGATTGCGATGCTTTTGATTGGCGTCGGGTGTTCGCCTGTCTTGATGGCGTCTTACTATATCTTTGCGCGCACCTATCCTGCGGCTGTGTTTGCCACATTGGCGGCGGTTATTCTGGGTGTTGGTTCTGTGGGCAACCTTGCGTCGGCTTTGCCAACCACGCTGGCGGTAGAGGCCTTCGGCTGGCGGGCCGTTGTGGCCGGCACGGCTGTTGTGAGCGTGCTCACAGCACTGGGGCTTTTCTTTATTGTCCGCGATCCGGAAGCGGCGCAGTCCGATGTGACGGGCTCGCTTTTTGATTTGCTCAAGATGCCTGCGCTTTGGCTCGTCTTTCCTCTGATGGCGTTTCAATATGCGCCCGCGGCGGGGGCGCGAGGGCTTTGGATCGGGCCATTTTTCCGCGATGTTTTTGGCGCAGGGGACGGGCTTGTCGGCAATGTTACGCTTTTGATGGGTGCGGCGATGATTGCGGGGACTTTTGCGTACGGGCCGCTTGACCGCCTGTTGGGCACGCGTAAATGGGTGATTTTTGGTGGGAACATCCTGTCGATGGTGGGGTGTTTCTGGCTTGGGCTTGTCTCGGTGCAGAGTCTTTGGCTCGCGGTTGGTATCTTTGCAATGATCGGATTTTTTGGCGCGTCTTTTCCTATGATGATGGCGCATGGGCGTGCGTTTTTCCCGCCGCACCTTGTGGGCCGCGGGGTCACGTTGATGAACCTTTTTGCCATTGGTGGGGTCGGTGTGATGCAGATGTTGACGGGACGGCTTTATACGCGTGTGGCCGAGGGGGCTGTTAGCCCTGCCGAGCCTTATCAGGCGCTTTTTGTCTTTTATGGCGCCCTTGTGGCACTTGGGCTCTTTATTTACGTCTTTGCGCAGGATCGAACCGACTAAGGCGCTTCGCAGGAGAGTTGAGGCCTAAAAACAATCCAAGGCGGCCTATCGGCTTCCAGAGCGCGCACGTTTTGCTTGAAACGCGTTAAGGCTCTTTATTCTGGGCGCACACTGGGCTATGGGGCCATGTCCTAGACATAAGGAGTCTTTTTGATGGGCTATAACGTTGTTGTCGTCGGCGCCACTGGCAATGTGGGTCGTGAAATGCTGAACATCCTCGCGGAGCGCCATTTTCCCGTGGATAAGATCGCCGTTTTGGCGAGCCGCCGTTCTATCGGGACGGACGTGAGCTTTGGCGACAAGACCCTGAAGACGACGGATCTGGACACGTTTGATTTTGCGGGCTGGGACATGGCATTGTTTGCTGTCGGCTCGGAAGCGACAAAGACCTATGCGCCCAAGGCTGCGAAGGCCGGTTGTGTGGTGATCGATAACTCCTCGCTTTATCGCTATGATTCTGAGATCCCGTTGATTGTGCCTGAGGTGAACCCAGAGGCGATCCATGACTATGCCAAGAAGAACATCATCGCCAACCCGAACTGCTCGACCGCGCAGATGGTTGTGGCGCTGAAGCCTTTGCACGATCGCGCGCGCATCAAGCGGGTTGTTGTGAGCACCTATCAGTCTGTTTCGGGTGCGGGCAAGGAAGGCATTGACGAGCTTTGGGACCAGACCAAGAGCATCTACAATCCGACGGACAATAAGCCGCCGAGGAAATTCACCAAGCAGATCGCGTTTAACGTCATTCCGCACATTGATGTGTTTATGGAAGACGGCTCCACCAAAGAAGAGTGGAAGATGGTCGCAGAGACCAAGAAGATCATCGATAAGTCGATCAAAGTGACGGCGACCTGTGTGCGTGTGCCTGTTTTTGTCGGGCACTCCGAAGCGATCAATATCGAATTTGAGGACTTCCTTGACGAAGACGAGGCGCGCGATATTTTGCGGGAATCGCCCGGTGTGATGGTGATCGATAAACGCGAAGACGGTGGCTATGTCAGCCCTGTGGAATGTGTCGGCGACTTTGCGACCTTTATCAGCCGCATTCGCCAAGACAGCACGATTGATAACGGGCTGAACCTTTGGTGTGTGTCAGACAACTTACGCAAGGGCGCGGCTTTGAATGCGGTTCAGATTGCCGAGCTGTTGGGCCGTGAGGTTCTCAAAAAGGGCTAAAAGCGCTTTGAGACGAGATTTGGGAGGGCTGGCTGAGAGGCTGGCCCTTCTCCTTTTGGGGTATGCCCTTTAACGCTTTTTAGCGGCTCGCGGGGGCGCTCCTACAGACCGCGAGTTGGCTGGGGGACCAGTCCCCCAGACCCCCTGGGATATTTTGGGAAAGAAAAAGACATTCGGTCGGCGGAGGCTTGCTTAGAAAGCTGTCTGCTTGGAGGTGATGGAGGGGCCGGGCTTGCGCCTCGGGCTGTGTTGGCGTCTTGTGGGGCGGTATTTAGGAGGTTCCCATGCGCGCTACGGCTCTTGTTTTGTCTCTTTTTCCTTCGGTTGTTATGGCCGATATCATCCCGCTCACAAGTGATGTCTCTGACGTCACGCTTTATCCGCAGGGGGCTACCATTGTGCGACGGGTTCCTTATGTGATGCCTGCAGGGGGGCATGAGCTTATCTTGACGGATTTGCCGCGCTCGACCGACCTGTCGCGTGTGCGTGTTGAAATGACTGGCGCGCGGATGGGCGCAATCACGGGGCGCAGTGATTATGTGCTGCCGCGAGACGCCTCTGTGAGCGAAGAAATCGAGGCGGCGAAGGCCGAGGTGGAGCGGCTTTCGGCGCTATTGCGCAAGGGCGAGGCTGATGTCTTGATGATCCGGTTGGAGAGCGAGGCTGCCGACGCGCGGGTGTCTTTTCTGCGGGGACTGGGCGAGGGCGAAAAGACCGCTGGCATGGATGCGGGCGCGCTGCGCGACTTGGCTGTGATGATCGGTGAGGAGAGTTTGGCGGCGCGGCAGGCGAGCTTTGATGCGAAGTTTCGCGCCGATGAAGCAGAGCGGTCCTTGAGGGGGGCGCGTGAGGCTCTGGCGACGGCAGAGCAGGTGCTGGCAGCGCTGCAGACCGAAGACGAGGGGACTGTTCAGCTCAGCATTGCGGCCAGTTCAGAGAGTGCGGCGGAAGGTGTGATCACCATTTCCTATACGCATTATGACGCCGGCTGGATGCCGACCTATGACATGCGCCTGAATAAGCAAGAGGGGCGGTTGGCGATCGAGCGGGGCGCGATGATCCGTCAAGGCACGGGGGAAGACTGGGCCGATGTGAACTTGACGCTTTCGACGGTGCGGCCAAGCGAACAGATCGAGCCGAACCAGGTTTTTGGCTGGCAGCGCGGGGTGATGGAACCGCCTGTGGCCATGCCGCGCCAGAGCAAGCAGATCGAGCTGAACAGTCTTGCGCGCATGGAAGAGGACGCGGCGGGGGAGCCGATGGTTGTGGCGGAGGCAGCTGTGGCGACGCCGAGCTATGACGGGCTGGCTGTGACTTATGACTACCCAGAGCCCGTAAGTGTGGCCAATCGCGCCGACAGCTTGCGTATTACGCTTGGCACTGTGGAGACAGACGCAGAGGTGCTGGCTTTTGCAGCGCCGCTCTATGACGCCACGGGCTTTATGATGGCGGGTATCACCAACGACACGGGCGAGCTTATTTTTCCAACGCCCTATATGAACCTCTATCTCGACGGGCGCTTTATGGGCCAGAGCAGTTTGAATGAGGTTGTCCCTGCTGGCGCGGAGGCGGATATCCCCTTTGGAGCGATTGACGGCTTGCGCTTGATGCGGAGTGTGACGCGCAACGAGGGGGATCGCGGGATGATTAGCCGCTCGACTGAGTTGAGCGAAGAGGTTGTCCTTGAAGTGGAAAACCTGACGGGGCAGAGCTGGCCTGTGAAGCTGTTTGACCGTGTGCCTTACTCAGAGCAGGAGGAGCTTGCGATTGACTGGCAGGCAAGCCCACGTCCGAGCGAGCAGAATTATGACAACAGGCAAGGTGTGCTGGCGTGGGCGTTTGAACTGGGCGCGGGCAGCAAGCAATCTGTGACGCTAAAGTATCAGCTTGAGTGGCCAGAGGGGAAAGTCTTGCGATAGGGCGGTCGAATTTGGCTGTGCCAAATCCGACCGATGCTTAGAGACGCCTCGCCCCTAGAAGCGCTCGGCGCGCAGGACTTCGCAATCGGTGATGTTGACAACGCCGATGTGCTTTTCCACGACTTTGAAGGCAGCGGTGAGCAGGGCGTCGAGACGCTCTTCACGCACGATGCAGATGAATTGCACCATACCTTCGGCGCGGCCGACTTGGCCTGTGCGATCCCAGAGGCCTGAGCGGCCTGAGCCACCATATACGGGGAGGATTGTGAAGCCGTGGACATCGGCTTTGACCAGCGCGTCCGACAGGCGAGACTGCATGATTTTTTCAATGGTGATTTCGACACGTTTGGCTTTGTGGGTTTGCATGGATCAGGCTCCGAAGACAAAGCTGGCGACCGCGAGATAGAGCGGGATGCCGAGCACGAGGTTGAACGGGAAGGTGACGCCGAGAGAGAGCGTGAGGTAGATCGACGGGTTGGCTTCTGGCAGGGCCACGCGCATCGCGGCGGGCACGGCGATATAGCTTGCCGAGGCCGAGAGGGTCATGAGGAGCACTGTTCCGCCAAGCGAGAGGCCGAGCATCAGCGCGGCAATCAGGCCAAGGGCTGCGCCGATGGGGGGCATGATGACGCCGAAGGCGATACTGCCCCAGCCGAGAAGCTTGCCGCCTTTGGCAAGGCCGCGGCCCGCGACGAGACCCATATCAAGCAGGAAGAGGCAGAGTACGCCTTTGAAGGGCGAGACAACGAAGCTTGAGATTTCATCCAAGCCTTCCTGACCAGTGATCATGCCGATGAAGAATGCGCCGACCAAGAGCACGATGGAGCCGTTGAGCATGATTTCGCGCCAAAGGCTTGCGTCCATGCGGCCACTTTCGCCGCGCGAGATGAGCCAGAGGGCGGAGAGAATAGCGGGGGCCTCCATCGCGGCGGCGACGGCGACCATATAGCCTTCGGAGGCGATCCCGCTGCTTTCGAGTACCGAGGTGGCTGCGACGAATGTCACGATTGAGATCGAGCCATAGTGGCCAGCCACGGCTGCGGCGTTGAGCCTGTCGAGCCCTGAGAGTGCGCGCAGGAGCGCGAAGGCAAGGAGTGGCAGGAGCGCTGAGAGAATGACGCCTGCGACGAGGCTGAGGCCGAGGGTCATATCGACGCCGTGGGCTGCAACGCTGACACCGCCTTTAAAGCCGATGGCGAAGAGAAGGTAGATCGAGAGCGCCTTGGCGGCGGCCTCAGGGACGGAGAGATCAGACTTTGCGAGCGAGGCGGCGACGCCAAGGACAAAGCATAGAACAATGGGCGACAGCAGATTGTTGGCTGCCAAGCTTAGGATTTCGGCCATAGTATCCCTCGTTTTTCACAAATTTTTAACTAGATAAGCGAAAAAACGGCTCAGGGAAGAGTTTTCTTGAGTTTTTTTGTCAGGTGACTGCCCGAGGGGCTGATTTTGAAATCAGATTTTGCAGAATTTGCCTTCCTTGAACAGAAACTCTTCAATCGAGCCTTCGCCGATATTGTGCCAGAGGCCGTGAATTGAAATCTTACCGCTTTCCACGTCGTTGGCGACGAATGGGAAGGTCTTGAGATTTTGCAGAGAGACGAGAACAGCCTCTTTTTCGAGGGCAATGGCCTGGTCTTCTTCAGGAAGGTCCTTGATGCGCTCGTAGCCCGGGCGCAGGATATCCATCCAGCGGCCAACGAAGCTCTCTTTTTGATCAAGTTCGGGCGCACGGCCTGCGCACATATCAAGGCAGCCCGCGACGCCACCGCAGTTTGAGTGACCCATGATGATGATATGAGCGACTTTGAGCACGGTTACGGCGTATTCGATCGCGGCGGAGGTGCCGTGCTGGGCGCCATCGGGCTTATAGGGCGGCACGAGATTTGCAATGTTACGGTGCAAGAAGAATTCGCCCTGCTCCGCGCCAAAGATCGAGGTGGCGTGCACGCGGCTGTCGCAACATGTGATCAACATGGCGCGCGGGTGCTGGCCGTCATCGGCGAGGCGGCGATACCAGCTTTCATTTTCTGTATAGGTGGTGGCTTTCCAGCCTTGGAAACGCTGAACGAGATACTGGGGCAGTGGTTTTGTTGTGTGCATGATCGTCTTGTCCGTTGCGTTTGGGCTGTCTTGGAGTCCTGAATAGTCTGCATTGTCAAAGAATTCGAGAGAAAAGGCGCTTGGCGATAAACCAATTGCGAGGGATTGCCTGCCATATTGACGCTTGCCGTGGGGCAAGAACCAAAGGGTGAGACAATGAAACAGGTAACGATGCTTGCGATGAGCGAGCCTGCTCAGCTTGATGCGGAGAAACTAGAGCAGCTCTATGAGGAGCTTGGCGATTCTGCGGCTGAAGATGTGGTCTGTCGCGCGATGGAAGAGCTGGCTGTGAAACTCGCGCAGACAGACAGGCTCTATCGGAGTGGGCAAATTGCCGAGATGCGTAAGACTGTGCGCTCTATGGGCGCGATTGCCGGGCAGATCGGAATGGGCACGCTGGCACGCGTCGCGGGGGATGTTTTGGCTTGTGTTGATGCCAATGATGGCACGGCGCTGGCGGCCGTGCTTCAGCGGCTGATGCGGATGGGAGAGAGCTCACTCACCCAAATCTGGCAGTTACAAGATCTTTCGATCTGAGATATAAGAATGTGGTTCGCTCTTCTTTGTGAGTTGCTCTAGGCTGGCGTCAGAAACCAGCCAAAGGATACTCACCCGTGGATTTGAAATTTGCCCCAGCCGATGCCGACGCGATTCCGCTTTATCTTTTGGAGGTCGAGGCATTTGACGGCTGGCTTGCGCGCCAGAGTGCGCCGGCCAAAGCTTGGGTGTTGCAGTCAGGCTTTGAGGCGGCACTTGGCGAGGCGCTAACCGTCCCAGCCACGGATGGAAGTATGCTCTGCGCGATCGCGGGTTACGGGACAGCGGCGGCACGCAAGCGGACGCGATTTGGTTTGGCGGGGGCTGCGGCCAAGCTGCCTCGGGGGACATACAAGCTGGTGAGTGACCTTGCGGGAGCACAGCTTGAAACAGAGGCGCTTGGCTGGCTTTTGGGGCAATATATTTTTGACCGATATGCTGAGGCGAAAGCCCCTGCAGCGCAGCTTGTGGCGCCTGAGGGTGTGGACGCCGCGCGCATCGAGGCAATTGCCAAGGGCGAAGCGCTGACCCGCGATCTGATCAATACACCAGCCAATGACATGGGGCCTGTTGCGCTTGAAGCGGCGGCGAGTGCTTTGGCGCAAGCCCATGGGGCGCAGTTTCACGTCATCCGCGGCGAAGCATTGCTCGACGAAAACTTTCCGTTGATTCATACGGTGGGCCGCGCGAGCGACCAAGCGCCACGGCTGATTGATATGCGTTGGGGAGAGATAGGCCCGAAGCTGACGCTTGTGGGCAAGGGGGTATGCTTTGATACTGGCGGGCTGAATCTCAAGCCGGGGGCCTCCATGGCCTTGATGAAAAAGGACATGGGCGGCGCGGCCACTGTTATGGGGCTGGCTGAGATGATTATGGCGCTGGGGCTGAAGGTTCAGTTGCGGGTGTTGATTCCTGCGGTGGAAAACGCTGTCAGCAGCAATGCTTTCCGACCTGGTGACATTCTGACGAGCCGTCAGGGGCTAACCGTTGAGATCAACAACACAGATGCCGAGGGGCGGCTTGTGCTGGCGGATGCGCTAAGCTTTGGTGCAGAGGATACGCCAGATTTGATGATCTCTATGGCGACGTTGACAGGCGCGGCACGGGTGGCTGTCGGGCCTGATCTGGCGCCGTATTTTTCCGACGATTCCGCGTTTGTGAGCGCTTTGGAGGCAGGCGCCGCCCGCGCGCAAGACCCTGTTTGGCGGCTGCCGTTTTGGGAGCCTTACGAGGCGATGATTGAACCCGGGATTGCGGATCTGGACAATGCGCCAAGCGGGGGGTTTGCGGGCTGTATTACGGCGGCGCTCTTTTTGCGGCGCTTTGCGGGTGAGATAAACTACGCGCATTTTGATGTGTATGGCTGGAACCCTGCAGCCAAGCCAGCGCGGCCCAAGGGGGGCGTGGGCATGGCGGCGCGCGCCTTGCTTGAGGCGCTGCCTGTGATGCTGAAGCTATGAGCGACCGCCGCACCACGCCAAACAACGGTCGAGTCGCTGCTGCGCACTTGCAGGGGCAAGTCGAGGCGGAGAAATTTGTAGAAGGGCAGGCCAGGCAAGTGATGTTGCCTGTGGTGGATCTGTTGCGTGCGCCAGACGGCAAGCGGGACCGTCAGCTTCTGGCGGGGCAGGCTGTGACTGTCTTGGAGGAGCTTGATGGCTGGGCTTATATCGTGAGCGCGCTTGATGGCTATGTCGGATATGTGCGTGAAGCGAGCCTTGGCGCAGTGCGTGACGCGACACATGTGGTGAGCGCGCGGGCGACGCATATTTATACGCAAGCCGATATGAAAAGTGCGGATCGCGCCAGCCTGAGCATGGGCAGCCGTCTTCGCGTTTTGCGCGAGCAGGAAGGCTTTGCGAAGGTGCCTGAAGGGTTTGTGCCTCTGGTGCACTTGAGCGGTATGGAGCCTGAGAACGACCCTGTGACTGTGGCGGAGCGATTGCTCGGGACGCCTTACCTCTGGGGGGGGAACTCGTCCTTCGGGATAGATTGCTCGGGTCTGGTGCAGGCGGGGTGCACCGCCTGCGGGATCGCTTGTGGCGGGGACAGCGACATGCAACAAGCCGCGCTGGGCGAGACGCTTGCCGAGGATGCCGCGCTTCGGCGGGGAGATTTGCTGTTTTGGAAAGGGCATGTCGCTTGGGTTGTGGACAGCGAGACGCTTTTGCACGCGAATGCGTATCATATGGCTGTGGCTTATGAGCCGATCTTGGCCGCAATCGAGCGGATAGAAGAACAGGGCGACGGGGCAGTGACCGCGCGCAAGAGACTTAAGGAGCGAACATGAACGATCATTTTTTTCAGCCAGTGTCGGGGATGGACCTGCCACGCTTTGCGGGCATTCCGACATTTATGCGGTTGCCGCATCTGCCGCGCGGTGACGCGCGCTGGGCGGATGTCGATGTGGGCATCATCGGGGTGCCTTGGGACAGCGGAACAACGAACCGCCCCGGCCCACGCCACGGGCCGCGCCAGTTGCGCGATGCTTCGACAATGATCCGCGCGGAGCATGGCGTGAGCGGAGTGCGTCCGTTTGAGGCGATGAACTGCGCTGATCTTGGTGATGTCGGGCCGAACCCTGCGGATATTCAGGACTCGATGCAGCGGATCACCGCGTTTTATAAGGATGTGATTGCGGCTGGTATCTTGCCGTTGACCGCGGGCGGAGATCATCTTTCATCCTTGCCGATCTTGCGGGCGGTGGCGGAAAAAGCACCTGTCGGGATGATCCATTTTGACAGCCACACCGATCTCTTTCACTCTTATTTTGATGGGACGATGTATACCCATGGCACGCCATTTCGGCGGGCCTGTGAGGAGGGGTTGCTTGACCCCAAGCGCGTGATCCAGATTGGGATACGTGGGACGCAGTATGACTCCGAGGACCGTGATTTTGCCAAGGCCGAGGGCATTCGGATTGTCCCGATCGAGGAGTTTCATGCGCGTGGGCCTGAGGACGTTATGGTCGAAGCGCGCGAGATTGCAGGAACGGGTGCGACCTATTTGAGCTATGATATCGACTTTGTCGACCCGACCTTTGCGCCTGGAACAGGCACGCCCGAAGTGGGCGGCCCGAACTCCTATCAAGCGTTACAGGTGGTGCGTGGTCTGAGCGGCGTGAACATTGTCGGGGCGGATCTTGTTGAAGTGTCGCCGCCGTTTGATGCAAGCGGCGGCACGGCGTTTCTCGGTGTGTCGATCATGTTTGAAATGCTCTGCCAGATCGCGGCGGGCCGTGGCTGAGGGGGTCGGATTTCCGCTTTGCGAAAATCCGACTGAGGCGAGGGGGCTCTGCCCCCTCGGTTTCAAAAACCAAGGGGCTTTTGAAACCTCTCCCCCGGGATATTTCTGAAAAGAAGAAGGCTGATCAGCGTGTGAGGCAGCTTTCGAACCCTGATGTGAGGTGCTCCATCAACGCGCTGTAATGGTCGGCGCCAAGGGGCAGAGCAGCGCCAAGGCCATCGATGGTGACGGCAGGGATATTCAATGTTTCGGTCACCAATGTGACACTTGCTTTCGGGGTGCTGGGTTCAATCACAAAGCAGCCAAGATCTGGCGCTTCTGTGAGCAGCGCACGCAAATGGGCTGGACCTGCATCCTGATCATCGGCGTCTGAGACAGCAGCGTGGGACGTGAGGCCAAAGCGGGCCTGAAAATACTGATAGGCGTCATGGGCTGTGAGGAATTCACCACCTGAAAGGGGCGCAAGGCGGGCCTCAGTCGTGGCGACTTGTTGCTTGAGCGCGTCGACGGCTGTTGCTGCATTGGCGCGGTAGGTTTCTGCATTGGCTGGATCGAGTTTTGCGAGCTCTTTTGCAAGGATCGGCAGCCAGGCCATGGCGTTGTCGGGGCTGAGCCAGACGTGGGCGTCTTTTCGGACTTTGTCTGTTTCCATTTCTGCGTGATCATCGCCGTGATTTTCATGATCTGCGTGGTCATCGTGATCGGCATGCTCTGCCTGATCGGCATGATCATGATCGTGGCTGTCTTTGGTTTCTGTTTGCTCTTCTTCGCTATGGTCGTGATCGTGATCATGTGCGCCGCGTTTGTCGAGGCGCAGTGTGCCCGGGGTTTCCATCAGCGCGATACTGGCTGCATCGGGGGCCATTTCTGCTTTGGCGTTGCCGAGCCATGGCGACATGAGCGGGCCTACCCAGACCAGAAGATCAGCATTTTGCAGCCGAGCGGCCTCGGAGGGGCGCAGGGCGTGATTATGGGGAGATGTTCCTGCTGGTGTGAGGAGTTCAGGTGTGCCGAGATCGCCCATGACTTGGGCGGTGAGGCTATGCAAGGGTGGGATGTCAGCGACAACGCGCAAGGCATCTGCGGTGAGGGGTGTTGCGAAAAGGGCGGTTGTGGTGATCAGATATTTTAGCATAGGGACTCCAAAAACTTGAGTAGACGTTAGTGGAGATATGTTATAACATAACAACATGAGTCAAGATATGAATTCCAAAAAGGCGCCGCGCGCCCCTCTGATGGGCTTTGGCACGCATGATCATACCCGTTGTAAAGCGGCCTCGATGACGGCGGCAGAGGCTCTTTGTGCTGCGCGCAAGCTGCAACTGACGCCTGTGCGCAAGCGGGTCTTGGAGATCTTGCTTGAGGCGCATGAGGCGATGGGCGCTTATGATGTTCTTGCAAGGCTGGCGGCGGAAGGCCTTGGCTCAAAGCCGCCTGTGGCGTATCGTGCGCTTGGCTTTTGGGTTGAGCAAGGGCTTGTGCACCGTATTGAAAAGCTCAACGCCTATGTCGCTTGTGCCCACCCCGGACGAGCGCATGACGCAGCGTTTATGATCTGCCGTGACTGTGGGCGCGTTGCCGAAACAGAGAGCCAAGGGCCGTTTGGCCAAAGCGCAGGAGAGGCTGGGTTTCAGATTGAGTCTCTGGTGATCGAGGCGGAAGGGCTTTGCCCCAAATGTATTCCGGAGGCGGGCGCATGAGCTTGATTGAGGCACGCGGGCTTGCCAAGAGCTTTGGCGGTGATGTTGTTTTGCAAGGCGTGAACATTGCGATTAATCCCAGTGAGATCGTGACCATTGTGGGACCGAACGGCTCAGGCAAATCGACCTTACTGCGCATGTTGGCTGGGGTTCTGAAGCCTGATGGCGGCGAGGTCAGCCATGCGGCAGGCTTGACGATTGGCTATGTGCCGCAAAAACTTGAGCTTGAGGCGAGCCTGCCGATGACAGTGCGCCGCTTTCTCAATGTGCCACGGCGTGTCAGTGAGGCCGCGGCGGAGCGGGCTTTGGAGCGTGTTGGTGTGAGGGCTCTCAAGGGGCGCAGTCTTGAGGGGCTTTCGGGCGGGCAGATGCAACGGGTTTTGCTGGCGCGCGCGCTGATTGTGGAGCCTGATG